>CAIWOY010000285.1 GCA_903914415.1 uncultured Phycisphaerales bacterium | reverse complement strand
GTACCCCGGATACCGCGACAAGTACGAATCCAGGTACCCCGCATCGTTGTTCCACAGCGTCGGCAGGCACCCCGGCGGCAGCGGCAGCTTCACGACGATGTTGCCCGTCTTCCCCGCCGGCACCACGTCGCCGGCCTCGTCGAGAATCCGCACGTCGTACCCCGGCGACGCCTTCGTCGGCGACCCCGGCTTCACCGGCAACATGCCGAGGCCCATGCAGTTCGCCGCGATGCCCCACGCCGTCTCCGTCTGCCACCAATGGTCGATCACGGGCACCCCCAACCGCTGCTGCGCCCACACCAGCGTATCCGGGTCGCACCGCTCGCCCGCCAGGAACAGCGCCCGCAGGCTGCCCAACGCGTACTTCTTGATGTGCAGCCCCTCCGGGTCCTCGCGTTTGATCGCCCGGAACGCCGTCGGCGCCGTGAACAGCACGTTCACCTTGTGCTGCGCGATGACGCGCCAGAACGCCCCCGCGTCCGGCGTGCCGACCGGCTTGCCCTCGTACAGGATCGTCGTGCAGCCCGCCAACAGCGGCGCGTACACGATGTACGAGTGCCCTACGACCCACCCGATGTCCGACGCCGCCCAGTACACGTCGCCCGCCTGCACGTCGTAGATGTTCTTCATCGTCCACTGCATCGCGACCGCGTGGCCGCCGTGGTCGCGCACGACGCCCTTCGGAATGCCCGTCGTGCCGGACGTGTAGAGAATGTACAGCGGGTCCGTCGCTGTCAGCGGCACGCAATCCACCGGCGTCGCCGCCTTCATCGCCGCCTCCCAGTCCAGATCGCGCCCCGGCGTCAGTTCCGCCGCCGCCTGTGGCCGCTGGAGAATAATGCAGTGCTCCGGCTTGCTCGCCGCCATCTGGATCGCCTCATCCAGCAGCGGCTTGTACGCAATGACGCGTTTCCCCTCGATGCCGCACGACGCCGACACGATGAGCTTCGGCTTGGCGTCGTTGATGCGCGTCGCCAGCTCCTTCGGCGCGAACCCGCCGAACACCACGCTGTGAATCGCCCCGATCCGCGCACACGCGAGCATCGCGACCAGCGCTTCCGGCACCATCGGCATGTAGATGATGACGCGGTCGCCTTTGCCGACCCCCTGTTGCCGGAGCACGCCGGCGAACCGCGCGGTCAGGTCGCGAAGCTCGCGGTACGTGAAGCTGCGGACCGTGCCCGTCACCGGACTGTCGTAGATCAGCGCCGCCTGATCGCCACGCCCCTGCTCGACGTGCCGGTCGAGCGCGTTGTAGCATGTATTGAGCTCACCGCCCACAAACCAGCGGTAGAGGGGTTTACGCGACTCGTCGAGCACGCGCGTCCAGCGCCGCGTCCAGTGGATGGCCTCGGCTGCGTCGCCCCAGAAGCCCTCCGCATCCTGCAGCGACCGCCGATAGGCAGCCTCGTAACCCGAACTGCTCATGCCTCGCTCTCCGAGCTGCCGCCGCCAGGTCGCCGATGGGCCGGGTCGTCGCGGCGGTGCAACGTGACCTTAACACGGTACGCAGGAAGCCCTTGCGCGAGCCCCGATCTTACGTGCGGATGCGGCACGCTGCAAAGACCGACGCACACGCCCACAGTGCGATAAGAGCACGCCGGATTGACATGGGGCGGCCCGCGCGATTATGATAAGGCCTGTGGTGGAGAGAAGGCGCCCCCCGGTCTATAGGACACGTACGGTCGTGGTTTATCGTGAAAGACTGGGCAATGGCGCGGGGGTGAACCGGCTCGCGTTGCGCGGACGGTGTTTTGCTGAAGCATGATCAGAATCCCACGGTCCGTAGTCCGTACAAGAGCCCGGCTGCATGTCCAGGGCCGCCAGGCTGGCGCTCGATGCGCGTAAACAAGCCTAAACGGAGTCCGCTTTGCGGCGCACGCACCATCGGGCTGCGTCGCGGAGCGACAGTGCAGGCGTAACAGGCGGGGCGAGGAGAAAGCCCAGACTCGCTGACTCATTCTGAGTTACGCCGTCGGCTTGCACGCCAAGCGCCAGGGTTTAAAAGCCGCGCCCGTCGGGTGAACCGCCCCGGACACGGCACTGGCGAGATGGCGCGAGCCGATAGGCCGGCATGCGGCTGTCGACCGCGGTGCGCGGGAGAGATTCTCGCTTCCGACGCTCATCCTTTCCCATGCGGCGCGACTGGACAACCGACGTCGGCCTATTCTTTTTGCGCCGATCACTCCATCCCCGGGGGCAGGCTGACCGCGGGCCCGGCGCGCGCTCGGGTGGCCGCCTCGAGCGAGTACGTCGCCAACGCGGCCCAGATGCAGGCGAACGCGACGCCCTGTGTCCACCGAAAGGTCTCCCCGAACGCCAACACGGCCAGCAGGAAGTGACCGGTGGGGGTCATGTATTGCAGGAAGCCCATCGTCGTGAGACGCAGCCGGCGCGCCGCCTCCGTAAACCACAACAGCGGGACCGCGGTGACGACGCCCGCCAGCAGGAGTAACCCGTCCACCCGCAGCGCTCCGTGTCCGAAGCTGATGGTGCCGTGCGCCACTTGGTACGCGAGGTACGCCAAGGCCAGCGGTGCGAGCAACGCCGTCTCGACCGTGAGGCCGATGAGGGCATCAACCTGGGCGATCTTCCGCAACAGACCGTAGGACGCGAACGTCCCCGCGAGGAACAGCGCCACGCCGGGCAAATGCCCGCCCGCAAGCGTGAGATACGCCACGCCGGCGGCGGCGAGCCCGACGCTCAGAAGCTGCCAGCGCCGCAGCCGCTCGTGCAGAAAAGCTAACCCCAGCAGAACGTTCACGAGCGGGTTGATGAAGTACCCCAGGCTGGCCTCCAGCACGTGGTCATGCGCCACGGCCCAGATGAATACCAGCCAGTTACCCGCGATCAGCAGGGTGGTCGCGCCCAGCGTGACCAGGTTCCGCCGCGACCGCAGGGCCGCGCGCGTCGCCCGCCAGCCGCCCCGTAGCGACATCAGGACCAACAGGAACGCCAGCGACCAGATCACCCGATGGCACACGATCTCCAGCGGAGGGACCTGCCGAATCGCCCGGAAGTAGAGGGGAAAGACACCCCACAGGCCGTAGGCCGCCACGCCATACAGAACCCCCGCGCGGACCCGCCCCCGCGCTGCCGTCCCATCGACGGCGGGACCGGGAGCAACCGGGACGTCGGCCACCAACTCGTCAGCGCCCATGAACTGCGCATCATAGGCGCGTCGTCAAGGCTTCGCCGCGGCGACGCGCGGTTGCCGGCCCGCTTACTCGTTCCCGCCGGCCTCCACTGGTGCGGCGTCCGCCGTCGGGGTCATCACCATCTCATCGCCCCCCGGCGACAGCCGGCCGGCCAACGCAGGCACCTCTTCGCAGCTCGCTTCACGCGCCGACCCCACGTACGCCGCGATCCAGCGCGCCAGGGCGCGCACCCGCGTGTCAAAGCCGGCCTGCCGGCGTTCGAACTCGGTTCGCCGCACGCCCGCCCGACGCTCCTGAGCCGCGAGCTCCTCAGTCCGGCGTTCAATGGCCCGCTCGCGGCCATCGAGGCGTGCGAGTTCCTGCTGGACGTTCGTCGCGTTCGCCTCGAGCTTGGCCTGCCAATCACGCAGGCCCTGCTCGCGCCGCGCAGCCTGTCCCTCGCGTTCCGTGAGCAACGCCTGCTGGCCCGTCAGCGCTGCATGACGCTGCGCGATCTCGGACGCCTGAGCTTCCAGCGCGCCGCGCCGTTGCTTCAGCGCCTCGTTTTCCGCGCTCGCCGCCCGCTCCTGCTCCTCCTGCTTCTGCGCCCGCAACGTCAGGGCCGTCTTTTGTTCTTCCAGCTCGCGCGCCAGCGCCGTCCGCCGCTGCTCCCAGTCCGCCCGCTGGGCCTCAAACTCGCGGCGATGCTGCGACAATTCCTCGGTCGCGCCTTGCAGCGCCCGCTCGTGCTCCTGCACGCGTGCCGCCCAGGTCTCCAGCTCGGCCTGGCGCGCCTCGCTCGCCCGGCTGCGCTCCTCCAGCGCCGCGCTGCTGTCCTGTAACGTGCGCTCCTGCTGCTCGAGGCGGTCGCCCCGCGCGGTCAGCGCCCGGGTTCGCTCGTCAAGATCGCCGGCCCGCCCCTTCAACTCGTCTTGCAGAGCCTGGAGCGCGGCCCGGCGCTCGTCCACCATCTGCGACTCGGCCGCCAAGCCGTTGGCCCGCGTGTTCAACTCAACCGCCCGCGTATCCAGTTCCTGGCGGCGCTCGTTGAGCTGTTGTGTGAGCGCCGCGAGGTTGTTGCCCCGCTCCTCCAGGGCCGCGGTCCGCGCGTGCAGGTCCCCCTCGCGCGCCTCCAACGCCTGCCGCTGGGCCTCCATCTCCTCCTGGTGCGCCTGCAGCTCCGCCGCGTGGTGCTCGATTTCCCCGGCCAGCGTTTCGCTGCGCCGGCTCGCTTCCTCCAACTCGGCCGCGCGCGCGTCCACATTCCGGCAGCGCTGCTCCAGCTCTTGCGCGCGCTGCTCCAGCTCCACCGCACGCGGCGCGATGTCGTCACGCAGGCGACGCAATGCCTCGGCACGCTCGGAAAGATCGTTGCACAAGCGCTTCCAGCGCTCCGACCGGGTGCCCGGCGGCCGCTGCGTCTTGCGCAACCCGGTGCCCGGGGCGGGCGTTGTCAGCACAAAGCCCACCGCCTCAGTTGGGGTCGATGCCATGCTCATCGTGCACCTCGCGGCTCTGTGCCGCTGCGCTCCTTGGGGACTCGCGAAGAGACCACCATCTCCCGCGCGCTCCGCTTGCGGCCGTCGCAGCAACCGCCCTGCGGAGGGTGCATCGTCCGAATCGTGCGCGGTGTTAAGCAGCTTCAGATAGCAGCGCCGCCGCCGCTGCGCCCGCCGTTTCCCGTGGCCGCCCGCTGCCGATAACATTCGGCCATCCGCAGCGGTCGCCGGAACCGCGACCGATTCTCTCCGCCGCGTTTATCGGGCGCCACCAGTGCTCATCGACCACGCCCGGCGGATCTTCGAAGCGGCCAGGCACCCCAAGAGCTTCAGCGCGCTCGACGGCGCCGATCACCTGCTCGCGGCGCGCGAAAGCGATGCCCGCTTCGTCGCGGAAGTATTGGCGACCTGGGCGCGACGGTATCTGGCCGTGCCCGCGTAAGACCGAACGTGAAAACCAGGTTCAGCCTGCACGGAGCGGCGCAGGCACGCTGGCCCGGAATTCGGCCAGAACCGCGCCCAGGGTCAGTTCCCCTCCTTCGATGGCCTGCAGCGTGCGAAGCATGCGCAGCTCGGCCATCATCTCGTCCCGACCGTACTGGTCGCGCACGAGCCGGGCGAGCTCCGCCAGTTGATCGGCGGGGATGGCAAGACGCTCGGCCAGCGTCTGATAATCAAACAACGCACCCATTGGGCAGCCTACTCCACTTCTGGCGGGGCGATGATGTCGAGTTGACCATAGCCCGCTTCTGAGTTTACCAGGTTCACGCGAATTCGCCGCGTACGATTTACCAGGTGGCGAAAGTTCCAACTCAGCAGCACCGGGATCCCGGCCACCGTACAGGCCGCCACGTGCCGCGCGTCCTGCCGCAGCGCTGGAGTAAACGCCCCGGACGACAGGTACCGTTCGGCAAGTCCCTCCGTTTCCGCCTGCCACGGCAGCACAATCAGCGGCTCCGCCAGTCGACGCATCTCCTCGCGACGCGCCACGTCGCGCGTGGCCGCGATCTCCTCAAGCACGAGCGGGCAAATGTAGGCCTCGTACACCGGCCGCCGGCGCCAGAACTCCCGCGTCAACTCCTGGCGGACAGGGTCACGCGGATCGACGCACGCGCTGATGACTGAAGTGTCGAGGTAAATGCGTAACTTGACGGCCATCGACAGCTCCGCCTCGCGGTCTCCAGGATGCGCCAGGATGCGCATAGTATACGAGGCAACGAGCGCGGACGAGTCTACCCAGCCGCCTCGCCCGTCGCTGCCAAAGGCCGCCCTACCCACCGCGGCGCACCACATTCTGCTCGTACCACCGCACCGTGTTCGGCACGCCCACCTCGTACGGCACCGTCGCCTTCCACCCCAGCACGCGCCGGGCCTTCTCGGCCGAAAAGTACGACCGCCGACCCATCAACCACACCGCGTACCGCGTGACAAACGGCGGCTTTTTCCGTTTGAGCGCGTGCCCGAGGCACTCGAGCACAAAACCCGCAAAGTATGCCGCCCGGTACGGCGCGTGTCTCGTCACCGGCGGTGCCCCGATCGCCCGCGCCAGCAGATCGAAATACTGCTGCTGCGTGATCTCGCCGTCGTTGCTGCAATTGAACGCCTGGCCGCTGCAATCCGCCCGGCCGGCCGCCTCAACCGCCGCCTCCGCGATGTTGCCCGCGTAGACCACGTTCAGCCGGTTGTCGCCCCGGCCCAGGATCTTCGCCTGCCCCGCCTTGATCATCCGGTACAGCCGGGCGATCGTCGTGCGGTCGCGCTCCCCGTAACTCCACGCCGGGCGGATGACCGTCAGCTCGATCCGCCCGGCGTTGTGCGCCTCCCACGCGATCCGCTCGGCGGCGATCGTCGACCTGCTGTCATACGCCCACTTGTACAGCTTGTACCCCAGCTCGAACGTCTCATCGAACGTTCCGTCTTTCGTGTGATAGCCGTAGGCGCTGATGGAGCTGATGTGTACGAACCGCCGCACGCCGGCCTTGTTGGGGGGGTCGAGGATG
>CAIWOY010000284.1 GCA_903914415.1 uncultured Phycisphaerales bacterium | reverse complement strand
CCGTCGCAGTTCATGTCGCCATGCAGGTACGTCGGGCCGGAGGCCGGCAAGCCCCAGACCTCAATGTCGTCGATGTTCCAGCCCGAGTAGGGCCAGGCGCCGTTGGCGATCTGGTAGCCCCAGCGGAACCACACGGCCGCCTGATTGTTCGCGACCGCGGAAACATCGTAGGTCTGCTGCGACCACGCGGCGTCCTGAATCACGGACCCCCCGTTCTGCCAGACCGGCGTCCAGTTCGTCCCGTCCTTCGACACCTGAATCGTGGTGTAGGCGTAGGGCTGGAAGTCCGAGTTCAGCCAGCGCCAGAACTTGAGGCTCGTCTCGGTCGCGTTGTGGAGATCAAACGGACCAGCCGTTACGTACCAGGGCCCGCCGATGGTCGTCGTCGAGTAATCCCCGCTCAGGTTCACACCGTAGACGTTCGCGCCGGTGTGGCCGTTGTTCGGGTCGGGCCGACCGTACGAAAGGCCGCCCAGGCCGGTGGGATGCCCGAAGGCCCACTCGCCCTGCGTCGGCCACCCGGGGTTTGTGTCCAGCGTCTGCTCATACAGCTTGGTGGGGGACCCGACCTTCAAGGCGACGCTGCGGGTCGCATCGCCGTCGTGATCCGTCGTGTTGACGAACTGCACGGTGTCGGAGTAGTTCCCCGTGCCGAGGATGTTCGCGTAGGAGCTGAACGACACCGTTACGGTCGCGCTGCCGTTGCCCGGGATCGTCCCGGAGGCATTCGCGAGCGACAGCCAGGTCGCTGTCTTGGTGACCTGGTAGCCGAGCGGCGTGCTGTTCTTGTTCTGGAGCGTGTAGACGACGCTATTGGGCGTGAACGGTCCACCGCACGGCCCTTGCGCGGTCAAGCCGGTGTCGGGCGTGACCGCCATGCCGTGCGGCTGCTCCGCGACACCTATGACGCGGAGCGAGGGGTCGCCGAAGACGTGCCAGGTGTTGAACATATTGACGCCGGCGGTTCCGTATGCGTCCATCATCGAACAAGAACCAGCAAAGCATAGAGCGCCGAAGGTGTGATAAGTCCCAGCACACAACAGGCTGTTGAATTCATCCTGGGCCTGCATCGGCGGGTCCCAATCCTGGTTGATCGACGACATGTACGTTGCGATCGCGCCGGTGGGCTCTCCGTTATGCGTGGCGCGTAGCCAGGCTTCGGCAAAACACGTGCCGCTGGCGAACTGTCCGTTCACGCACGCGACGCTGAAGATGAACGGCAGCATGTTGTCGTTGGTGAGCGCGGTCACATTGCTGTTGGAGAACCCGGTCGTGCCCCATGACGTCATGCTGCCATGGCCGCAGTAGTTCACGATTCCACGGCCCGCATTCAGGGCCGTGCTGACCTGCGCCGCGGTCGGGGAATTCGGGCCGTACAACTGATCGATCTGCGTGTAGCTGCAGCCGAGCAACTGCGTGCGGATGTTGTCGATGTGCTGCCAGTCGGCTTCGTTGTCGTCCCCCTGGCCCGAGCCGCCGTACTCGGAGCCGATGCCCGTTCCCTTGTGGAACCAGGTTTGTGTCGTGGCCGGCATCGTCTCATACTCGACCGTGCGCTGCACCTGCGTGTCCACCTGCGCCGCGGTCTCGGCGGAGAAACGGCCAACCATGATGTCGGGGTAGTCATCGCCGCCGGCTAGCTTCGAGTACGTCGGGTCGGACGAGCCGCCCGACGCGCTCGGCGTGGCAACTTGGGCCGAATCCCCCACCAGCAGCACGAACGCCAGGCTGCCCTGGTTGTACACGTTCTGGATGTAGTTTTTGATGGAGGTCGCGTTGTTGCCGATGGTCGACACGCCGACGGCCGTGGTCGGGATGCCGATGGACGTCTTGTGCGTCACCAGCGGCTGGACGTTCGCGAGCCACGCATCGTAGCAGACGATCAGCATCGACCCCTGCTCATCCAGCGGCGCGTAGCTGGTAGCTACGGGGCTGTAGTTGATGAAGTGTGCCTGGTAGATCTGGTCGAACGCCTGGACGATGGGCCGCGCCGGGCGGAGACTCCGTGCGCTGGTCGCCGCGGCATTGTCGAACTTGACCGTTACGATCATCGTGCTGTAAACGCGCAGCGTCCGGGTAACCGGGTTGTACTGGAAGGGGTAGATGTCGACGACCGCGCCGCGGAAGTCGCGCAGCGTGTACGGCTCATGGACCTGGGCCAGACGGCCGGGGTAGAACGCGTCGGTCGCATAGAGCGGTTGGTTGAACGTGTACGGCACCGTGGCGGGGTCCTCGGTGCGGAGCAGATCCCCCTTCGACGGTGCCAACGCGACGTCCGGGAAATCAGCGTAGACGGACGCCGCCGGGTCCACCGAAGCAGTCAACCCGCCGGTCTGCGGCATGATGACGCTGCGCGCGACGTGTGGCAGGTCGGGCGCGCCGGCGATCAGCGAGTGCGCCTCATGCGGAATCCGGACGACCGTGTACGGCTGCCCGTTCACGTCCACCTGGGCGGTCTGATAGTCGCCCACCTGATATTGGATCACGACCCGGTCGGGGGCGTTCTCAAGCACGCTGACGCTTACCGCGGACTGGGCCGGTCCGGCCACGACAACCGCCGCGCACGACAGCGCGACACAGACCACCGCAAGCCGTACAGCCCCGCTGGCCGAGCGCAAGTTCGACGACATCTGCTCTCCTTCAAATAGCCCGCCGCAGGCGAGGGCAGCCACGATCACCGGGCGTGCAACAGATTCCAGGCGCTCGAAACCGTCCGACAGGAGGGCTGGCAATCAAGGATGGAAGCTCGAAGTATCCCAGTGCACGCTCTCTCCGCCGGCGCGTCCGAAAACTCATCCACACGAACTGCTCAAAAACAATCATATCACCCGACAGGCTCGTGATAAGCAGAAACTGTGCAGCGCGGGCGTTTTCCGGCGAACACTCCCGCACCCGCCCGCTCGCGTGACCGTCCTATAACCATGCCGCGGGCCGCTCGACAGCAGTGATTCTGCGCATCCACAGCCCGCCTCCGTGCTATCGACCGCGGCCTCCGCAGTCTACAGCCCTCTTTACTGCGTCCTCGTGCCGATCAGGGCAACAAACGGGTCAATGTCCGCGAAGGTCACGCTCTCGTCGCCGTTGCAGTCCCCGTTCAGCCACGGACACGGCGCGTGCGTCCAGGCCGACTGGCCGGCGAGCGCTTCCACAAACAAGTCGATGTCCGCAAACGTTACTTGCCCGTCACAATTCATGTCGCCCGGATGCGCCACCGTCAGCACCGCTGCGTTGCTCGTCACGCTCCCGCAACCGTTGGTCACCACGCAGTCGTAGCTGCCCGCGTCGCCCGTCGCGACCGGGCTGATGGTGTACGAGCTGCTCGTCGCGCCGCCGATGATGCCGCCACCCTTGCGCCACTGGTAGCCGGGACTCGTGCCCGACGCCGTCACGCTGAACGTCACTGACTGCCCCACGCGCCGCACCTGGCTCTGCGGCTGGCCCGTGATCGCCGGACCGGTGCACGAGCTGAGCGCCCAGATCTCCACGTCGTCGATGTTCCAGCCCGAGTACGCCCAGGCGCCGCTGGCGATCTGGTAGCCCCAGCGAACCCACACGGCGGACTGGTTGTTCGCGATCCCAGAGATGTCGTAGGTCTGTTGCGACCACGCGGCGTCCTGAATCACGGACCCCCCGTTCTGCCAGACCGACGTCCAGTTCGTCCCGTCCTTCGACACCTGAATCGTCGCGTAGGCAAAGGGCTGGTAGTCGGAGTTCAGCCAGCGCCAGAATCTGAGGCTCGTCTGGGTCGCGTCCTGGAGATTAATCGGACCCGCCGTAACCCGCCACGGGCCGCCGGTCGCCGTCGCGTAATCCCCGTTCAGGTTCACGCCATAGACGTTCGCGCCGGTGTGGCCGTTGCTTGGATCGGGCCCACCGTGCGAAACGCCGCCCTGGCCGGTGGGATGTCCGAAGGCCCACTGG
>CAIWOY010000283.1 GCA_903914415.1 uncultured Phycisphaerales bacterium | reverse complement strand
GGGCAAGAGTAGGTCATTGCCGGCTTTACGGCCCGGCGTTCCCCCCGGAACGCCGGGCCGCCTTGTTTTGGTCCGCGCGGCCCTGCCGCCCGCGGCCCGGCCCGCAGACCCGGAACCGGCTCTGTCCAGGCCGTTGCATTTCCGCCCCCAACGTGGTACGCGGGCCTCGTGTCTGAACATGTAACGTGTCCGGCCGCGGCGGCCGGCGTAACGACGCGAGAAATGGGGTGTGCACATGTCCAGGTGGATGTCGCTCAGCATTGTCAACGTCGTGGTCGTGGGGGTCGGCGCGCTCGCCAGTTGCGCTCCGAGCTACAAGGGCGTCGTCAAGCCCGGCGTGAAGATGAACGCGCTGTCGCCGGAGCTGGAAAGTCTGACCGATCAGGCCATCGAGACGTACCTGAAGGCCGACGTGCGTCCCTCGTTCCCGACGGTGCTGGCCGTCGCGAAGCTCGCCGGCCCCCCGGCTCATGCCTGCTACTCGCGCAACGAGGAGCCGGCGGCCGCGCTGGCCGTGCCGGCCGGCGACGAGGCGGCGGGCTGGCGGAAGTTGACCGCAGCCACGTCGAATTCAGAAACGCCACCCGTCGAGCAGGTGCAGTTCGTCACCGCGCTGCTCGCGCCCGGCAAGCCGACGCTCAAATCGTTGCGCGACGCCGCCGCGATGCTCCATGCCCCGCTGCTGCTGGTCTACATGCAGGACGACGACGCCCAGGAGGGCTATAACGACCTGGCGATGGCGTACTGGACGTTCGTCGGCCTCTTCTGCGTGCCCGGCAACGCCGTCGGTCACTACACCGTCTGCCAGGCGGTGCTCGTGGACACGCGCTCGGGCTTCATCCTGGCCACGGCCCAGGGCGAGGCCAAGCGGGAGGAGAATGTGCTGCCCGGCGCCGTCAGCATCGCCTGGGACCGCGTCGCACGACAAGCGCAGGCCGAAGCCGTCGCGCAGCTCCAGGCGAATACACTGGAGACGCTCCGCGCGCTCGCAAGCTCACGCGCGGCCCCCTGATTCCGCCCCGTACATTGACAACCCCGCCCGCGAGGCCGTCGATCGCGACCGCGCGGGCGGGTTTCATGTCACAGACTTGTCCGACGAGCCACTACGGCAGCAAGACGTATCCGACCTGCGTCTCGTCGCAGGAGGTGGTCGTCGAAGCGCGCGTCTTGGAACCGCAGAACTTGTCGCTGCAACTCGCGTCGGTGCCCGGGCAGGCCCACGGGTCGCCAGCGGACAGGGCGACGCCCTATGAAAAGCCGTGGGCAAGGCCCGCGATGACGGACCTTGCCCGCGACGACTGACTCCGCGTTACACCACGCCGGGCGTTTCGCGTCCCGCGACGGCGTTACCCCGGATACCGTGCGGGGACGCCCGGGAGTTCCGGCTACGGCAGGACGATGTACCCGAGCGTCGTGTCCTGCGACAGCGTGCGGTCGGTGGCCGTCTTGAAGCCGACGGTGTCGCAGCTGCAATCAATGTCCCACGCCGGGCAGGCCCACGGGTCGGTCCCGTCGGGATCGTCCGGCACAACGAAGCTCGTGTCGCCGTAGCTGTACTGGAGGTACCAGTCGGCCAGGAAGAGCTTGCTGCCATCCGGTGTGATGCACATCGTTCCGGCAAAGCCGACGAGCCCATTGTTGCCCGTGGAGCCGTCGATGTAGTCGTTGAGGGCGTGCTTGTTGAAGCTCGGCCCGGGGACGGTCCCGACCGCGGCCCGCTGACTCCCGCCATGGGCGTCATCAGAATCGTGATAGGCGAAGAACGCAAACTTGTCTCCGCCGATCGCGGCCGCGTAAATGGCCTCGGCCTCGGTCAGCTCGATGATCGTGTCGCTGGACAGGTCGACCAGGAACGCCATCGGGTCGTTCTGGTCGTCGAAGGCGATGATGTAGCCGCCCCGAATCTTGATCTGTGTGTCGTTCACGCCGTTCTGCGTCGGGATCACGGTGGGTGCGGCGGTGGGGTCATCGAGATGCCAGATGTAGAAGGTGTCCACGTCGGCACTCACGACGGCGACAACTTTCTTCGACTCGGCGTCGACGGCCACCTGCTTGACCCCGTTGGCGTAGCCGATCACGTTGTCGAAGGCGATCAGGGTGGGCGTACCGCTGCTGACGTCGATCACTTTGACGATCTTGCCATCGTCGACCGCATTCTGATCGCAGATCACGACGCAGTAGTCGCCATCGGCCCGGATGTTGCCCGGCTCGTCCTGCGTGACGGGGATGCCGCTCAATCGGATCTCGTTGGCCGGGAAGGTCTTGGTGATCGTCGCACTGTCGGCGTTAAAGACGCTGACCTGGAACAGGAGGCTACCGGTGTTGCTGCCGGCCAGGAAGATCGTGCGCCCGCCGACGGCGAAGTCGCTGTTGTCATACAACTCGGCATCCGGGACGGGCGTTCCGACGGTGGGGTTCGTCGAGGGGAAGACGTAGGAGACGCCGACGTTGCTGCTGTCGTTGGTCGGTGTGCCGTTGGTCCCGAAGGCGATCAGGTCGTCGCCGCAGAGCAAGCCGGCGTCGTGACGGACCAGGATCCCCGTCTTCACGATGTTCAGATTGCCGTCGCCACCATTACCGCCATTGTCGATGTCGTTGGCGTCGCCGCCGCCATTATCGATGTCGTTGGCGTCGCCGTTGTTGTTGACGAGGAAGCTGGTATCGCACCCCCCCAGGTTGGAAGCGAGCATGACGGGGAGCGTGAACGCCACTAGGAGTGTGAACAGCCTTTGTCTCATCGTTCTCACCTTCAGCTTGGAAACGCCGGCCTGCCTCTCCCGCACCGCGCACGAAGATTCCGCCGGTCTATCAGAGCATTATTATCGCTTCATCGCAAAAACGAAACGGCCCTAACGGGTATTTTCGGTCGAAAGCGGGCACGGCCTGTCGCCTTCCCGCGGCGCAGGCCGCGGGCGGCGGCCAGACAGGCACGCTCCACACAGAGCCTGCGCTACGCCGGCGCTGGCCGGCACCCACTTGTCCCGCGCTGCGCGCGGTGGTCTTCTGTGGCGTTTTCGACCCGCGGGCGCGGCACGGCCCTCCGCCGGGGATGGAGACGTCTATGCGCGTGTTGTCAGGCATTCAGCCGTCGGGGACGCTGCATCTGGGCAACTACTTCGGGGCCATGAAGCAGCATATCGAGCTGCAGGACGGGCACGACTGCTCCTGCTTCAGCGCCAACCTGCACTCGCTGACGACGATCCAGGACACCCCGCGCTCCCGCCGGACTGGCCGGGTACAATACGCGGCGTGGTTTCGGCGTGGTCGCCGCCGCGGGTGGCTCTGGCGGCGCACGACTCGACTCCATTGAGATGGCACTCAGGATTCGGTCAAAGAGCGGGCATGAGCCAGGCGGATGCGACCATTCCGGGCTGCGCGGACCCGGCTGCGGCGCGCCAGGCGCCGGACCGCGACCGTTTGGCCGCGTTGCGACCGGCCGAGCCGCGGCCCACCAGCGGACCGCCGTCGGGCCAGCCGTGCGGCAACCGTCGCCGGTCGCTGATTCTCGAAGCCGACGACCTGGGCCTGCTGTATGCCTTCAACGAGGGGATTCGCACCGCTTGCGAGGAAGGCGTGCTGGCCAGCACGTGCCTGCGCGCCAACGGCTACGCGTACGAGCACGCCCTGGCGGACGTCCTGCCGGCCTGCCCACAACTCGGCGTCGGCATCCACCTGTGCCTCAACGAAGCGGAGCCGGTGGCGCCGCGCGCGCAGATACCCCTGCTGCTCGACGAGCGCGGTTCGCTGCGGGCGGGCTTCGTCTGGCTCATGCGGCTGGCCCGCACGGTCGCCGGCCTGCAGCAGATTGAGATTGAATTCCGCGCGCAGATCGCGAAGGTGCTCGGCGACGGCGTGCCGATCGACCACCTCAACTCACACCAGCACGTGCACATGATCCCGCCCATCTTCCGTCTCACCTGCCGGCTGGCGCGCGAGTACGGCGTGCCCTGCGTGCGGCTGGTGCGCGAGCTGCCCTACGGGGCCGGCGGGTTCCGCAAGCACTTGCAGCCGTACGTGAACTCCAACATCATTCGGCACTTGGTGCTCAACCGCCTGGCCCGCATCAACGCGACGGCCGCCCGCAAGTTCGGTCTGCTCACGACGGACTACTTCGTCGGGGTAAGCTACACATCGGACATGAGCCTGCGGCCGGTGCTGAGCGGCCTGAAAGCGGCCCCTTACGGCAGCGTCGAGCTACTGCTCCACCCGGCCCTCGGTCCGGACGCCCGCGACACGCGCTACCCCACGCGCGGGCTGCACAGGTACGCGACGGCGCGCCAACGGGCGATGGAGCTGCGCTCTCTGCGTTCGCCCAAGCTCCGGGATTTCCTGCAACGCGAGGGCTGGAACGTGATGACCTTCGGCGCCTGGGCCCGCACCCGGGTCGCCGGCCCGCTGCGAAGGAGTACGCCCGTGGTGCCCGGTGAATCGCGCGAGCTCTCGGAAAACGTCGCCGTCCGGTGTCCGCCGTGGGTCTCGGAGGCCCAGGCCGACAGCCGCGCGTTCGCCCAGCTCGCGCTGACGCAGTCGCGCCCCGGCCAGCGGGTTCTCGACCTTGGCACGGGCACCGGCATTGTCGGCATCTGCCTCGCGAAGGAGGGCCGCAGCGTCGTCGCCGTCGACATCTCGCGCGCCGCCGTCCGCACGGCGCGGGCCAACGCGCGGCGTAACGGCGTGAGTTTGGAGTGCTACGAATCCGACCTGCTTGCGTCGGTAGAAGGTCGCTTCGACTTGATCGCGTTTAACCTGCCCTACAGCTTCCGTCGCGACAATGCGCTCACGAACGTCGCCAAACACCTGCTGCGGCAGGTGCCCTGGATCCGGCAGCGTTCGGGCCTGGCGATGCCGCGCCCGGTCCTCAAATACCACCAGCAGTTGGTCGCCCAGCTCTTCGACGAGGCGCCGGCCCATCTGAATCCAGGCGGCGCCGTGCTGCTGCACGCCTACGAATCGGAAGTCGGCGCACTGTCGCAGGTGCTGCCCGACGAGGCCGAAGTCGAGCTGCTTGAGCACGCACAACTGGCGTCCAACCGCACCGCGGGCATGTTGGTGCGCTTCCGCACCGCCGGCGCGGCGCCGTCCGCCGACAACCCTCCGCCTCAGCACCCCGCATGAGCCCCATGGGCGACAGGCTGGAGCGCTACGGCATCGGGCTGGCCGCGGCCGGGTTCCTGTGCACGCGCGCGATCATCCTCGTCGTGGCCCTTCTGGCCCCGCAGGATCGCACGCGACCCGACGCGCCGTGGTGGTCGCCGGTGCCGTTGGTGCGCTGGGATAGCGGCCACTACGGGGGCATCATGATGAACGGTTACCCGCCGGAGATTACGGACACCGTCGCGTTTTTCCCGGGTTATTCGCTCTTTGCGCGCCCATTTGCGCTGGTGTTCAGCGCAGACGTGGCCCTGATCGTGGCGTCGCACGTCGCCGCGCTGATCGGCATCCTGTTCTTCTATGACTGGGCGCGGCGCTGCACGGACGCGCGCACGGCCTTTTGGGCGGTCACGCTCCTGTCGTGCTATCCGCCGGCGATGTTCTTCTCCGCCGGGTACGCCGACGCGTTCTTCGTCGCCTGCGTGGCCGTCGCGCTCTGGCTTCTGAACCGCCGGCAACTGCTGCTGGCCGCCTGTGCGTCGGCCGTGGCGACGGCTACGCGGCCGACCGGCGTGGCGCTGGCGGCGGTGGTTCTGATCGCGGCGATCATTCAGGCGCGCCAGGGAACGTGGCCACGCCGGCTGGTCCGCTGGGCGGCGGTCGGGCTCCTCTCAATCAGCGGCCTGCTGCTGCACGAGCTGAACCTCTGGCACCGCTACGGCCGCCCGGACGCTTACTTCGCGGCGCAGACCTACTGGGCCCCGCAGCACGTGCGCAACCCGTGGCATCGGATTCTCGCGCTCACGCCAGTCATCCAGCCAAGCTTGCTGCCGGTCAAAGTCACGCTGCGCGGCCAGTTCGGTGAGTTGCTGCACGCCCGCACGTGGAACCAGCTCTTCAACCTGCTGATCGTGATACTCGGCGTCGTCGGCCTGTGCCGGCCGGGGCGGATTCCACGCGTCGCGTTTCTGCTGCCGATCTTCATCTTCCTGCTGGCCTACCTGCCCGATCCGGCGGCGGGCGGGCGGCTGGTCGGGATCGCCCGGTACCAGCTCGCGGCGCTGGCGTGCTTCCTGCTGGTAGCGCGACGGCTGGTGCGCCCGCGCTGGTGGCCCGTACTGCCCGGTGTGCTGGCCGCCGGGCTCTTCCTGCAGTTCTGCTACGTGCGCGGCTTCTGCAACTGGGAGTTGGTGGGGTAGCCGGCCGACGTCCGCGCAAGCATCGGCGCGCACCCCGCTGCTCTTGTCGCCCGCGGCACGCGCTGGTCTACTGTGTCGCCGGGAGCGAACCGTCCGGACGTCGTGTGGCTGCGGATGGAGGCGTATATGCGCGTGTTGTCAGGCATTCAGCCGTCGGGAACACTGCATCTGGGCAACTACTTCGGGGCCATGAAGCAGCACATCGAGCTCCAGGAGGGGCACGAGTGCTTCTACTTCATCGCGAACCTGCATTCGCTGACGACGATCCAGGACGCGGCCCGCCTGCGGCAGTTCACGGCGGACGTGGCCGTGGAATACCTGACGATGGGCCTCGACCCGAACAAGGTGACGTTCTTCCGGCAGAGCGATGTGCCGGAAGTGACCGAGCTGGCGTGGGTCCTTTCCACGGTGACGGGGAAGGGCCTGCTCGAACGGGCCCACTCGTTCAAGGACAAGGTGGCCAAGGGCCTGGCGGTCAACATGGGCCTGTTCTGCTACCCGCTGCTGATGGCCGCCGACATCCTCATCTACCGCAGCCACCTCGTGCCGGTCGGCAAGGACCAGGTGCAGCACATCGAGATGACCCAGGACATGGCGGGCTACTTCAACCAGACCTATCGCGAGGTCTTCGTACGCCCCGAGCCGCGCCTCAACGACGCCCCCATCGTCCCCGGCATCGACGGGCAGAAGATGAGCAAGAGCTACGGCAACCATATCGAGCTGTTCGGCGACCCGAAGGCGATCAAGAAGAAGGTCATGGCTATCAAGACCGACAGCACGCCCGTGGAGGACCCAAAGAACCCCGAGACGTGCATCGTCTTCGCCCTGCTCAAGCTCCTGGCGGA
The DNA here is from genome assembly GCA_903914415.1 of uncultured Phycisphaerales bacterium. Taxonomy (GTDB): domain Bacteria; phylum Planctomycetota; class Phycisphaerae; order UBA1845; family Fen-1342; genus Fen-1342. Next base: position 562 of record CAIWOY010000283.1, on the reverse strand, counting down.
GCCGGCGGAGGTGCAGGAATGGGACCGCCGCTACCGCGCCGGCGCCATGGGCTACGGCGAGGCGAAGAAGCGGCTGGCAGAGCTGTACGAGGCGAAGTTCGGGCCCAAACGCGCGATCCGGGCCCAGTGGGCCGCTCGGCCGGACGACGTCGAGGATATACTGCGGGCGGGCGCGAAACGCGCCCGTGCGGTGGCCCAGGAGGTCATGGCGGACGTGTATGACGCGTGCGGTATCGTGGTAGCGGAGAGTTAACCGCGGGAAAGCAGCCGTGATTCTAGATTTTAGATTTTGGATTTTGGATTGCAGAGCGGTCTCCGCACCAAATCCAAAATCGAGAATCCAAATTCCAAAATGAGCACCCCACGCGTGTCCGATTACCGCGTACAACTCGACGTGTTTAGCGGGCCACTGGACCTGCTGCTGTACCTGATCCGCCGGGACGAGGTGGACATCTACGACATCCCGATCGCCCGGCTCGCCGAGCAGTACCTCGCCCACCTGCGGATGCTCGAACACCTCGACCCTGACGCCGCGGGTGATTTCCTGGTCATGGCGTCCACG
>CAIWOY010000282.1 GCA_903914415.1 uncultured Phycisphaerales bacterium | reverse complement strand
TGCGTCGATCAGGTCCTCGTCGTCATCATTGTCGTAGTCGGACCCATTGAAGTAGTCGGACCCATCGAGGTGGTGCAGCACGACCGCCTCGCACGAGTCAAAGTACACCTTGCCGGTCGCCGCCGTGCCTCTTTCGATCAGGCACGTGTACCGCGGCACGGCGTTCGAGCCGGCCGGCATGGTGTAGCCGATCCTCAGGGGCAGCCAGGTGTTCGTCGCCGCGCCCGCGAAGATCGTGTTGTTCGGGTCGCCGATGTCCACCGGCGGGGGCACGGTGCCGAGGATCCACTCGATCTTGACGCCCGCTTTGCTGTTGGGGCCACCGAGCTTGTCGCCGGCCGGCGTGTACAGGTAGGCCCAGAACGTAACGGTCTCGCCGGCCGTCACAAGGAATCCCTGAGTGCTGTAGATTCCCGTGATGGTCGTCCCGGCGGATCGGGCTGTGCAATCGCCGTCGAGCGCCGGCACAGCGTAACAGCTCAGGCGCGTGGTCGCCGCGGCCGTGCCGAATTCGGTCCAGTCATCGATACCGTTCTCGCCGCCCGTACCAGTCTCGAAGCTGGCGTTCGAGAGTTGATTGACGCCCGGCGCGCTGCTCCGCTCCGCATAGGCCGCATCAAAGTACACTGCGCCGGTGGTTAGCGCGTCGGCGACCAGAATGCAATCCGCGCGGACGATGGTAACGTCGGGAGGCACCGTGAGGGCGGAAAGCTGGACCAGCGTCCACGTGTCCGCCGGGGCGTTGGCGTCGAAGGCCAGGTTCTCGACGGCCGGTGGAACCGGCTCCGGGAACTCCAGCTTGAGCCCGGCGCGCGAGGGGCTGGTAAGCGGGTCGGCGGACGGGTTCCAGATATAGCCCTTCAGAAGAAGACGGTCGCCGTCTCGCAGTACCCGCATGTTCTGGTAGAGCCCGGAATACGCCTCGCGAATCCCCAGCTTCACACTCGCCAGACCGTCTTTCGCCACGGCGGAGGACTTCTCCTGGTCGTTGAAGCCGAGCCAATCGTCAATGCCGACTTCGCTCTGACCGGTACTGTGCCCCAGGGTCTCGAAACCGCCGTTGGCGACCTTGTTGTTCGGGTCGCTGCCCACCGTAAGCCGCACGCTGTCCCAATATGCGGCGCCGCTGACGTCCAGCGGAGTCCAGTTCAGCTTGCACAGTACCCGTGCTTTCACCGTGCCCGTCGGGGCTGTCAAGGGGCCGATGGTCGCCGGAATCCACGTGTTGGCCGACGAGCTGGCGTTGAGCGGGTACACCTCATGAATCGGCTCGATTATCCCGCCGAACGTATTGATGAACTCCAGGACCAGGCCAGCCTGCCCGCTGCCGCCTAGCTTGTCGAAGTCCGGCGTATAGAGGGAGACCGAGGCCGTGACGTTCAGGGCGGCGGTGACGTTCAGCACGTCCTGCTGCGCCCCGGCCGTGCTGGAGGCGGGCTCGCTAAACGCTTTCAGCGCGTGTCCGGGCCCGTTCGGATCGAGATTGACCGTGTCCGACCGCTCCACGTTCTTGCCGAAGAACGTCCATTGGTCCGCGTATTTCGGATCGAGCGCGGATGCGCCCTGCCCCGACTCCATGCTGCCGTTGAGCAGGATGTTCTGCCGGGCCAGTAGGGCCAGCGGCGCCGCGAGCATCGTAACCAGCACAAGGACTGCTGCTTTCCTGGATATCATGAGACCTCCTTCGTTGCCGTTCAGGCCGACCTGCGTTGCACTCCGTCGACACCGCCACCGCCCGGCCGCCGGGCGCCGCGGGGTTCGCGGCATGTTAGTACCCCAATCCGTCCACCGTGTTGGGCACGCCCCGCGACAGCCCCCACACGTAGAACGGCCGGTTCCCGAAGGCGTCGTAGTCCTTCTTCTCACTAAGGCTGACCGGCCGCCGGTCCAGGTAGTACACCTGCTGAAACTTCGATACGTGACCGTCCAAAAACGCGAAGTTGTTGGCCGCAAAGTGGCGCAGCAGCGTCGTCGTTTCCCAGACCGCATCGCACATGATGACGGTGAGGTTGGGCAGCGGCAACTGGCTGAGGGTGTTGCCGCTGATCGACTGTATCGGCGTATCGTCCTTGAACTTCGCGTCGGCGCCCCAATCGTTGAAATAATACTCGGAGTAGAGCGGTTTGACCGGCAGGTCGGGGTAGTCGGCCGGGTTGACGCCTGGCCAATACCCGGCGCGCAACGCCGGCCGGAAGTCGGAGTCGGTGCCGAGAACCGTATAATAGCTTCCGTGATCCCCCAGCCCGCCGGCCCCGCCGGCATAGACCTGCACCGAGTTGTTCTCGCGTGCCGAGGGGCAACGGTAGATCTTCAAATCAGGCAGGTACTTGTAGAGCCGGAGCAGTTGATCGTACTGATAGTATGGGGCCTTGTACTTGGGCGGATTGCTGCCAGGAACCTTCGTGCCTCGAATGTAAGGCAATCGGTCCTGGTTCTCTTGCGCGTAGTACGTGGACGCTAGCGCCAGTTGATGCAGATTTGAGCTACACACCGCCGCCTTGGTCTGCTCTCTAGCGCGGCCGAGCGCCGGCAGGAGGATCGAGACAAGTAAAGCAATGATGGCGACAACGACTAGTAGCTCGATCAGTGTGAACGCCCGTCGCGCACGCCATACTTGCTTTGACATGTTCGTCTCCACGGGGGACCGTTTCCAAGACGCTCCAGCCTCTCCTCCGCGGACGGACAAGGAGCGGGACCGGCGCCCCGGTCTCACCGAGGAGCCGGTCCCGCATCCGTGCTAATCAATCCTAGTCCATCGGCGGCACTCCGCCGCCGAGTCACGCACTGTGAGTCTCAGCGACCTCGGCGGAGGAAGGCCGCCGCCAGACCGACCAGCAGCAGCCCGGCCGGCTCGGGCAGGTCGGAGAAGTTCGAGAACTCGATCGCGCCCCATCTCGGCGGATCACCTTGGCCTCCGACCTTGGGCATGAAGTAGCCGCCGACACGGGCACCGTTCAGGATGCCCCAGTTGCCGTAGATCACGCCTTCGTTGGGGTCACCCTGGTTGAACTTGAGCCAGGGGCTCGAATACGTGATGCCGCCGGTGGTGTACCAGTACTTGATAGCCCCGGGGTCGCTCTCGCTCAATCCCCGCGGATCATACGAGATCCGCTCACGAACCGTCTGGCCCTTCGTGTAGTGCAGGCCATTGTTAGCCGTGAAGCTGAAGAACGGCAGCCGGGCGCCAAAGCAGGCGATCTCGCCGGACTCGGTGTTAATCATGAAAACGCCATCCGCGGCGTTCGGCGACCACCACGGCGACACGCCCAGGCCACCCTCGACGTTCGATGTGCCGGTGATCTTGACGTCGGCGGCCACCACAAAGCCGTCGTTGTTCATGAACACCGCGTCGTTTACTCCGTCGCTCGACAGGCGGAACGTGTGGAGGTTGGTCCACCCAGTGTTACCGGAGTGCACGTCCTGCATCGCGACAGTTGTCGGATACAGGTTCGTGGACGTGAACGTCGAATTTGGGTCGTCGTTCCATATTCGCGGATGGATGACCGCCGAATTAATGGTCGGCGACGCCATCGCGCCGGCCACCGCTAGAAGCACACACGCCACTGCCACAATTCTGGTTTTCCTCATTCGATCTCTCCTCCTCAGACGAGTCACAGAAGTCACAGCCTGTTCCGACACGGATTCAGGCCCACGCAACGCCACGGTACCGTAGCGCCGGACCACGATATCTGTCTAGCAGTATAACAGCACCGAGGTTCCATTGCAAGCGCTTCCATAAAGCGTTATCATGCGATCTTGTCGCGCCGAGCCTTCGCCGCCTCGTGCTGGCTGCGAAGAACGGCCGCTTGCGTAAGCGTAGTTGTGGCAAATAGTTGCGTTCATCGCCGGCGGCGCGGTGCCACGCCCGCCACTTCGCATGAACCGCGGTAGGCGCAGTTTTTACGATTGGACCCCCTTTGAGCACGAATGACGACGCTTTCCCGTCCACCTTCCTTTGGGGAGCCGCAACGGCCGCCTTCCAGGTCGAAGGCGCGACGGCCGATGGCGGTCGGGGCCCCAGCATCTGGGATGTTTTCTGTGCAATACCCGGCAAGACGGCCCAGGGCGAGACCGGCGAAATCGCCTGCGATCACTATCACCGTTTCCGCGACGACGTAGAGCTCATGCGCCGCCTCAACCTGCGCGCCTACCGTTTCAGCGTCAGTTGGCCGCGCGTCCTGCCGCAAGGGCGCGGCGATATCAACCACCAGGGCCTGTCGTTTTATGACCGCCTGGTCGACTGCCTGGTCGCGGCCGGGATCGAGCCGATGGTCACCTTGTACCATTGGGATCTGCCGGCGGCGCTCCAGATGGAGTTAGGGGGCTGGGCCCATCCCGACCTGCCGCTCATTTTTGCCGATTACGCCGAGGTGCTGTTCAACAAGCTCGGCGACCGCGTGCACCACTGGGTGACGCTGAACGAGCCGTGGGTCGTCGTGAACGCCGGGTACATCCACGGAACACACGCGCCGGGCGTCAAGGACGCGGGGCTGGCATATCGCGTGGCGCACAACCTGCTGCGGGCTCACGCCCACGCCGTCGCACGCTACCGCGCGTCGCCGCACAACCGCGGGGCCATCGGTCCGGCACTGAACGTGCTCCATGCCTTCCCCGCCTCTGAGTCGCCCGAAGACGTGGCGGCCGCGGAACGCGCGACCCTGGAATTCTGCGGTTGGTTCGGCGATCCGCTGTATTACGGCGACTATGCCGGCCTGCTGCGCGAGCGCTTCGGAGCGGCGCTGCCGGAGTTCACGGCGGAGGACACGCGCCTGCTGAAGCGCTCCCTGGACTTCTTCGGGCTGAACTACTACTTCAGCCAGGTCATCCGTCACGCCCCGGGAGTCGGGCCGCTGGAAATCGAGGTTGTGCCGCAGCCGCAGCTTCCGCATACGACGATGGGTTGGCCGGTCACGCCCAGCGGGCTGTGCCCGCTCCTGCACTGGCTGGCCCGCCGGTATGTCGGCGTGCCGATCCACATCACGGAGAACGGGGCGGCGTTCCCGGATCAGGCCGACGCGCGCGGCTTTGTCGATGATCAGCCGCGGATCGCGTATCTGCGCGATCACATTCGTGCGGTGGGCCAGGCGTTGGCCGAGGGCCTCGATGTGCGGGGGTACTTCGTCTGGTCGCTGATGGACAATCTGGAGTGGACCCTCGGCTTTTCGCAGCGTTTTGGGCTGGTGCGCTGCGATTTTGAAACAGCGCGGCGTACGATCAAGGCGAGCGGACACTGGTATGCCGAACTGATCTCGACCGGCCGGCTGGACGACGTTCCTAATGCCAACGGCGCTGAGAGGATGGGAGTGTCGCGATGAGTGCACGTGCGTTCCACAAACCGATGGCGGCGCTCGCGGGGCTTGGCTTCGTGCTTTGCGGCAGCGTCGTGGCCGCCGCGGGTCCGCCGGCCACCATCTTCCAGGTCACGAGCTTCGCGGACCCGCCCTCCTCGATCCAGTACTTCGATGGTCTTAGCGGCACGGTCGGCGTCACGACGACCTGGCCGGCGGAGATGGGGTGGGAAGGCGGCCAGATCGACATCGCCTTCAACCTTCCGGCGGGCGTGCCGGCCGCGGCCCAGCACTACCGGTTCCGGATCGTCATTACGCAGCACTTCACGCAGTCGTTCGACCTGGCCGTCCTCGCGGGCCCGTCGCAGACCAACCTCGTCGAGGTGCACCGCGAGTACGTCGACAGCCCCCGCGCCTATGTCGCGACCATTCCGCTCGACCGGTTCACACCGGGGCAGACCAACTGGATTCGCATCCAGGGCATCGGCGTCCAGATCGGCAACGGGCAGCCGTCCGGCATTCGGTGGACCAGGTGGCTCCTGACGCGCACCGACTGGGCCGGCGGGCTTGACGCGGCGCGGGCCGATCAGTTGCAGCGCACCGTCAATTACATCCTCGACGCGACGCAAACAAACGGGCTCGTGCGCGACTCGTTGACGTTGTCGGGTACGCCGTTTCATCCGGCGACGCCCGACGCGGCCGGGTTTGCGCTCTTGGGGATCTGTGCAGCCGACCAGCTCGGCCTGATGTACAACGCGCACGTGCTGGCCGAGCGCATCCTAACGGTATACGCCGGGCATCGGCCGGGCGTGGTCCCGGACCGCAACGTCGCGGGCTTCTGGTGGCACTGGAACGACGTCGCCACCGGGGGACACGCGGCGGGCTGGGGCGAGGGGTATACGACCATCGGATCGGCGCTGCTGGTGAGCGGGGCCTTGTTCGCCAAGGACCATTTTCGCGACGATCCTAACATCGTCGCACTCGCCGACGAGCTGTACGCAACGACCAACTTCGACGCGGCGATCGACTCGAGCCTGGACGGTCGCGTGTACGCGGCGATGAATGCGTCGGGCGGCGACCTGAACGGCTGGGTACGGCCGTGGAACGAGTACATGCTCATTGTCAGCCTCGCGCTGCGCCAGCCGAGCCACCCGCGCGCCCAGGCGGTGGCGGCGCTGTGGCTCGACCCGAACACCGCTCCCAAGATCTCGTACTCGGGCATTCCGACGCTGACGGACAACGTGTCGTCGTACGCGCCGGCCTTCTGGGTGCAGCAGGGACATTTCTTCAACGCGGATTTTGCGACCAACCCGAGCTTCGAGACGTACGACCGCAACCAGCAGCAGGCGGACGCGCTGTACTGCGCGAACGCCCTTAGTCAGACCTACCGCTATGGGCTGACCGCCGGCGTCGATCCGACCGGGTACTTTGCGGATCGCATCGCCAATCACCACAGCGTGTGCTCGCCGGAAGCCGTCACCGGTTGGGGGGACGTGCAGACGATGCTGGAGTTCGTGGAGGAGCAGCCGCCCGGCAGCGACACCCGGTTCCGCTATGGCCTCACGCGCGTCTCGATCAGCAGCTCGACCTGGGTGCCGTCGGACGCCGCGCTGGTCGATCACCTGTTTCTGATGTTCGGGCTGGTGGAGAGCAGCGAGCCGCTCTTCTTCAAGCAGCGAATGCCGTTCCAGACCGACGCGGACGTAGACGGGATCGCCGACGCGTACGACAATTGCCCGGGTCGCTGGAACCCGCGGCAGGAAGATAGCGACAGCGACGGGATCGGCGACGCTTGCGACTGCGGTGCGGCCTTCGCAGACGCCGACCACGACGGCGATGTGGACCTGGCGGACTTCGCGGCCTGGCAGGTGTGCGTGTCGAACAGCACCGCTGGACCAGAGGCATGTCTGTGTTTCGACCACAACAACGATCGCGCCGTCAACGGCGGCGACCTGGCGGCGTACGCGAACTGCCTGAACGGCAGCGGACCCGACCTGCCCGCAAGCCCGGCATGTGGCAATTGACGGTCTCGGGCGGAAACCGCAGAGGCGCAGAGAGCGCGGAGGACGCCGAGAATACTCCGGGTATTCTTCATCGCGCGCTCGACTGGCGGGCGACGACAAGAGGCCCGGCGTGAATCAAGCAAGAAATGATCCTCTGCGTTCTCCGCGCTCTCTGCGCCTCCGCGGTAATCGAAGGCCATGAGTATCCGCTCGCTCATCTTGCTCGTCGCGCTCGGCCTGCCGGCGGTGGGACTGCTCGCCTTCGGCCCGCGCGGCCGCTACGGCGTACCGCCCGACCGTACGATCGTGCGGTACTGGGAGAAGTGGACCGGCGTCGAAGGGCAGGCGATGCAGCGCGTCGTGGACCGCTTCAACGCCACCGTCGGCGCCGCGCAGAACGTCTGGGTCGAGTACAACGCGGTCAGCAACATCGAGCAGCGGACGCTGATTGCGACCGCGGGCAGCGATCCGCCGGACGTGGCCGGGCTCTACGACTTCATCGTTCCGCAATACGCCGACCAGGGGGCGTTGCGGCCCCTGGACGAGCTGGCGCGGCAGGCCGGCGTACCCATAGACGCGTGGAAGCCGATCTGGCTCGACATCTGCCGCTACCAGGGGCAGCTCTACGCCCTCCCGAGCACGCCCTATACGATCGCGCTCTACTACAACCGCGCGCTGTTCCGGCAGGCGGGGCTCGATCCCAACCACCCGCCGGAGACGATCGCCGAGTTTGATGAGGACGTGCGCCGGCTGACGCGGTCGGAGCCGGTGACGCTGCCGGACGGTACGCAGGGGCAGCGGATCGTCCAGGCGGGGTTCACCCCGTCGACCGCCATGCTCGGCTGGTGGCCGTGGGCGTGGCCGTGCTTCTTCGACGGGCGGCTGTGGGATGGGCGCGAGTGCGTGCTGGACGCGCCGGCGGGGCGGGCGGCGATGCACTGGCTGGCCAGAGTGCGCGAAGCGCAGGGCGTCGAGCCCATGCTCGCCTTCGAGGCCACGGCCGGTGCGATCGAGAGTGCGCAGAACCCCTTCCTCTCCGGCCGGATCGCGATGGTCTTCCAGGGACCGTGGCTGTCGAATTGGATCGCGAAATACGCGCCCACGCTCGACTACGGCGTCGCGCCGTTCCCGTCCGTCACGCGCGAGCGCCGGAACGCGTTCGCGAGCACGGACGTGTTCGTCATGCCTGCCGGCGGCCGGCACCCGCGCGAAGCGCTGCTGTTCCTGGCCTACGTTTCGCGGCAGGACGTGATGGAGGAGCTCTGCCGCGCGCACAATAAGCTCTCGCCGTTCCGCGTGCCCGGGGCGGATTTCATCGCCCGGCACCCCAACCCGTACATCCGGGTGTTCGAAGAGCTGGCCGCGTCGCCGTACGCTTTCGGCTATCCCTCGATGCCGATGTGGCTGCGCGTGGTGGACGAGTTAAAGGTGCTGCTCAATACGGTGCTGGCGCATCCAGAGCAGGCGGACACGGCGTTGAACGCGGCTCAGCAGAAGGTGAACGAGGTCGTGGCGGAATACGAGCAGATGGCGGCCAAGCGCCGGGGAGGCGCACCGTGAAACAGGCCCACTTCGGCACTACCGGCCGGCGGGCGCTGTCCGCCGGTCTGCTCTGGACCGCCCCGTGGTGGCTGGGCTTCCTGCTGTTCCTGGCGCTGCCGATGGGCATCTCGCTGTACATCAGCTTCTGCGACTACCCGCTGCTGCAGCCGCCGGTCTACGTGGGGACGGCCAACTACCAGGCCCTGACGCGCGATCCGGTCTTCCACAAGGTCCTACTGAACACGCTGGTGTACGCGGCGCTCGCCATCCCACTCGGGACCATTGTGGCCGTGCTGCTGGCCGCGCTGCTGAACCAGCGCGTGCGTGGGCTGGGTTTGTTCCGCACGTGCATTTTCGTGCCGACGGTCGTGCCCCTGGTCGGCATCGCGCTCGTTTGGCTCTGGATGCTGAATCCCGAGTACGGGCTCATCAATGGCGCCGTGCGGCTGATCGGTCCCGCGCTCGACGGCGCCAACAACGCCATCGCGCTGCTCACCGGCCACCGGCTGGCCTGGCTCGGCGAGCTGGCCGCCGGGCCAAAGTGGCTCGCGCTCCCGGGCTGGGCCATGACCGCTCTCGTGCTCATCAGCCTGTGGGGCGTCGGCTCGCCGGTCGTTATCTACCTCGCGGGCCTGCAGGAGATCCCGGAGGAGCTATACGAGGCGGCGATGCTGGACGGGGCGTCCGCGACCCGCCGCTTCTGGCACGTGACGCTGCCGGGCCTCAGTCCGGTCATCCTCTTCAACGTCATCGTCGGACTGATCGGCACCTGGCAGATCTTCGCGCTGCCCTACGTGCTCATGCGCGGCGAGCAGGGACCGCAGCGCAGCACATACTTCTACACGATGTACTTGTACGACAACGCGTTCCGGTACCTGAAGATGGGCTACGCCAGCGCGATGGCCTGGGTTCAACTGTTCATCATCCTGGCCCTGACGGCGGCGGTCTTCCTCGCCAGCCGGCGGGCCGTGTACTACAGGGGCACGTGACAACGTGAGCACGTCGCAACATGGGCCGATGCGCATCCGCAGCATCAATCTGGCACTGACCTATGCGCTGCTGATCGCCGTCGCGCTGCTCTTCGTGCTGCCGCTCCTGTGGATGGTCTGCGTCTCGCTGAAACCGCCGGCGGAAGTGCTGCAACCCAGTTTTCTGCCGACGGCGCCCACCTTAACCGGCTACCGCGAAATCGTGCGGTCCGCGCAGTTCGACTTTCTGCTCTACGCCCGCAACACGCTCATCATCCTCGTGCTGAGCCTGGCGGGCGTGCTGCTCTCCAGCTCGATCGCTGCCTACGGCTTCGCCCGCGTGCCGTTCCCCGGCCGCGGGCTCATGTTCGCGGTCTGCCTGGCAACGATGATGATCCCCTTCCCGGTCATCATGGTCCCCACCTACATGCTCTTCAAGTACCTCGGCTGGATCGGCACGCTGCGGCCGCTGTGGGTGCCGGCGTGGTTCGGCAGCGCGTTCAACATCTTCCTGCTCCGACAGTTTTTCCTGGGCATCCCCAAGGAGCTGGAGGAGTCCGCCATGCTCGACGGCTGCACCCGCTGGGGCTGCTTCTGGCGGATCATGCTGCCGCTGTCCCGCCCGGCGCTGGCCGTCGTCGCGTTGTTCCATTGCCTGGCGGTCTGGAACGACCTGATCGGCCCGCTGATCTACCTGACCCACCAGGACCAGTTCACCCTGGCGCTCGGCCTCCAGTTCCTGCAAAGCAAATCCGGCGACACGCCGTGGAATCAACTGATGGCCGCCTCGACGCTGGTCGTGGCCCCGGTGCTGTTGCTGTTCTTCATGGCCCAGCGGACGTTTATCCAGGGGATCGCAACGACGGGGTTGAAGGGCTAGGCGCAGCGCGCGGCGCCAGCCGCGCACGCGGGGGTGGGGTGGGCGTCCCCGCCCGCCTCGCCAGGCATGGACGCCGGCCTCGCGTACGTGCAAGTTCCTGTGAACCTCCGCGCTACCGGCAGCGCACGCGCGGGTGGGGTGGGCGTCCCCGCCCGCCTCGTCAGGCATGGACGCCGGCCCCACGTACGTGCGAGTTCCTGTGAACCTCCGCGCTACCGGCAGCGCACGCGGACGTCGTGCCGCCGACCGAGCTCAGTCGGCGCGGGGATCACGTTGCCCGGCAGGCGCTTGCCGTCCAGGCTGATTTCCGCGTGCACCCCGGCGGGCCAGGTCCGCGTCTGTTCGACCGGAGCACGGTCGATGTGAATGTCGTACGTGCACCCGCGGTACGGCCGCGCCATCGCGGCGCGGGTCCACCCCGGCGGCAGACACGGCTCGATCCGCAAGCCGTCCCACTCCGGCCGCACGCCGAGCACCCATTCGCTCACCACACGGTGAAGCCATTGCGCGGCACCGGTGTACCAGGTCCAGCCCGCCCGGCCGTGGTGCGGCGAATCCGGGCCATCGACGTTCCCCGGCAGCACGTACGGCTCGGCCCAGTAGCGCTCGGGGTCCTTCAACGCCGGATTGATCGCGGTCAGCAGCCGGCCAACGAGCTCGTGGTCCTTCATCTTGCAGGCCGCGGCAATCGCCCACGTGGCCGCGTGTGTGTACACGCCGCCGTTCTCGCGCAGCCCGGGCGCGTAGCGCGTGATGTAACCGATCTCCCGGACCGGCTTGTCGAAAGCGGGGGCGAGCAGCAGCGCACCGGCCTCGGTGACCAGATGCGCGCGCACGGCTGCGAGGCACTGCGCCGCGCGCTCCGGCGTCGCAACGTCATTCAAGATCGCCCACGTTTGCGCGTTAAGGAAGATCTTCGCCACGCGGCTCTCGCGGCTGCCCAGCTTCGAGCCGTCGTCGAGCGTGCCGCGCAGATACCACTGGCCGTCCCAGGCGTGCTCGTTGATGGCCGCGATGAGCGCCGCGCGGCGACGGTCGAATTCCGCCGCGAGTCCGCCCCAGTCGCGCGTCCCCGCGGCCGAGGCCGTCCCGGCCTCGCCCGCGCCGCGCTCCGCAGCGACATCCTCGGCCACGAAATGCCCGGGCGCGACCCGCTTTGCGCCCCCGGTCAGATGTCGCGCCCAGCGCCGCCAAATCTCCGCCCAGTCGGCCAGCAGCCCGACCAGGAACTGCGCGAGCCAGACCGATTCGCCGCGCTCCTGCAAGCCAACCGCGTTGAGGCCGTCGTTCCAGTCGCCGGCGCCGATGTACGGCAGCCCGCGTGCGCTCGTGCGGCGAAACACACGTTCGAAAGCCCGCTGAACATGCTCCGCGAGCGGCTTGGCCTGCTTGTCGTCCACGAACGGCGCTTCGTCCTTGAGCAGCGCGAGGTCGCCCGTCTCGCGTATGTAGTTGGCCGCGACAAACGCCAGCCAGAGCATGTCATCCGTCATACGTGTGACGTGCCCCTGCTCCGTGAGCGGATGCCACCAGTGATAGACCGAGCCGTCCGCAAACTGATGGCCGGCGTGCAGGCCGATCTGCGCGCGGCAGCGCGCCGGATCGATCGTCAGCCACACCTGCGCGTCCTGCAATTGATCGCGAAACCCGTATGCGCCGCTCTGCTGGTAATAGCCGCAGCGGCCCCAGATCCGCCCGGACACCGCCTGATACCGTATCCAGTCGTTCGTAATGAAGTTGAGCGACGGCTCCGGCGTTTGCACGCGATGCGCCCCCAGCCGCGCTTGCCAGGACGTCCGGACATCCGCCAGCGCCCGGTCCATGACGTCGACGTGAACCATCTGCTTCAGGGCGCGGTTCGCCGTCGCACGCGACTCGCCGACGATCAGCGCGAAGCCGAGATCACGGCGCTCGCCCGCGCGCAGCTCGACGGCGCAGCGCAACGCCGCGATGGCGTCCCCATGTCGCCCAAACTCGGGTTCCCACAGGTCCTGGGTCAGTGCCGCGGGCGCCCGCAGGTCCCGGTACTGCCCGACGAACGCGGCCTTGTCGCCCTGCGCCGAGAGCACCGGCTCGGTGCAGGCCAGAGCACTGAGATACGGAAAATCCGTGTTCCAGTGGCCGTGCCCCTCGGACGGAACCTCCCACATCCGGTTCCGCGCGAAGATCGCCCGTCGCTCGGCATCGAACTCGGTCTCCAGGAACAGCTTGTGGAACTCGCGCCGCGGCGACGGCGCAACCCCGCAACACCATTCCAGGTATGCACAGAGCTCCAGCCGCCGCAGACGGTCGGTCTGGTTGTGCAGCTCCACGAGCCAGAACTCGACGGTCTCGCTCGCGTGGCAGAACAGCGTCCAGACCGCCCGGATGCCGGCGAATTCGGTCTCGAAGGTCGAATAACCAAGCCCGTGCCGGCAGGTGTAAGAGTCGTATGCGGGCCAAACGGGCGCGGGCGACAGCGACCACAGCTTGCCAGAGTCGGCATCCCGCGCGTAAAGAAACTTGCCCGAGCGGTCTTCGGTCAAATCCTGCTGCCAGCGCGTGATCACCGCCAACTGCGAGTTGTCGATCCACGTGAAGCCGCCGCCGGTCTGGCTGACCGCCAGCCCCAAACGCGGGTTGGCAATGATGTTCACCCACGGGCGCGGCGTCCTCGGATCGGTGATCCGATACTCCAGACCGTCGGGCGAGAAGTGCCCGTACCGGTTGCAAACCGACGCTATGGGCTGCGCCCGGTCACCGAGGTTCGCGGCTGGAGTCACGACCGTACTCATACGGCGGCTTTCCACAGGTGGCAAACGCAAACAGCCCCCGACCGCTCAGCCGCGGGACACCGAAAGCGCTTTCACTAGGATACCCGAACTCCACCCGGATGTCAATCTTATACCAGCGCCCGCAGCGTGGCGGCGCGTGCGGAGGGGGGACGCACAATCGTCTCGCAGGACAGACGCAGGCGCTCGACCGCGCGCCGTGCCAACTCATGTTGCATGAACAGCTTCCAGATCAGACCCGTGCGCGCGTTCTCGATGGCCAGGAGCATCGGCCCTTGGTCGATCCCGACGTAGTCCTCGCACGCGAAACCCTGATCCAGATTGAAGGAGTCGACGAATCCGTAGCCGCCCGCCTGCGGATCCCGCCAAACCAGCGCCCGGCCCTCGCCATCTTTCAGGGCACGATACGCGCGCATGGCGGTCAGGCTCTCCTGTGGGGCGAACATAATGGCCGAGCCGGCCGCGTACGGCGGCACCGTGCCGGCGCACCAGTCCTCGTTATCGCTCGCGTTGGGCCGAATGTCGGGCACGATGTAGCCTTCACGGGACGAGCAGGCACTCAAACCCCAGCGATCGGGCGCCAACGTCTTGAAACGCCCCGCTTGCTCGATACAGCGTTGACGGTGCGTGAGCACCGCACGCCGGGAGTTCTCGAACCAGTCCACGCGCGGAGCATCGACGCCGAACTGCGCCGGATCGTCCGGACCGAGCGCCCGATAATCAATGTAGCAGTGGCTGAAGAAGTACGTGAACAGGGCCCCCGGCCACGAGACGACGTACGCCGGCCCACCAGCGTGCGATTTCACGACGCGCTTCAATCGGTAGTACGTCTCCGGCGGCAGCGCGTAATTCGGCTCCGGAGATCCGACGGCAAGGAAGTAGATCAGACGCTCCTCGTCGCTGGCCCAATCCCAACGCAACTCCACGAATCGCCCCGCACCGGCCAGATCGCCGGGGTCGTCGGGCGCCCAGCCCATCGACACGAAACCACCCGGGGCGACCACATAGGCTTTCCAGTTCGTCTCGGCGATCAGGCGCCCCACGAGCGGCGCGACTCCGTCCCCGAAGTACTCGCCGGCCACCATCGCGCCAGCCGTCAGCAGCGCGTGATCCACGGTGCTGGCGAGGACTTCGAAGCCCTGTTTTGAAAGGCCGCCGGTGTTCATGTCGGGGTAGTGCAGGTAGACGCCGAACTTCTTGTTGTCGTCGCGTTCCAGCAGCGATTGGAGGATGGTCTGCGCGCGCTGCGCGCCTTCTGACCGGCTGATCCACCGGTGCTCCACGCCGATCGGGAGCGACGCGAGTTGGAACCCGACCGCGGCGACGCTGGCGACGGGCGCGTTTTTTCGGTCCTGGACGAGCTCGGCCGGCATTCCGACTTCGTTCCAGAAGTACAGGAAGCAGGCGTGCTCGACGTCCTCGAGCAGGGCTTGGTCGGCCGCGGTGAAGCGGTATTGCAGCGCTACCCGCGTTTCCTGCGAACGCTGGACGGCAACCGGGGGCTTCGCCGTACAACCGGCGCCGCACACGGCGACCGCACACGCAACCGCTTGGGAGACATAAAGTTGACAGCGCATCGGGATCGAGGATATGCTGGACTGAAAGCGATGTCAAAGAACTGGCTGGAGGGGCGCTAGGCCGGTGTGGTCACATGCCCACCTCGATCGTCGACGTAGCCAAGCTCGCCAAAGTGTCGATCAGCACCGTCTCGCGCGTCATCAACCGCAGCGAGCTGGTCAACCAGCAGACCCGCGCCCGCGTCGAGTCGGCCATCACGCAACTGGGCTATCAGCCCAATGCCTTCGCCCGCGGCCTCATGCTCCGCCGCAGCGACATCGTCGGGCTCGTGCTGCCCGACCTGCACGGCGAGTTCTACTCCGAGATCATTCGCGGCGCGAACATCCAGGCGCGGCACTTGGGCTATAACCTGGTGGTCTCGTCCGCCCGCGACGGCGATGACAGCCATTCGCTCCTCCGGGCGATTCAACAGCGCGCCCTCCTGGACGGCGTTGCGGTCATGGTCTCCGAGCTGACGGACCGCATCGCCGAGGTTCTGGCCGGTTTCCGGCTGCCCTACGTCGTCCTCGACGGGGAGATCGACGGAACACCGCACGACAGCGTCGTGATCGACCAGCGGCACGGCGCGGTCGCGCTGATGCGCCATCTGGTCGGTCCGGCCGGCGCGAAACGGATCATCTTCGTCGGCGGGCTCGCCACCAACGTGGACACGATCGCGCGGCTGGACGCCTACCGGCAGGTGCTCGCGGAGTCCGGCCTCCCGCAGGCCGCGTCTGACGTGTACCACCTCGATTACCAGTACGAGACCGCCTATCGCCTGGCGAGAGAACACGTCCGCGCCTGGGCCAGCGCCGGGTGTTGCGTCTTCGCGGCGAACGACGAGATGGCGGCCGGCATCGTGGCGGCCGCGAGCGAGGCCGGGTTGAACGTCCCGCGCGATCTGGCGGTCGCCGGCTTCGACGACACACGCGTCGCCCGGATGACGCGCCCCCCGCTGACGACCGTGCGCGTGCCCATGGCCAAGATGGGGGCGCAGGCCATGGAGCTGCTCTGCCACCGGATCGCGGACCCGCAGCGGCCGCGGACGCAGATCTCGTTGCAGCCCGAGCTGGTTGTGCGTGAGTCGTGCGGCACAGCGCTGCGGCGCGCCGCCGGCCAACCAGCGCACGCGTAGCGCGGCCGCGTAGGACACAACGGCGTGAAGGTTGCCAACTTCACCACGGCGCGTCACCCCCCTGTTCGCAACCTTCGGCCGGCGGGGCTGGGGAGCGGTTTCGGGTCGCCTATCCGAACCCCGCCCGTGAGGGCGGGGCGCGTCCGAACCCGAAGCGCGAGCGAGCGCCCGTCGCGGCTGGGCTGCGGGGACTTCGTAGGGTCCGCTGTGCGGACCATTTGCCTCACGGTGGAGCCACCTGCGCCCGATGCGCGCGACTTCCGCCCGCAGCCACTTCCGGCCACCCCCATGGCTTCGTATCATGGACACGAGGGCGTTTTTGCATGCGAGACGGCGACCGCACCGTATGGCTGACGAGGGCGAAGCGTGCCGAGTGAAGCTGACGCTCGAATAATCATCGACCAGCTCCTGCGCGACGCCGGCTGGGACATCACGAACAAGGCAATCGTCTCCACCGAGGAGGCCGCAGCGGACGGGCGCGCCGACTACGTGCTGAAAGACACCCGCACACACCCGCTCGCCGTGGTCGAGGCGAAGCGGTTCTCGGTCGATCCGTACAGCGCGAAAAAGCAAACGAAGGACTACGCCGTCGGGCTCCGCGCGCCGTTCGTCCTGCTCAGCAACGCCCAGGAGCACTACTTCTGGGATTACGCCGACGGTGATGCCCGCCCGATCCTCGGGTTTCCCAGCCAGGCCGACCTGGAACGCCGGGCCAACCTGAAGCTGCACCGCGCCGGCACGCTCGAAGAGTCGTTGCGCGCCATCCCCCACGTTTCGCGTTTCATGTTCAAGGGTGAGGAGGTCGAGGTCCGACCTTACCAGCGCGAGTGCCTGGAGGCCGTGGACAACGCTCTTCTCGCGGGTCGCCGCCGGATGTTGCTGGAGATGGCGACGGGCACGGGGAAGACGCTGACCATCGCCATGCTCATGAAACGGTGGTTCCAGGCCGCCGCCATTTCGCGTGTGCTGTTTCTCGCCGACCGCATCGAGCTCGCCAAACAGGCGAAGGAGACGTTCGACGACTTCCTGCGCGACTGGCCGTCCAAGCTGCTTTACGGCGGAAAGCGGAGCCTGGAGGGGCAGATCGTCGTCGGCACACTCGAAACCATCGCCGGACAGCTCGGGGCCGGCGGTTTCGGGCACGCCTATTTCGACCTGGTGGTCACGGATGAATGCCATCGCTCGATCTATGGGCGGCACCTCGCCACGCTGGGCCATTTCGATGCAATCCACATCGGCCTGACCGCGACCCCGAACCCTGGCGAGCTGCATTGGATCAGCGATTACGAACGCCGGCTCGTAAAAAGCACCTACATGTTCTACGAGTGCTGGGATTCGGCCCGCCAGGAGGGCCGCCCGACCTTCGCCTACCCCATCACCGATGCGATCCGCGAGCGGTTCCTCGCCAACTACCGCATCTATCTCGCCGAAAGCCGCCTGACGTTTGAGGGCGCCGCTTGGGAAGGCGACGAAATCGCGCCGGGCGAGTGGGGCCGGACCGCCGAATCCGAGGACCGCCTCAAGGCCATCATCGACGAGTATTTCGCCGTTGAAGAGCAGCGCTCGCAGGAGCGCCCGCGGAAGACGATCGTATTCGCGGTGTCCGAGAAGCAGGCGGTGATTCTGGAACGCCTCTTCAACAAGTTTCTGCCGGACGATGCGTGCCTACGGATCGCCCAGCAGACCAACCGCTCGCCCGGCCAGGTGCGCCAGGATTTTGCCAAAAAGATCACCTGCTGGACAAACAACGGCAACCCAAAGCCGGTCATTAACGAGTTTAAGTACGACCCGCTGCCGGTCATCGCGGTGTCCGTGGACATGCTCGACACCGGCTACGACCACAAGGAAGTCGAAAACCTGATAATGCTGCGGCCCACGCAGTCGGCGATCAAATACGCCCAGATGCGCGGCCGTGGCAGCCGTCTCTGCCCACGGATCGGGAAAACCGAGTTCCTGATCTACGACTTCGTCGGCAACTCGGAGAAGTTCAACGACCCCGGCCGGCGGTATGACCGGCCGAAGGTGGTCGGCCCGCGCCCCGGGCCGCTGCCGCCCGAGCCGGAGCCCGAGCCCGGCCCCGAGCCGTTGCCACCCGGTCCCGCGCCTCCGCCGCCCCAGCCGCGCGACTTCACGCATATCCCGCTCGGCTCGCTGGAGGACGAAATCCGCCGCCGCGAGACCATCGTCGTCGGCCCGGAGGGCTTGGCGATCGACCGCCAGACCTACCAGGAGAAGTGGACGGAGCGCATCCTCTCGCTCGGCAAGACCGACCCCGTGGTGCAGCGCATCTTCGCCGGCGAGCACGTGACCGACGAGGAGTGGGAAGACCTTGCCCGTCGGCTCAACTCGCCCGAGTTCTACTTCCAGGAAGCCGCGCTGCGCAAGGCATTCGAACAGCCGACCGGCTCACTTTCTGAGTTTATCCGCGCCGCTCTCGGCGCATTCAAGTTCCCGACCCGCGAGGAGCGCGTCCGCCGGGCGTTCAATACCTGGCTCGCCGAGCATTCGCAGGACATGAACCCGGAGAAGGCCCAGATGCTTCGACTTCTTGAGGAGCGGGTCGTGCGTGGCGAGCCTGTCGAGATCAAGCTGTTCAGCCTGCCGCCGTTCTCGCTCCGCGGCGGGCGCCTTCGCATGGAGCAGCTCTTCGGCAAGGACGGCTTGGCGGCGATCGTGGACGAATTGAACACGCTCCTGGCAGCGTGAGGGATGCGAGGTATCCGTGGACCGCGGCGAGCTCCAAAACACGCTCAAGCGCCTCTGCAACGTGATGTGGGAAGCCAACGTCACCAACCCCATCACGTATGTGACGCAGATTTCCTACCTGCTCTTCCTCAAGATGCTGGAGGAGATGGACGCCGAGCAGAAGGGGGCCGGTAACGGCAAATACAAGTCCCTGTTCGCCAAGTTCAAGCAGGACGGCCGCGAGCTGGACTACACGCCGCTGCGCTGGAGCGTGCTGACCTCGAACCCCGACAACGAGAAGATGCTGCGCACGCTGCGCGACCTGCTCCCGCTGCTTGCCGAGCACCCGCGCCTGTCGGCCACCTCCCGTGCTGTCTTCCAGAACGCCGCCATCGTCATCCCGAACGGTGCGGCGCTGCGCCGGGCCGTGGACGTGATCGCGCCCATTTCATTCCTCGCCGTGGACGCCGACGTGAAGGGCGACTTGTTCGAGCTGCTCGTTAGCGATCTCGGCAGCCAGAAGCGCGCCGCGCAGTTTCGTACGCCGCGCCACCTGATCCGCGTCATTACCCAGATCGTGGACCCGCAGATCGGCCAGACCGTGTGCGACCCGGCCTGTGGCTCCGGCGGCTTTCTCATCGCGGCCTACGAGCACATCTTGCTCGCCAACACGAACCCCGACTTTGTGCGAGAGACCATCGGCCCGGACGGTCTGCCTGTGCGCCGCGGCATCGGCGACAAGCTCACCCGCCCACAATGGAACTTCCTACAGAAGGGCACGCTCCACGGATTCGAGAGCGACCCCGACATCCTGCGTCTGGCGGCCATGAACGCCGTGTTGCACCAGTTTGACCAGTCGCCGCTAGTCGGCCGCGACTCGATTTGCGGGAGCGAGGACCGCTGGGACGAGGTGCAGTTCGACGTGATCCTGGAGAACCCGCCGTTCTCGGGCGTGCGCGGCGACGCCAAGCGCTCGCTGCGCGTGGAGAAGGGCGACAAGTACGTGCTGTTCCTGGCCCACGCGCTGCGCAGCCTGCGCCCCGGCGGCCGGGCAGGCATCATCTTCCCCAACGGCATCCTGTTCGGCGACACCGACAGCCACATCCAAGTCAAGAAACGCCTCCTGGAGCAGTTTGACTTGCAGGCCGTCGTTACGCTGCCGAAGGGCATGTTCGAGCCATACACGCCGAATCCGACGTGCTTCTTTGTGTTCCAGAACACCGGCAAGCCGACGAAGAAGACCTGGTTCTACCGCGTCGAAGGCGACGGCTCGTCGCTCAGCTCGGCCCGCAAATTCGGCCCACAGTATCGCAACGACTTCCCCGACCTGCTGGCCAAGTGGCCGAAGCACAAGACAGAGGACGGGCGCGCGTGGCTCGTTCCAACGGACAAGATCATCAGCGGCAACTACAACATGACCCTGGCCGGGCTCGGACTCGTCGAGCCAGAAAAGGTCGAGCACGCCGAGCCGGACGAAATCCTCGAATCCGTCGCGGCCAAGGAAGCCAAGGTTTTTGCCGTGATCCAGGAGATGCGCGAATTGCTGGCGGGAGGGAACGGCAATGGGAAGTGACAGGCTGCCCGACGGCTGGCGGTGCTACCCGCTGGGCGACCCGCGGGTCTGCGTCCTCAACCCACCTAAGCGCGAAGTAAGGGACCGCCCGGACAGCACGAAAGTGACGTTCGTGCCGATGTCTGCCGTTGATGACGAGTCCGGGAGCATCGTCGCCGCCGAGACGCGCGAGATCGGCCAAGTCCGCAAGGGTTATACCTACTTCGCTGAAAACGATGTCGTATTCGCCAAGATCACGCCCTGCATGGAGAACGGCAAGGCTGCGATCGCACGTGGATTGGTGAACGGCATTGGCTTTGGCACCACCGAGTTTCACGTGCTGAGGGCGGGGCCACAGGTTATACCTGAATGGCTCCATGCGTTTGTGCGCCGAGCTGATACCCGCGCGGCCGCGAAGAAGAACATGCATGGAGCCGCCGGGCAGCAACGCGTTCCTGTCGAGTTCCTTGAGCAGTTGAAAATGCCGGTTCCGCCGACGCAAGACGAACAGCGCCGGATTGTCGCGCGGATCGAGGAACTCACGGCCCGACTTGACGAAGCGCGCCGGCTGCACCGGGCAGCCAGTAACTCCCTGTCAACGTTGATGGCGGCAACGGTTTCCGGCTTCTTTGCCAAAGGTGAGGACGAGGGTTGGTCGGTCGCCACGGTCAAGGAATTGTGCGGCGACCCCCAATACGGCTACACCGCGTCGGCGGAACACGCCGCCGTTGGGCCCAAGTTCCTGAGAATCACTGACATACAGGCGGGACGGGTGGACTGGTCGGCCGTGCCACATTGTCGGTGCGACTGCGTGGGGAAGTACCGAGTCGCTGCCGGCGACATCTTTTTCGCCCGAACCGGAGCTACGACCGGCAAGACATTCTTGGTCAATGAGGCTCCCGAGGCTGTGTTCGCTTCCTATCTCATTCGCATCCGGCCGGGTTTAGCCATCCTGCCGGCTTTTCTTTACTGGTTTTTTCAGTCCAGCCAGTACTGGGAAGCGGTGGAAATGAAGACCGAGGACGGCAACCGCCCCAATATGAACGGGACCAAGCTTGCAGGTTTGAGGATTCCTTTTCCCAAAGACAAAACCGAGCAACGACGCATCGTTTCGCAACTGGACACGCTGCGCCGGCACGCGGATCAACTCGCCCGCGCGCAGGCCGACATCGATGCCGAGTTGGTGACCCTCACGCCGGCGTTGCTGGCGAAGGCATTCTGCGGCGAGCTGTAGCCGTAACGAACCGCGGCACAGGCATCCATTTCGTCCACTCGCCGCACGCGGACGACACGCGGTCGCCGTTGGCGTCGTACTGGTACGTCCACGCCATCCTTGCATTCCGCCCGCGTCGCGCCGCCGCCTTGCCCGCGACTTCTGACTTCTTCCTTCTGACCTCTGACTTTTTCCGCCAATCTCCGCTACCCGCCGCCATTCTCCGCCAGCCGCCAACACCATCGCCGCCTTGCCTTGCTTTCCTCCATTCCTGAGTAATACTATCAGTGCTCACGCAGTGCCAGAGCCTGCCTTGACGGCCCGCTCGGCGGTGTGGCACCGGCCCCCAGCCGGTGAACCGTGCACCCCACACCCGCTGA
>CAIWOY010000281.1 GCA_903914415.1 uncultured Phycisphaerales bacterium | reverse complement strand
CGCGGCCTTTGCCACCCCCATGTTGACCGCGCTGTCCGCGACGCGATTCGTTCGGCCCGCCGCACTTGGCCGACGATTGGCCATTGCCTGGTGACACGTCGTCGTCGCCTGCACAACGCGACCCACCATGTGGACAGGGGATATCAAAAAGACATTCCGATTCCGGACCCGCTCACGGACCCGAACCACGCTTGTCCGAAGCGCGCATGTCGCCGAAAAAGCCGGTTCCGGCCGCCCTTCGCGCCCCCGCTGCGCGCCCCGCGCCCCTTCCCGGGTCGCCTGAACGGGACGGAGCCGCCCATGACTGGGCCGGCTCGGTTAAGGGCCGCGCGCTCCCGCTCCGATGCTGCTCGGGGTTTGATTGGGGGGGCGGCTTCGGTCCGCGTGCAGGCACGGTTCGGCGCGGGCAGCACCACGCGGACATTCAGCTCGCCGCCGGTTGCAACGAGACCGGCACGGGGACATTCAGCTCGGGGCCGGTTGCATCGGGTCCGGCAGATTGTATAGTACCGCCGTAACGCGGGAATTTGGCGCGGTCCCTGGTGGGTTGGCCGGGGGCCTCAGCTCGTTGTCGAGCGTGGTGTCGCGTTGGCGAGCGAGGGCAACAGCGTTCTGGCGGGACTCGGACGTGGCGGCCGCGCGCTCGCGCCCGCCGGCCTCGTCCTGACCCTGCTGCTGGCGACGCGCGTTTCACTCGCGCAACAGCCGGGCCCCGCGACCGAGGGGATGAAGATCAAGCGCGTGGACCTCGAAGGTCTCCGCGGCGTCAGCGAGGCCTACGTCCGCCGGCTCCTCAAGACGCGCGCGGACCAGGCCTTCGTGCAGAAGGACGTCGCGGGCGACGTCCGCGAGCTGCTGCGGACGCGGAAGTTCGTCGCCGCCTACGCCAACACGCGCGTCGAGGACGGCGAGGCGGTCGTCGTCTTCACCGTGCAGGAGAAGCCGGAGATCGTTTCGGTCGAGCTCGAGGGGAACAAGAAGTTCACGAACGCGCAGTTGTACGAGCTGACGCCGGTGGCGGGGGCGCCGCTCGACCGCTACGAGATCAACCGGGCGCGCGAGGACATCCTCCAGAAGTACAAGGAGGAGGGGTACTACTACGTCCAGGTGACGATCGACGAGCCGGCCCTTGAGACCGAGCGCCGCGTGATCTACCGGATCAACGAGGGCCCGCGGGTCCGTGTCCGCCACATCCTGTTCGAGGGCAACCGGGCGTTCCCCGCGGCCCGCCTGAGCACGAAGGTCGAGACGAAGACGTACATCTGGATCTTCCGCAAGGGCACGCTGGACGAGGACAAGGCCAACCGCGACGCCCTGGCGGTGCAGCGCTTCTACCACGACGAGGGGTATCTCGACGCCCGCGCCGGCTACCGGCTGGAGTTCGACCCGATCAAGCGCGAGGACATCGACCTGGTGTTCGTGATCGAGGAGGGCGAGCGCTACAAGGTCAAGGAAATCACCTTCGAGGGCAACGAGGTCTTCGACGCCGACCGGCTGCGTGCGGGGCTCAAGCTCGCCCCCGAGAAGTTCCTGCGCAACGAGGTTCTGCAACTGGACGTCAAGCACATCCAGGACATGTACGGGCAGATCGGCTACGTCGCCGCCCGCATCGACACGCGCAGCGACTTCGTCGAGGAGCCCGCCTACGTCATCCTCCGCGTCGTGCTCGACGAAGGCGCGCAGTCGCGCTTCGGGCGCATCACGATCCGCGGCAACAAGCAGACCAAGGACGAGGTCATCCGCCGCGAGCTGCTGTTCTACCCCGGCGAGCTGTACAACACCGTCGAGGCCCGCAACGCCGTGCAGCGCATTCGGGAGACCGGCCTGTTCAAGTCCGACGGCATCGAGATCGTGCCGCTGGAGGACATCCAGGGCGAGCGCGAGGCCCTCGTGACCGCCGAGGAGACGGAGACGACGCAGTTCCTGATCGGCTTCGGCGTGAGCACGGACAACGGCCTGATCGGCTCGCTGAGCCTCGACAACCGCAACTTCGACCTGTTCGACTGGCCGCGCACCTGGGGCGAGTTCTTTCGCGGCAAGGCGTTCAAGGGCGACGGGCAACGCCTGCTGATCCAGTTTGAGCCGGGCACCGAGGTCAGCCGCTTCCGCGTGAGCTTCACCGAGCCGTACCTGTTCGACCGGCCCATCCGGCTGGACACGTCGTTCTATCTGTTCCAGCGCCGCCGCGTCGGCTACATGGAGGAGCGCGCCGGGGGAACCGTGAGCCTGAGCAAGCGCTTCCGCGGCGGAATCCTCGACAACTGGGCGATCGAGGGCACCGCCCGCATCGAGGGCATCAACATCACTGACGTCGACACCTTTGCCGCCCGCGATATCCGCGAGGCGAAGGGCGACCATTTCCTGACGTCGCTCAAGGGCGCCATCGTCCGCGACACCACCGACAGCCGGATGCTCCCCACCCAGGGCTACCGCACCAGCTTCAGTTGGGAGCAGGCCGGGTTGCTCGGCGGCGACTACACGTTCGGCAAGCCGGCGGTGAGCGCCGCCTGGTACAAGACGCTCCAGACCGACCTGCTCGACCGCAAGAGCGTCCTCGCGCTGCGGGCCGACGCGGCCTACATCGTCGGCGACGCACCCGTCTTCGAACGCTACTACGCCGGCGGCTTCGGCTCGCTGCGCGGCTTCGGTTACCGCGGCGTCTCGCCCCGCGCCGGGGTCAAGCACCAGCCCGTCGGCGGCGATTTCATTCTGCTCACCGGCGGCGAGTATTCCTTCCCGCTCTACAGCAAGATGTTCCGCGGCGTGGTCTTCTGCGACATGGGCACGGTCGAGGAGAGCCTGAACATCACGGGCTGGCGGGCGTCGGTCGGCTTCGGCCTGCGGGTGCAGATCGACTTCTTCGGCCCGGTGCCGCTCGTCTTCGACTTCGGCTTCCCCATCGCCAAGCAGGAGCGCGACGACACGCAGTTCTTCAACTTCGCCTTCGGCGCGTCGTTCTGAGCGTGCTGTGTCGCGAAAACTGGGGCATCACGGGACGTGCGGCCGGCGTCTCTGCTTGCCCGCGCAGCGAACAAGCCCCTACCCCACGTACGTTCGGAGTACATTGCCCTACCGCATCCGGCTACCCACGACTGCGCCGAGTAGCGCGAGCAGTGCCAGCGCGCCGGGCTCCGGCATGAACGCGAGCATCGTCGGGCCGATCAGGCCCCCGCTGTGCGGGGTCACGAACACATCGACGAAGACGCCGGTGCTGCCGGCGTAGCGCAGCACCTGGTGATCCGTGAGACTGCTCACGTAGAGGTTGCCGTCCGGGCCGAATGCCAGCCCAATGGGGCTGTTCAGCGCAGCGCCGCTCGTAAACGTGCCAAGGAGCGCACCCGTGGCGCCGGCGTAGCGGAGCACGCTGCCGGTGTCCCGGCTGGTGACGTAGAGGTCGCCGTCCGGCCCGAAGGCGAGGTCGCACGGGGTGTCCAGCCCGCCGCTGGCGAACACGCCGAGCGGTGCGCCGCTGCTGCCGTCGAAGCGGAGCACCCGATCGGTGAAGCTGCTGACGACGTAAAGGTTGCCGTCGCGCCCGCGCGCCATCCCGCGGGCGTTGGTCAGCCCGCCGCTGCCGGTGGGGACGAATTGGCCGAGATATGCGCCGGTCTGCCCGTCGAAGCGCACGACGTCATGGCTGCCGCCGTTGCTGACGAGCAGCGTCCCGTTGGCGTCCCAAAGAACACCGATCGGGCCGTTCAGGCCGGTGCTTGCGAAGACGCCCAAGTATGCGCCGGTGCGCCCATCGTAGCGGAGGATTTGATTGGTGAGCGCACTGGCCACATAGGCGTCCCCGTCGGGGCCGCAGGCGACGCCCCAGGCACCATCGAGGCCGCCGCCGGCGAGCGCGGCCAGCGGCGCACCGGACTCGCCGTCGTAACGGACTACGTTGTCAGAATAGTAGCCGCTTACGTACAGGTCGCGCTCGGCGGCATGCAGCGGCGCGCCCAGCGCGAGCAGCAGCACCGCGAGCCACGCGCGCCGGGCCCCCACGAGCGGTCGCCGGTGCCACGCCGAGCTGCGACGGGTCTGAGCGCGCAAGAGCGCACGTCCTTCCCACGCGAGAGGTGTCATTCGGTCTCCTCCTGAGAACTCTATCATAGCAAGCTGGGCTAGGCCGCTGCAAGCGCGGATTGCACGAAGTCGAAACGGCGGGGGGCCTGCCGGACAGTTGTCTCACCTGAAGGGGCAATTCGGAAACGCCCGCCGGAGGGCAAAGGTGTCCGGGAGGGCCAGACGCGTCCGGATGGTCCTTACGGGGTCGGGAAACCCTCCCCGACACTTGACCTACGTCGCGCCGCGGAGACGGGCCACCTCGATGCAGTCCTTGTCGCCGCGGCCGCTGAGGTTGAGCACCACGATCCGGTCGCGCGGCAGCGTGGGCACGAGCTTCGCTGCGTACGCGATCGCGTGGGCCGGCTCAAGCGCCGGGATGATGCCCTCCAGCCGCGACAGCAGCTCGAACGCGTCGAGCGCTTCCGCATCGGTCGCGGACGCATACTCCACGCGCCCCGTGCTGTGCCAGAACGCGTGTTCCGGGCCGACGCCGGGGTAATCGAGACCCGCCGACACGGAATGCACCGGCAGCGTCTGCCCGTCATCGTCCTGCAACACGTACGTCAGCATTCCGTGCAGCACGCCAGGTCGTCCCCGCGCGAGCGTCGCGGCGTGACGGCTGCCGTCGAGCCCCTCGCCCGCGGCCTCGACGCCGATTAGCCGCACAGCCTTCTCGCCGATGAAGGGATAGAAGATGCCGGCCGCGTTGCTCCCGCCGCCGACGCATGCCAGGATGACGTCCGGCAACCGGCCTTCCGCCGCGTGCATCTGCTCCTTCGTCTCGCGCCCGATGACGGCCTGAAAATCGCGGACGATGGTCGGGAACGGGTGCGGCCCCATCACGCTGCCGATGCAGTAGTGCGTGTGCTCGACGCTCGCCATCCAGTCGCGCAGGGCCTCGTTGATGGCGTCCTTGAGCGTCCGCTGACCGCTTTCGACCGGGATGCACTGCGCCCCCAGCAGCCTCATGCGGTAGACGTTCAGCGCTTGCCGCCGCACGTCTTCGGCCCCCATGTAGACCGCGCATTCGAGGCCGAGCATCGCGCAGGCGGTGGCCGTCGCCACGCCGTGCTGCCCGGCCCCGGTCTCGGCGATGACCCGGCGTTTGCCCATGCGCTTGGCCAGCAGCACCTGCCCGAGCGTGTTGTTGATCTTGTGCGCCCCGGTGTGGTTGAGGTCCTCACGCTTGAGATAGACCTTCGCACCCGCGAGTTGCTCCGTCAGCCGCCGCGCAAAATACAACGGGCTCGGCCGGCCGGCGTACTGCTTCAGGTAATCGTTCAGCCCCGCCCAGAACGCCCGGTCGCCCTTCGCCCGCTCGTATTCCTGCTCGAGCTGCCGCAGCGCCCCCATCAGCACCTCGGGCACATACTGCCCGCCGAAGGGTCCGAAGCGGCCCGCGGGTGCGGTTGCGTCTGTCGGCGTTTGTGGCATGTGGACTTCCTTTGCTCGTAGCGGCGCGATTCTATACGATTCCGCGTGGGCCGGCGCGGCCGTGGCATCCGGTGGTGTCACTCCGCCGCACGCCGCATGGGTAGGAGAATGTCCATGCTCACCATCTCACGCGGGCGGATCGCGATTTCATGTATCCTGACGGTGCTCGGGTTAACGCTGGGCGCTGGTGGCGGGCAACCGAGCGGTGTCGGCACGCCGCCGGCGAGCCAGACGACTCAGCCGGCGCGCGACATGACGCCGGCAGCCTCCAACGCCGATGTCACGCAGCTCGTCGATGACAACACGGCGTTCGCGCTGGACTTGTATCGCGTCCTGCGCCAGGGGCAGCAGGAGAAGAAGGAAGCGAGCCACCTGTTCTTCTCGCCGTACAGCGTCCTCACCGCGCTCACGATGACCAAGGCCGGCGCCCGCGGGGAGACCGAGGCGCAGATGTCGAAGACTCTGCACGTCGGCGGCCTGGGCGACCGCGTCTACGGGGCCGCTCATGCTCTCGACCGGCGGCTTGCGGCGGCACAGCAGAAGGTCGCCGAGCAGGGGGAGACGTTGCGCCTGGAGATCGCAAATCGGCTGTGGGCGCAGACCGGCAAGGAGTTTTTGCCGGCATTTCTGGGTTTGCTGGCGCACGACTACGGCGCCGAGATGGGTCTGCTGGACTTTCGTCAGCAGCCCGAACCGGCGCGCGTCACGATCAACGACTGGGTCAGCGATCACACGGAGCAGAAGATCAAAGACCTGCTTCCACCCGGCTCCATCAACAAGACGACACGCCTGGTGCTCACCAACGCGATCTACTTCAAGGCCCAATGGCTAACGCCGTTCCGTGAGAAGGACACGCAGGACGGCGATTTCCACCTGGCAAACGGCGAGACCGTCACGGTTCCGCTCATGAAACAGGCGGAATACTTCCGCTACGCGGCGGAGCCGGATGTGAAAGTGGTGGAACTGCTTTACGTAGGCGAGGCACTGGCGATGGACCTGATCGTGCCCGAGCCCGGCAAGTTCGCGGACTTCGAGCGCGACTGGACCGCCGACCGGCTGAAGTCGCTCCTGGGGGGACTCAAACGCACGCGTGTATACCTGAAGATGCCGAAGTTCAAGCACACCACCGAGTGCCCGCTGAAAGGCGTGCTCTCGAGCCTGGGCATGCGCCTCGCGTTCACGGACCAGGCGGATTTTTCAGGGATGACCGGCACACGTGAGCTGTGCATCGACGACGTGTATCATAAGGCTTTTGTCGCCGTCGATGAAACCGGTACCGAGGCGGCGGCGGCTACCGGCGTGGTGGACCAAGTGACCTCTCTGCCGCCCAAGCCGGTCGAGCTGACGATCGACCGCCCGTTCATCTTCCTGATCCGCGACCTGGAATCGGGCGCGGTGCTGTTCATGGGCTACATCGGCGACCCGCGCGGTCAAGGCTGATTTCGCCGCATCGGAGCTTGGCCTCCCGATGCGCAGATTCACCATCCGCCGGCGAGCAGGACGATTGTGAACATGACCGCGGTGAATGTGAGGAGCATCGCGACGGCGCTGGCGGTCAAACCGAGTAGCCACGGGCGTGGCAACTGCAAGTAGCGGCGGAGGCCGGTGCCAAGATACGCGCCTGGGATGGTGACGCAGAGGCCGAACGCGAGCACGTTGCCGAGGGCAACGCCCAGGGGCATGCCGTACGCCAACAGGCATGCCGCACCGACCCCACAGAGGAAGACGGCGACAGCGGTCACGGCCACCGCTGGTACGGTGGCGTAGGCGGCGACCCGCAGCACCTGGACCGGGCGCACGCGGCAGCGCCCGAGCGTCTGGCGAAGTGAGGCGAGCAGTGCGGTCGCGGCGACTACGTCCAGTAGGACCGCGCCCGCGAGACAGACGTAGTTCAGGCCAGCGATGACTGGAAGCGTGGCGACGGCCCGCGCGTATTGGGCGAGTACCGCGAGCGGCGACACATACGTCCCGAAGTACCCGGTGGCCCTCGCTGACAGGGTCCGGTCGAGAAGCCAGAAGACGAGCAGCGCCAAACCGGCCATGGCGTGCATGGTTAGAAGAAACGCCGGCACCGCGGACACGAGGAAGAACAGTAGGGGCCCCTTGCGGACGTGCTCATGAATGGAGATGCGCTCCCAGAAGCGGCGGGGCCGCAGCCCACGAAAGGCCGTCAGCAGCCACGAGCGGATCGGTCGGTCGCGCCAGCAGTACTCGAAGAGAAACTCGTGTCGCCGCCGCCGCCGCGCCTCGAAGATGTCCCGCCACGCAAACTGGAGGCCGCACTCGGGGCAGCGCGGCAGCGTGAGCATCCGCAGGTCGTAGCCGCAACGCGAGCACGGCAGCTCGAAGTCGACGGCGTCCCACTTCGGCTGGTCGCCGTCGAGCCAGTGCTCGATGTCGGCGTCTGTCTCGGGTGCAACTGGCTGCATCTCGTTTCACCCCCTGCGACCCACGCACGTGGGGCGCGCCGGGGTCATTCTACCGCCGTCGCCGCCGCTTCTTCTTGTCGTCCCGCTGTGCGTTGTAGCGCGTCGTGCCCTTGCCGAGCTTGGGCATGCGGCCCTCCAGCGCGCCCATCTGCGTGAGCTGCTGCATCATCCGCAGCCGTCCGCCGATGCCCTGACCGGCCATGACCTTCATCGCGCCGCGCATCTGCACGAACTGCTTGACCAGCCCGCTCACGTCCTGCGGCTCGACGCCCGCACCCCGCGCGATCCGCCGCCGCCGCGACGCCTCGATGATCTCCGGATCGGCCCGCTCTCCCGGCGTCATCGCGTGGATCATGCCGCGGACCTGGTTGAGGTCCTCGTCCGACATATCCACGTCGTTCACCATCCCGCCGATGCCCGGGATCATCTTCAGGATCGACTTCATCGACCCCATCTTGCGCATGCTCTCGAGCTGCCCGAGGAAATCGTCGAGCCCCATCGCCCCCTTGGCCATCTTCGCCTGCGTCTTGGCGACCTGCTCGGCGTCGAACGACTCCTGCGCCTTCTCGACCAGCGACACCACGTCGCCCATCCCGAGGATGCGGCTGGCGATCCGCTCCGGGTGGAACTCCTCGAGCGCGTCGAGCTTCTCGCCGACGCCGATGAACTTGATCGGCTTGCCCGTGACGGATTTGACGGAAAGGGCCGCGCCGCCGCGCGTGTCGGAATCGAACTTGGTCAGAATGGCCCCGTCCAGCTCGAGCCGCTCGTCGAAGGCCTTCGCGGTGTTGACCGCGTCCTGCCCGGTCATCGCGTCAATGACGAGGTAGATCTGGTGCGGCGAGGTCGCCGTCGCGATCTGCGACACCTCCGTCATCATGTCCTCGTCGATCGCCAGCCGGCCGGCGGTGTCGAGG
>CAIWOY010000280.1 GCA_903914415.1 uncultured Phycisphaerales bacterium | reverse complement strand
GCGACGCGATTCGTTCGGCCCGCCGCACTTGGCCGACGATTGGCCATTGCCTGGTGACACGTCGTCGTCGCCTGCACAACGCCGCCCACCATGAGGACCGGGGACACCAAAACACATTCCGATTACGGACCCAAGGCGCGCCTGTCGCCGGAATACCCGGTTCTGACCGCCCTCCGCGCCCCCTTTGCGCGCCCACGAAGAATAGTCACACCCGGCAAGAGTGCGACGACTTTTGCGCGGCCCCGGCCGGGGGCGGTGGGGAAAGCGGGGCGGCACTGGCTGGGCGCTTGGCCGCCGCGGCGGTACAAGAATGGTCGGGCCGGGTGACCAGCCCGGCCCGGAAGTCCTGGAGTGAGGTACGCTGATGATCCGTCACACGGCAAACGTCTGCCTGGCCATATTGGCGGCGGGGATTGGCGCGGTCGGCGCGGCGCAGGAAACCAAACCCGCCGGGTCACGCCTGGAGCTGAGCGCGCAGGAGTGGAACTTCGGCGAAGTCTGGCAAGGCCTGCCGGTCAAGCACGAAGTCAAGGTGACCAACGCCGGCACTGCGCCGCTCACGATCAACGTGACCAGCTCGTGCGGCTGCACGGTTCCGACCCGGCCGAAGAGCCCGCTGGAACCCGGCGAGTCCGACACGATGACGATCAGCTACGACGCGGCCCACCGCCGCGGTCCCGCGAACCAGACGTTGACCATCGCGACGAACGACCCGGAGCACGCCGCGGTGGCCTTCGTCGTGCGCGGCGACGTGAAGCCGGCGTACGACGTCACGCCGGTGGACAACCTCAACTTTGCGCGGCTGTATCAGGACTCGCAGGAAAGCCGCGCGATCCAGATCATCAACCGGTACACCGGGAAGATGTCGCTGCGGCTGAAAGAGGGGCTGGAGACGCCCGGTTTTTCGGTGGAGCTGAAGGAGCTGGAGCCGGGCATGCGCTACGAGCTGTCGGCGCGAACGCGGCCGCCCTTGGCCGCGGGCGTCGTGCGGCGCAATGTGCTGCTCGAGACCGGGCTCGAGGTGATGCCCGAGATTCACGTACTCATCGCGGGCAGCATCGAGCCCCCGATCGCGGTGTACCCGGACAGGCTGGTCTGGCCGCGGAACCTGGTGAGCCCGATCGACAAGGTACTGCGGGTCTCATGCGCGCCGGGGCATCCGGTGAGAGTGGTGGAGGCCCACGCGACGGACCCAGCGATTACCGTCACCATTCGCGAGGTCCCGCCCACGCCCCAGACCGCACAGCCTGGCGGCGAGAAATCCCAGACCCAGCCGGCGCCCGACCAGCCCATGCAGGAGGTCGTGGTTCACTTGCCGGCAACGACGCCGGCCCCGGACACCGATCTGGCCGCCGTCGAGCTGCGCACCGACTCGAAGGATCCGGCGTACGAGAAGATCGAGATTGCCGTACACATCGTCGGGCCTCCCGAGGGCACGGCCGCGCCGCACGCGGCGCCGACGACTCGGCCTATGCCGACCTCCGCGCCCGCGCCGGCAGCTCCGTAACGTGAACATCCAACGCGCCCCCCACCGCGGCGGCCCTCGGACGCACGGGGGCCGCGAGTCGTCCGGCGGCACCTTATCCAGCGAGCCAGGCCCGCGGCGCACAAACTTCATATTCCTGTAAATGAGTGCCCCCAAGGGCGTTATGGGCCGGGCCGGCCGCGCGGCGCCGCGGCGCGCAGAACTTTGCGCGTTTTCTCTTGCAGCGCACCCCGAGTTTGAGTATACTTCATGTGGCTCCCCTAGTGCCGCATCCGGCGTGACTGTGTGGCTCCCTCCTGCCGGAGTGGCGGCTTCGTCCATTAGAACCGTGAATGGCTGCGCACGTAGTGTGCACCGTTCGGCTTCCGACGTGCGGCACGTTTCTTGCGCGCCACCGGCGGATGTGCGGGTTCAGGCACAGGAGTTGGGAAAGACGATGCTTCCGGGTGAGCCACAAATCACGACGTGCAATCGGGTGAGAGTTGACGTACAGGCAAAGATTCCGGGGCCGGAGGTTCTGCAGGGGCTGACACCCGCGGACCTGAGGCTGCTGAGACGCACTTTGGCCGACCCCGCGGAGTATATTCCGAACGCTTGGTTTGATTCCGCGGACGCCGAGCGCGTGCTGATGCAGCCGGTGCCGCCCGCGGGAATGCCGGCAGGCCGGCCGCCGCTGGGCGGCGATGACAGCGGCCTCCACCGCCTGGGGGCGGAGGACGAGGCCGCCGCCACGCCGCCGGATCGCGAGCAACGCCTGTTCCTGCGGCTGAACTACGCGCGTCGGCGGGTGGCCGAGATTCTCGGCCGCTGCTCGGGCCGGCGTCTGGCGGGGCCGGTCTTGGAGGAGTTGCTGCGCTGGCAGCGCGAGGTGCAGGAGACGCGCGGGCAGATCGTCCGCGAGAACATGCCGCTCGTGCTGGCCATGGCCAAACGCACGCGGATCAACAACGTGGACCCCTCGGATATGATTAGCGAGGGGAACCTGGCGTTGCTGCGCGCGGCGAACAAGTTCGACTGCGCACGGGGCTACCGCTTCAGCACCTACGCGTGCCGGGCGATCCTGAAGAGCTTCTCACGCGTCGCGACGCGGACGGCCCGCTACCGCGGGCATTTCCCGACCGAATTCGATCCCACCCTGGAGAAGAGCAACTACATCGAGCGGCGCCGCATGTCCGTGGAGGACGACTGCGTGGACGAGCTGCGTTCGTTATTGGACGACAACATCGGACAGCTCAGCGCGGTCGAGCGGCAGGTCATTCGCGCACGCTTTGCGCTCGACGAGCCGCAACACAACGGCGACGGCAAGGGCAAGACCCTCGAGCAGGTCGGCGAGCTGGTCGGCGTCACGAAGGAACGGGTGCGCCAGATCCAGAATAAGGCCCTCGAGAAGCTCCGCACGCTGCTCGACCGCGCCGTGCTGGCCTGATTACCGCGCGCACGCACGCAACCGCTCGGCCCCGGGCCGAGCTTCCGGTCCGCGCGCCGTCTTTCCGCACACGTCCCGTCTGCGGCCGCGGCGAGCGGTTTTCCGTGGACCTAACCTCGTCACCCGGCCCATTCCAGATTTGACCGGCGCGAATTTCGGGCCTACCATTGATTGTGACGGCGGTTGTCCAGGCCGCCGCGCCAGACACCCGTGGTCGGATGCGCGCAGGAGTGCTGGGCATGCGCGCGGGGGGGTGTTGAGAATAACCGACTTTGGCGTTGTGCTTGGCTGGAGCCGCGCTCACGTGATAGACAGCCCCTCGGTTGATCAGGTCCTCCACGCAGGTGTTCCGCGCGTCGCCGTCGACCGCGCGCTTCTGGAACGCCTCCTGCACGACCAACCGCCGCCCGAGATGGTGCTCCCGCTGCTGTCCAGTCCGGCGGTCGAAGCCGCGCGGGCCGCCATACTCTATCTGGGCGCCGTCGGCTCCATGCGCGAGTGCCCGGTGCTCGCACTGTATCTGCAGCACGACGACGCGGGCCTCGCCGAGCTGGCCGAATACAGCTTGTGGAGCATCTGGATGCAGGCCGGGACCGCCCGGTCCAACCGGCGCCTGTCGGAAGCGATCGGCGACATCAAACACGGGCAGTACAGGCTGGCGGCGACCCGGTTGGCCGAGCTGGTCGGGCAGGAACCGTCGTTTGCCGAAGCCCATTTCCAGCGCGGGCTCGCCCTGGCTCTCCTGGAACGGTTCGACGAGGCGGCCAGCGCGTACCGCGAAGCCCTGCGGCTCAACCCGTACCATTTTGCCGCGGCCGCCGCCTGGGGCCACGCCAGCGTCGAGGAAGGGCAACTGGGCGCAGCGCTGCACCACTATCGGCAGGCGTTGCGGGTCCACCCGCGCCTGCCGGCGCTGCCGGGTGCCGTGCGGGCGCTGGAAGCCGTGGTCGAGCCGTGGAAGAAAGTCGCGTCGTAGGGCCCGGTGCCAGGGGTGATCGCGGTGCGTAGCGTGCTACTCTTCGGCGGGTCGTTCGATCCGATTCACCACGGCCACCTGATTATCGGCCGTCACGCCGCCGAACACCTCGGCGTCGAGCGCGTCGTCCTGGTCCCGAGCGCGAGTCCGCCCCACAAGCAGTCACACAACCTGTCGCCCGCGGCAGACCGTCTCGACATGTGCCGGCTCGCGGTCGGCGATGATCCGCAGTTCGAAGTCAGCGATTGGGAGGTCGGCCAGCCCGGCCCCAATTACACGCTGCTCACCGTGCAGCACTTCCGGCAAACGTGCGGCGACGCGACCGCGCTGCATTGGCTCATCGGGATGGACAGCCTCGCGGAGCTCGGCACGTGGTACCACGCCGCCGAGTTGGTGGACGCGTGCACGATCGTGACGGCGGCCCGGCCAGGGTCTGAGCCACCGTCCGCGGCGTTTCTCGGCCGCTGGTTTTCACCCGCCCAGATCGAGAGGCTCTATCGCCATATCCTGGAAGGGCCGCGAATCGACATCTCCGCCCGGGACATCCGCGCCCGCGTCCGAGCCGGCCGGAGCATCCGCCACCTGGTCCCGGAACCCGTCCGGCAGTATCTGCTTGGCCACGGCCTCTACCGCGGCGAGTAGGGCAGCTTCTCCAGCCGTCAGACGATCTTCCAGCCTGCGCGGTACTCCTTGGTGACGTACTGATTCGCCTCGGGGACGTTCTTGAAGCGCAGGTTCGGGCCGTCCCACTCCAGCCGCCGCCCCAGGTGCAGCGCGATGTTGCCGAGCAGGATCGTCTCGGTCATCGGCGCCGCGTACGCAAAACGCGACTTTGGATAGTCGAGCGGCTTCTGCCCCGACACGGCGAGCAACCACTCCACGTAATGCCCCGGCGAACGCTCGAGCAGCGGCTTCGGCTTGCCGATCGCCTTCATCTTCGACTCAGGGATGATGCGGACGCTGTCGCCATAAGCCCCCTGGCACAGGATCGACGCCTTGGTACCGATGAACAGGTTCCCCAGGGGGCCAAGGTCGCGGCCAACTTCCAGATCCGGCGGCAACTCCGGCAGCAGCCCGCCATCATACCAATACCCGGTCCACGCCGGCCGGCCTTTGTGCGCCGGAAAGTCCCACTTGACCACGGTGGCGCTCGGGAAGCTCTCGCCATTCATCGGCGTCATGGCCACGGGCTCAACCGCGGTCGGATGGGTGGGCTCCATCGCCCAGAACATGCCGTCCATGGTGTGGCACGCCATGTCGCCGAGCGCGCCGGCCCCGAAGTCCCACCAGCCGCGCCATACGAACGGGTGGTAGACCTTGTCCTTAAACGGCCGCTCGGGGGCGGGGCCGAGCCAGACGTCCCAGTTCAGGTTGGCCGGAACTTCGTCCGCGCCTTCCGGCCGCTCCATGCCTTGGGCCCAGTATTTCACCGGGCGATCCGTCCAGGAATGCACTTCCTTGACCTGACCGAGCGCCCCGCTGTGAATCCACTCGTAGATCAGCCGCCAACCCTCGTTCGCGTGCCCCTGGTTGCCCATCTGCGTGGCAACCTTGTACCGCTTCGCCGCCGCCGCGAGCTGCCGCGCCTCCCACACCGTGTGCGTCAGCGGCTTCTGGGTGTAGACGTGCCTGCCGAGCTGCATCGCGATCATCGTGGCGGGGAAGTGATGGTGATCCGGTACGCCGATCATGACGGCGTCGAAGTTCTTGTGCTCCTTGTCGAACATCTCGCGGTAGTCCTGGTAGGCCTTCGCGTCCGGGAACGCCTCGGCCGCCTTCTTCTGTCGCTTGGCGTCGACGTCGCAGTAGCACGGGCACTGGATGCCGTACTTCACCATTTCCTCGATGTGCGTGCCGCCCATGCCGCCCGTGCCGATGAACGCGAGCCGCACGTCGGGGAACTGCGGCGGAGGCGTCTCCTTGGCCTCGCCCTCGGTCTCCGTCAGCGGCGGCGGGGGCTGCGCGGCGGCCTTGCGGCGTTCGGCCGACTGCGTGCAGCCGAGCTGGGACGCCGCCGCCAGCGACAGGCCGGTGGTCAGGGCGGTTTTCATGAAGTTGCGGCGGCTGGTGGCTTGGGCGTTGCTGATGAGCTCGCGGAGAGGGTCATTCATGACTGCCGACTCACTTTCAGGGGTCGCGCGGTGTCTGCGCGCGGCGCGCACGACGCATCGCCGGCGCAAGGCGGCATTCTCGCCGGTTCTGGAGCGTTCCGCAATCCACCCGGCCAATCAGAGCCCGTAGCGCAAGCGACGGATTGCGCGGGCCGTCCCCCGCGGACCCTATAATGCCGCCATGGCGCCAGGCGAACCCAAACGCTGCCTCGGCTGCGGCTACATTCTCGACCACCTGCCCGAGCCACGCTGCCCGGAGTGCGGGCGGGGGTTTGATCCGAACGACGCGCGCACCTATTACGCACCGAATTCTCGAGGCGGACGCGTGCTTCTATTCGTTTCGATCGCGAGCGCTCTGACGACGATTCCCTTAATCGCGCTTTTCGTCGCCGAGGAATGGCTACCTGCGCCGTTTGCTCTCCCTTGGCAACTCGGAGTCGTCGCTGCCGCCGGGACCGTATGCAGCCTCATAGCGATCGGTCGGGCACTCGACCTGCGGCATCGCGGATTCAGCGGTCCAGAGGAGCGTAGGCGCACGCGATTGGCGCTGTTGATCAGTATCGCTGTCGTACTCGTGTTTCTCTTGAGCCTCCCCCTGTCGCGCAGCTCAGGGGGTGGTTTCTACTACGGCGGCATCGAGCTCCGACGTGGCAGCGGATCGAACCGGTGATCCCCGTAGAGGCCGTTTTCGGAATCGCGACGGCGATGCGGGGCCACGCGGCAGCGCGTAGGGTGGGCACCGCATACCACGCGCCGTATGATTCCCCAAGAAGAGGTGGGCAGTGCCCACCCTACGCCTACGGTCCGCACAGCGGACCCTACGCTTTCCGGCTCTGACAGGCGCAGGTTCGAAAGGAGTTGAACTTGGCGAAAACAGCTTCTCCTCGACGCAAACCCGCCGGACGCGACCGTGCGGCCGCCGGCGAACGCATCGTCAAGCTCGCCCGCCAGATCGTCGGCGTCGTGCACGAACGCGAGGACCCCTTCGTCGACATCCCCGCCCGCACGCTCTCCAACGTCCAGTTCAACGAGAAACGCGGCATCATCGAGCTGCTCGACGGCAAGCAACGCCGGTCGTTTTTCAGCCTGCTGGGCCGCCGCAAGGGCGAGGGCAGCCAGGCGAAGAAGTTCATGCAGACGCTACGGGTCGCCGAGGTCTGCAAGCGGCTGATCGGCGCCGACGACTCCACCAGCATCCGTGACCTGTTCTACAACCTGAAGGTGCCGATCAAGTCGCCGGACGGCAAGGCCAAGGAGCTCGTCTTCTACGAGCAGAACGAGTCCGACCCGATCATCGAGGACATCGAGGTCACCGTGAACGCCCTGCGCGAAGAGCTGGGCGTCCACGCCGAGAACAAGGGCAACATGGTCGGCCCGATGACCATCACCGACAATGGCGACCGGATCGACCTGACCGCCGTCGGCTCCGGCGGCTGGGGCGTGCCGAGCATCGTCGAGCCGGACGTCATCCAGTTCGTGCGGCACAAAGCCAAATTCGTGCTGCTGATCGAGAAGGCCGCGGTCTGGACGCGCTTCAACAAGGACCGCTTCTGGGAGAAGCACGAGTGCCTGATCATCCACGGCGGGGGCCAGCCGCCGCGCGGCGTCCGCCGGCTCGTCTACCGGA
Organism: uncultured Phycisphaerales bacterium; assembly: GCA_903914415.1. Taxonomy (GTDB): domain Bacteria; phylum Planctomycetota; class Phycisphaerae; order UBA1845; family Fen-1342; genus Fen-1342. Next base: position 19,423 of record CAIWOY010000280.1, on the reverse strand, counting down.
TGCACAACGAGCTGAAGCTGCCGGTGTACGTGCTGGTCGATAACGATCCGTGGGGCTACTACATCTACAGCGTCATCAAGCAGGGCTCGATCAACCTCGCGTTCGAGAGTCAGCGCATGGCGATCCCCGCGGCCCGCTTCATCGGCATGAGCAGCTACGACGCGGACCGGTTCGCGATCCCGCCGCACGTGCCGATGCCGCTGACGGACGAGGACCGCCGCCGCGCGCGTGAGATACGCGAGTACCCGTGGTTCCAGCGCAAAGAGTGGCAGCGGGAGATCAAGCACATGGAGGCGCTGGGCGTGAAGCTGGAGCTGGAAGCCCTGTCGAACAAACGCTTCAGCTTCATCACGGAGGAGTACCTGCCGAAGAAGCTGGCGGCCAAACAGTGGCTGGACTAAGCTGCATTGGGTGCGTGTGCGGCGAATGAGCGGAACCAGGCATGGCTGCTCCGATCAAAAAACTGACGATCAGAGGCTTCAAGTCAATCCGCGCGCTGGAGGACTTCGAGCTTCGTCCGCTGAACATCCTGATTGGCGCAAATGGGGCAGGCAAAAGCAACTTCGTGGACTTTTTCACGATGTTGCGGGAGATGGTTGAGCAACGTCTCCAGGATTACGTCCGTACACATGGCGGGGCGGATGCCCACCTGTTCTTGGGACCAAAGGTGACGCAGGAAATCGTGGGCGAATTTCGCTTCCCGCCGAATAGCTACGGGTTCACACTCAAGCGGACGGTTCGCAACGAGCTGTTCTTCGCCGGAGAATGGACCGGCTTCAAGGCCGTTTTCGGCGATATTGGCCCAACACTCGGCTCCGGTCACTTGGAAGCGAAGCTGAAGGACCGCAAGGACAGTCCTGGCAGGACAGCGAAGCATGGTGTCGAGTACCACGTGCACAACGCCGTATCGAGTTGGACCGTTTACCACTTCCACGACACAAGCGACACCGCCGCTGTTCGCGGAGAGGGCTCCGCGCGCAACCACGAGCGGCTGCTTGAGGACGGCGGCAATCTGGCTGCGTTCCTGCTCAACCTGCGCGACGCAAAGTCGCCCGCACCCGGGATTCAGTTGCGGAACGCGAGCCCGGCCCCGTATGAGCTGATTCGCGACACCGTGCGACTCGTGGCCCCGTTCTTTGACGATTTCAAGCTCCGCCCCAAGTCGAACGGCTCAGACGAGGTCGTACTCCTGGAATGGACGCAGAAGGGCAGCGACTATCCGTTCCATCCCAGCCAGCTCTCGGATGGCACGTTGCGGTTCATCTGCATGGCCACCGCCCTGCTTCAGCCGCAGCCGCCCGCCACGATGCTCTTCGACGAGCCGGAACTCGGGCTGCATCCGTATGCCCTGAATGTGCTGGCGGGGCTGCTGAAGCAGGCGGCTACGCGGACGCAGGTCATCGTCTCCACGCAGTCGGCCCCCTTGCTCGATTACTTCGAGCCTGAGGACGTGATCGTCGTCGACCGCCAGGACGGGGCCTCCGGTTTTCGGCGCCTGGACAAGACGCAGCTCGCCGAGTGGCTCGATCAGTACTCGCTGGGCGAACTCTGGCAGAAGAACGTCTTCGAGGGGGGACCTGCGCATGAGTAGGGTGCTGGCGCTCGTCGAGGGCCGCACTGAGCAGACCTTCGTGCGAGAGGTGCTGGCCCCTGGCTTGAGCTCGAAGGGCGTATTCCTCTCTGCAACCATGATCGGCAAGTCAGGGCATAAGGGTGGTGTACGGGTGTGGGCGAGCGCGCGTCGGGATATCATGGCCGCGCTGAAGCAGGATCTTCGTCGTTGTTGTACGACCATGCTCGACTACTACGCACTGCCGGGGGACTGGCCGGGCTCGAGCGAAGCACGGGAGAAGCCGTTTGACCAGGCAGCGAGCGTGATCGAGCGGGCGATTCACGGCGACATCTGCCGGGAACTCGGCGACTCGTTCGATCCACGCCGGCTCATCCCCTACATCCAAATGCACGAGTTCGAGGCCCTGCTTTTCAGCGACACGGACATCCTCTCCGGAGTCTTGCCGTGTCCCGAGGCGAAGAGCGCTCTCGACCAGATCGTGGCCGAGTGCAAAGAACCCGAGGGCATCGACGACAATCCCAAAACTGCGCCGTCCAAGCGACTTCTAGACCTCGCCGCCGGCTACCAGAAGGTTCTGCACGGCGCCATCGCCGCGCAGCGAATCGGACTCGCACGCATGAGAACGGCGTGCCCGCATTTCCGGGATTGGGTGGAACGATTGGAGGCCCTTGCCGCGGCGCATGGCGCATGAAATCCCCCGCAAGGAGTGGCAGCCTGAGATCAAGCACATGGAGTCGCTCGGCGTGAAGCTGGAGCTGGAACCCCTGTCGAACAAACGCTTCAGCTTCATCACGGAGGAGTACTTGCCCAAGAAGCTGCGGGATCGGCAGTGGTTGGATTAGTCGCGAACGCGTTTTCACGACACGGTCCGGGGGCCGTGCCGCACTGACGGAGGCAAATCATGAGCGTCAGGAACCGGGTGAGGACTCTGACCAGAACCACCGTTTGCAGCAGTGATCCAGTCGTGGCGCGACGCGAACGTAACACAGGCGGGCCGCGCCCGGGACGCTCGATTTCGGGCGCGACAGCAAGCGTGCTCGCCGCACTGCTGATTTCGACCAGCGTAGGTGTGGCGTTTGGCGCGCCCGTCTCAGGCTTCGACGGCACTGAGACCATACACGACCGTAAGGTCCACCTCGAAGAGAAGCTGATCGAGCGCATCCCGGCCGTTCCGCGGCTTTGTCTCTCGGCCGACACGACGAAGCGGCGGATCGCCGTCGGCGACTGCAAGCTGTTCTGCGAGCTGGAGGGCGACGGCGTGCCGCTGGTTCTACTCCACGGCGGCCCGGGCGCCACGCATCACTACTTCCACGCCGCCTTCGCGCAGGCCGGACCATTCGCCAAGGTCATCTACTACGACCAGCGCGGCTGCGGCCTGTCGGACTACCAGAAAGGCAGCGGGTACACGCTCGACCAGGCCGTCGGCGACCTGGAGAACCTGCGGAAGGCCCTCGGGGCCGAACGCTGGGTCGTGCTGGGACACTCCTACGGCGGGCTCCTCGCGCAATGCTACACCGTCAAGTATCCCGACCACGTCGCCGGGCTCGTGCTTGTCGGCGCGGTCCCCGCCACGTCGGCGGCACTGGACCCCACGCGGCAGGGCGACTTCCTGTCGGACGAGGAGCGGGCGCGCATCCGCGAAATCCACCGCACGCCGGGCATCTCGACCGCGGTAGCCGTGTACAACGCGTTCCTCAACGGCGACTGGAAGCGGCAGCAGTACTACAAGTCGTCGCCCGAGAAGCTCTCGCTAACCGCGCTCTACGAATGGAAGCACGACGAGGGCTTCAACGCCATCATGAGCGATCAGATGAGCACCGTGGATCTGCGGGATGCTTTCGACGACTGCCCGCTTCCCACGCTGCTCCTGGAGGGCAAGTGGGACCTCACGTGGAATACGGACAAGCCGGAGAAGCTGCACAAGCTCCACCCCCACGCCAAGCTCGTGCTGTTCGACGCGTCCGGCCACAGCCCCTTTGACGACGAGCCCCAGTAGTTCTTCGCCGCGCTGCGGGACTTCATGCGGAGTCTGCCCGAGCCGGCCCCGTCCGACCTGGCCGCCTGGAAGGACCGCCTCGCGCGCCAGAAGGCGAAGGAGGAGGCGTCGTTCGCATACCTCATACGCTCCGCCGGCTGGGGGCGCGCCGGCAGCGAGAAGATCGCCAAGCTGTACTCCGAGCCGCAACTCGGCGAGCTGGACGATGCCACGCTGCTCATACGGGTGGGCTTCGCGCTGTACGACACGGAGCGCTACGAAGAAGCGCTGCGGATCTTCAGGAAGCTCTTCGATCAGGCCGGACAGGACGCCCTGAGCCAGGGTGTCGCCCTCGTCTGGCAAGGCCACCTGCTCGACCTGCTCGGGCGGCGCGATGAGGCGGTTCAAACATACCAGAAGGCCGTTGATTTGAAGGTCAGCGGTCACGTCCAGCATGCGCAATACAACATGATGTATTCGCCCAGCAGTTACGCCGCCGAGCGCATCAAAGAGCCCTTCCGGCGAATCGAGAACACCGCGGACGGCGCCGCGGCGGATCCGCTCCGCAAGCACGGCGCGACCGACAAACCGTAGCCGGCGCACGCGGCGTGCCTGTCCCCCGGCACCAGAGAGGTGCGGCGAGGTCGTTCACGCTCCGGAGTGCCTCATGCCACCAGCCGTGCGATCGCGAACGCCGCGGCAGCGGCCAGGCCGCCGACGAGCACGGTCTGAACTGCGCCGCGCAGCGGTCGCACGCCGGTGAACCGGGCTTTCACGAGACCGAAGATCAGCAGCGCGACCACGGTGACGCACACCGACGCGAGCAACGCCGGCGCGATCGCGTGCAGCAGCATGTACGGCGCGAGCGGGATCAGCCCGCCGACGATGTACGATACGGCGATGGTCAACGCGCTGCGGCGAGCCCGCCGGGGGTCCGGCGCCTGGAGCCCCAATTCGAACCGCATCATGAAATCGACCCAGCGGTTCCGATCGGCCGAGATGGCGACCACGACGTGCTCCACATGCTCGGTGTTGAGCCCGTAGCTGCGAAAGATGTCGGCGACTTCTTCCTTCTCGCGCTCGGGAAGCGTGTACGTCTCCTCCACTTCGCGCGCGTGCTCGGTGGCGTAGTGCTCCGCGTCCGTCTTGCCGGCCAGATAGCCGCCGAGGCCCATCGCGATGGAGCCTGCCGCAACTTCCGCGACCCCGGCGACCACGACCAGATTCGTGGCGCTGACGGCCCCCGCCAACCCCGCCGCCAGCGCGAACGGGACGGTCAACCCGTCCGACATGCCAATCACGATGTCACGGACCGTTTCGGCGGCCGTGAAGTGCTGCTCGACGTGCGGGGCGATGGACACGGGCGACTCCTCTTGGGCTTGCCGGCTTGAATCTCAAATCGCAGCCCGCGCTACTGTATTCTCTGACCGGCGATTTCCGCCAGCGCCAGCGCCGAACGATCCCGCCAGACTTGCAGCGCGGTGTACTATCATGCGTGCGGCCAAGGAGGCGCGGCCAGGCGCTCGTCATGATCGGGCTGTTCCTTCTGATCGCGACGCCGGTGCTGCGTGTCGCGGTGTCGGTTGTGATGTTCGCTCTGCGCCGCGAGCGGCTCTTCACGGTCGTGACGGCGGTGGTCCTGGGCCTGCTCTTGCTCTCTTTCGCTCTGGGCCGCGCCGGGGGGTAGCGCCGTGTACGCAAACGTCGCCGCCCCACGGCCACCTCACGGCTCGACGACGAACCGATAGCCGACCCCCACCTCGGTCAGAATGTGCCGCGGCTGCGTGGGATTCTCTTCGAGCTTGTGACGAAGCTGCCGCACGAAGATCCGCAGATAGTGCGACTCCTCGGCATGGCCCGGTCCCCAGACCTCCTTGAGCAGTTGCCGATGCGTCAGCACGAGTCCGGCGTGACCGGCCAACACAGTCAAGAGCTTGTACTCGATGGGCGTCAGGTGGACCTCCTGCCCTTGGCGCGTGACCTGGCGGCGGACGAGGTCGATGGTGATGTCGCCCGCCACGATCGTTGGCTCGGCACTCGGCTGCGCCCGGTTCGCCGCATGGCGGAGGGCCACCCGAATGCGCGCCATCAGCTCGCTGACACTGAACGGCTTTGGGACGTAGTCGTCCGCCCCGGCGTCCAGCGCGTCAACTTTGTCCTGGTCCTGGCCCCGCGCGGACAGGATGACGATCGGCACCGTCGACCACTCGCGGATGCGGCGAATGACCTCAATGCCGTCGATGTCCGGCAGCCCGAGATCGAGGATGATGGCGTCCGGCCGGCTTTGCGATGCTTCGAGAATCCCCCGCTCACCGGCGTCCGCCTCAATGAGTCGCCACCCCGCGGCCTCGACCGCCGGCCGCAGGAAACGCCGGATCGGCAATTCGTCCTCGATCACCAGAACCGTGGCCGGCGTCCCGCTCATGGGCGTACCTCCGGACCGTCGATCGCGGCCGGTGTGCTCTGCGCAGGCGCATCGGGTAGTGCGCGCTGGCCCATCTCCGGTGGCGGCTCCGTGGCCGGCAGCGAAAACCAGAAACGCGCCCCGCCTTCCGGACGGTTCTCGGCTCCAATCTCACCGCCGTGCAAACGGACGACCGCCTCGCAGATGGCGAGCCCCAAGCCGGAGCCTGAACGGTCGGTGGCCGGGGTGCGACGTACGAAGCGCCGGAAGACGTCCTTCTCGCTTCCGGGCGCGAGCCCGGGTCCGTTGTCGAGCACCTCGACCAGGACGCGACCTCCGGCTACAGCGGCGCGGACCGTAATTAGCGAACCGGCCGGCGTGTAGCGTGCAACGTTTTCAAGAAAATTCGCGAGGACCTCTTCAATCAGCGCGCCGTCCACATTCACGAGCGGCAGGTCCTCGGGAACGGCCGTTTCGACCCGATGCCGTCGCAGCGCCGCGTCGAGGCGGTTCAATGCCGCGCCGACCAACTCGTCCAGCGGGTACCACTCGCGTTGCAGACGAAACCCGACCGACTCCAGCCGCGTCATGTCCAGGAGTTTTCCGACGAGTTGGTTCAGTCGCCCGGCCTCGTCCGCGATGGACTGGAGCAGCTCCCGCCGCGTCGCTTCGGAAAGCTGGCCGCGGTCGTCCAGCAGGGTACTGGCCGACCCCGCGATGGTCGCCAGGGGCGTACGCAGGTCGTGCGAGACGCAACTCAGCAGGGAACTGCGGACCTGCTCGGTTTCAGCTTCGCGGCGGGCCGATTCAGCCTGGGCGGCAAACGCGGTCCGCTCCAGCGCGATCGCAAGCTGTGTGGCGAAGGTCTCGAGCATGTGCCGCTGGTCCGGCTCCAGCGTTCGCTCGGGCTGCCACGGCCGCAAACCCAGCACGCCCAGTGACTTGCCCGAGGCGATCAGGGGCAGGTAGATGGCTTGAGCCGCAGGCAGCGTGTCGGTGCTCCAGCCCGCCCACTTCTGATGGTCGTGGACCCACTGGGCGGCCGCCCGCTCGTTGGGTTCGTCGGCGCTGAACCCTCCCTGCCGCGCGATCCCCGCGAGGTGCTGCGAGCTGTCGGGGAGCAGCACGACAGCGTCGCCCTGGAACACGTCCGCGACGTGTCGCACGGCGCCGCGCGCCAAGCTGGCGGCGTCCGCCGCGGCGGCGAGCTGCCGGCTCATAAAATACAACGCGGCTGTACGCAGGTAGCGGGCCCGGGCGGCCTCGCTCTGCCGGCGGACGCGTTGCGTCAGGCTGCTGATGAGCAGCGCCGTGACGAGCAGCACGACGAACGTGACGAGGTACTGCGGGTCTGCAATCGCCAGCGTGTAATATGGGGCGGTGAAGAAGAAGTTGAACAGCAACGGTGCGAGAATCGCGCCCAGCACTGCCGGCCCGCCGCCATACCGGGTCGCAACGAACACGACGCCGGCGAGGTAGATCATCGCCAGATTCTCCGCCGAGAACCGGGCGAAAAGCGGAAAGGCGATCGCCGTGCACGCGGCGAGCACGCCCAGCGTGGCCGCGTACCCCCGCCATTCGATCTTGCGCGGCAGAGCCAGGCGCGGGGCCGGAGCCGACTCCTCGCCCTCGCCCTTGACCACGTGCACGTCGATCTCGCCGCTGCGGCGGATCAGGTCATCGACGGGGGACGCGCGGAAACGCTCGATCCAGCGGGATCGGTCGGGCTTCCCGATGACGATCTTGGTGATGTTGCGCTGGACGGAGAACGCAAGGACCTCGTCCGCGAAGCGCTCGCCGCTCAGGATGGTCGTCTCGGCCCCCAGGCGCTCCGCGAGCTTCAGGTTTCGGCGGATCTGCGCCCGAGCGCGTTCGCTTTGATTCGGCGGCTCGACGCTCACCGCAATCCAATCGGTCTGCGCCGCCCCCGCCATGCGTCGTGCGGTGCGGATGACCCGGGCGGAAAGCGGGCTCGGTCCGACGCAGACGAGAATGCGCTCCGACGTCGCCCACGGGCGCGTGTCGCCACGGCCCGCCCGCTCGACCTGGACCTGCGCGCCGACGCGCTCGGCGGTCTGGCGCAGGGCCAGTTCGCGCAGTGCGACAAGGTTCTCTTTTCGGAAGAATTGACCGCCGGCCCGACGGGCCTGTTCGGGGACGTAGACCTTGCCCTCGCTGAGCCGCTGGAGCAGGTCGTCGGGCGGCAGATCGACGAGCTCGATCTCGTCGGCCCGCTCGAGGATCGAGTCGGGCACGGTCTCGCGGACGACGACGCCGACGATCTGGGCGACCACGTCGTTGAGCGACTCGATGTGTTGGACGTTGACCGTCGTGTACACGTCGATCCCGCTGTCCAGCAACTCCACCACGTCCTGCCAGCGTTTGGCGTGCCGCAGACCCTCAGCGTTCGTGTGGGCCAACTCGTCAACCAGGATCAGGGCGGGTTTGCGGGCCAAGGCGGCGTCGAGGTCGAACTCCCGCAGCCGCGTGCCGCGATACTCGACCCACTTCGGCGGCAGGACCTCCAAACCCGTGAGGAGCGCGTCGGTCTCCGCGCGCCCGTGCGTCTCGACGTAACCGACGACGACATCAACACCCGCGCGAAGCTTCTCCTGCGCCTCCGTGAGCATGGCGTAGGTCTTCCCGACGCCGGCGCACATGCCGAAGAAGAGCTTCAGGCGGCCCCGATGAGCGTCGGGCTGCCCCGCTCGGAGGCGGGCCAGCAGGGCGTCGGGATCGGGGCGGACAGCGCTCATGCCCATATGGTACTGCGCGCCGCTTGCGCGCGGCAGGTGAGGGGTCGGTGCCGGCGGCCGGTCATCGTCCACCAGCGGTTGGGGAGCGGGGCTCAGCGCGGAGTGGCACAGCGTCGAGCGCGCGATTCAACCGCAGAATGTTCACGCGCGCCTCACCGAGCAACCCGAACTGCCGCCCCTCCGTGGCCGCAGTGACGAGCTTACCCACAACGTCGGCGTCCAGCCCGCGCGCCCGCGCCACGCGGTTGATCTGCCAGCGCGCCGCCGCGACGCTGATGTGCGGGTCCAGGCCGCTGCCGGACGCGGTGACCAGATCGGCCGGAATCGGCGCCGCGTTGCCGGGATCGGACGCACGCAGCCGCTGGACGCGCTGGGCGATCGCGTCGAGCTGGGCCGGGTTCGTGACGGCCAGGTTGCTGCCGCTCGACGAGCCGGCGTTGTACGGAAACGGCGTCGTCGCGGACGGCCGGCTCCAGAAGTACTTCGGATCATCGAATGGCTGACCGATCAACGTCGATCCGATCGGCTGGGCGTCGCGCACGATCAAACTGCCATTGGCCTGGTGCGAGAAAACGACTTGGGCGATGCCCGTGATGGCGAGCGGATAGACGAGGCCGGTTAGCACGGTGAGCGTCAGGAGCATCAAACCGGCGGTTCGAAGTTGCGTCCGCATGGCACGCCCTTTCACGTCAGCCGCAGCGCCACCAGCAGCAGGTCAATCAGCTTGATTCCGGCGAACGGAACCAGCAGGCCGCCCAGGCCGTAGATCAGCAGGTTGCGCGCCAGCAGCTTCGACGCCCGGGCCGGCTTGTAGTGCACGCCGCGCAGCGCCAGCGGGATGAGCAGGACAATGATGAGGGCGTTGAAGATCACCGCCGAGAGAATCGCGCTCTGCGGCGTCGCCAGCCGCATGATGTTCAGCGCCGCCAAGGCCGGGTATGTGCCGACGAACGCGGCCGGAATGATCGCGAAGTACTTGGACACGTCGTTGGCGATGCTGAAGGTCGTGAGCGCGCCGCGCGTGATAAGGAGCTGCTTGCCGATCTCGACCACCTCGATGAGCTTGGTCGGGTTGCTGTCGAGGTCGACCATGTTGCCGGCCTCTTTGGCGGCCTGCGTGCCGGTGTTCATCGCGACCGCCACGTCGGCCTGCGCCAGCGCGGGGGCGTCATTGGTGCCGTCGCCGCACATCGCCACGAGCCGCCCGCCGGCCTGGTTCGCGCGGATGAGCTTGAGCTTGGCCTCCGGCGTCGCTTCCGCCAGGAAATCGTCCACGCCCGCCTCCGCGGCGATCGACGCGGCCGTCAGCGGGTTGTCGCCGGTGATCATGATCGTCTTGATGCCCATCTGGCGAAGCTGGGCAAAGCGCTCCCGAATGCCGCCTTTCACGATATCCTTGAGGCGGATCACGCCCAGCACGTACGCTGGACCGCCGGCGCGCGTCGTGGCCACGACCAGGGGCGTACCGCCCTGCGTGGCGATCGCCTCGACGTCGGTGCGCACGGCCGCGGGAAACGCGCCGCCCCGGCTCTCGACGAAGCGCTGAATCGCGTCCGCGGCGCCCTTGCGGATCTGCACGCCGTCGAAATCGACGCCGCTCATACGCGTCTGCGCGCTGAACGGGACAAACACGGGCGAGCTGCCCGTGCCGGCCGGGCCCAAGCTATGCAGATCACGGCCGCGCAGGCCGTACTTGTTCTTAGCGAGCACGACGATGCTGCGGCCCTCGGGGGTCTCGTCGGCCAGGGAGCTGAGCTGCGCGGCGTCGGCCAGCTCCTCGATCCGAACGCCGTCGGCCGGAATGAGCTCCACGGCCTCACGGTTGCCCAGTGTGATCGTGCCGGTCTTGTCCAGCAGCAGCGTATCCACGTCGCCCGCGGCTTCGACCGCCCGGCCGGACGTGGCGATGACGTTCGCCTGGATCATGCGGTCCATGCCGGCGATGCCGATCGCGGACAGCAGCCCGCCGATTGTGGTGGGAATCAGGCAGACGAGCAGCGCGACGAGGACCGTAATTGTGATGACCGCGCCGCGACCGAGCGTACTCACCGTGAACAGCGAGAACGGCAGGAGGGTCGCGACCGCCAGCAGGAAGATGATGGTCATCGCCGCCAGGAGGATGTTGAGCGCGATCTCGTTGGGCGTCTTCTGACGCGCGGCACCTTCGACCAGCGCGATCATGCGGTCGATGAAGCTCTCGCCGGGGTTCGACGTAATGCGAATGATGAGCCAGTCGGAGAGGACGCGCGTGCCGCCGGTCACGGCGCTGCGGTCGCCGCCGCTTTCGCGAATGACCGGCGCGCTTTCGCCGGTCACGGCCGATTCGTCGACCGACGCGACACCCTCGACGACTTCACCGTCCAGCGGGATGGAGTCGCCGGCTTCCACCAGCACGAGCATGCCCTTGCGCAAGTCGTCGCTGTTGTAGGGTCTGATCCGGCCGTTCTGGAGCGATGCGGACGGCTTGCCCTGCCCGGGAACGTAGTCTTGGTCAGCGAGCACCTTGGCGAAGGCCGTCCGCCGACTGCGCTTCAGGGTCTCCGCCTGGGCTTTGCCGCGCCCCTCGGCCATGGCCTCGGCAAAGTTGGCGAACAACACCGTAAACCACAGCCACAGCGAGATCGCCAGGATGAAGCCCGGGGACGCCTCGCCCTGACCGCCGAGGGCGTGGGCGAAGAGCCCCAGGGTCAGGATCGCCCCGACGAACACGACGAACATCACCGGATTGCGGATCTGGTGCCGCGGATGGAGCTTGCGCAGCGCGTCGACGCACGCCCGTCGGAAGATCTGCGGGTCGAACAGCGGCCGAGCTTTGACCTTCGTAATGGTACTCATGGCACATTCACTTCGCTGCGGCCAGCTCGACGTGCTCGGCGATCGGCCCCAGCGCGAGCGCCGGGATGAACGTCAGCGCGCCAACGATCAGCACGACGCCGATCAACAGCACGATAAAGAGCGGCGTGTGCGTGGACAGCGTGCCGGCGGAAACCGGAACGTGCTTCTTGGCCGCAAGCGCTCCGGCCAGCGCGAGCACGGGAATCTTGACCCAGAATCGACCCAGCAGCATGACCATGCCCAGCAGCAGGTTCATCGTCGGCGTGTTCGCACCAAAGCCGGCGAACGCGCTGCCGTTGTTGTTCGAGGCGGACGAGAACGCGTAGAGCACCTGGCTGAACCCATGCGGCAGCGGGTTGGAGAGCGAGGCGCCGATGCTCGGCGTCATGACCGCGACCGCCGTCCCGACCAGCACGCACAGACACGGCACGAGCACGGCGATCGAAGCCATCTTCATCTCGAAGGACTCGATCTTCTTGCCCAGGTACTCCGGCGTACGGCCGACCATCAGGCCGGCGATGAACACGGTGATGACGACGAAAATCAGCATCCCGTATAGACCCGAGCCGACGCCGCCGAAGATCACCTCCCCAAGCTGCATCATGACCATCGGCACCAGCCCGCCCAGCGGCATGTAGGAGTCGTGCATCGAGTTGACCGAGCCGTTGGAGGCGGCGGTCGTGGCCGTGGCCCACAGCACGGAGTTCGCGAGGCCGAAGCGGACCTCCTTGCCCTCCATGTTCCCGCCCGGTTGCGCGGCCGTGGTCCGGGCGTCGACACCCAGCGCGGCCACGGCCGGCAAAACTTGCGTCTCGCTCCGCCAGCAGAAGGCCAGCGCCGCGACGAAGACGATGGTCATGGCCGCGAGCAGCACCCAACCCTGGCGCGTGTCCTTGACCATCTTGCCGAACGTGTAACACAGCGCCGCCGGAATCAGCAGGATCGCGAGCATCTCCAGGAAGTTCGAGAGCGGCGTGGGGTTCTCGAACGGGTGGGCAGAGTTGACGCCAAAGAAGCCGCCGCCGTTGGTGCCGAGCTGCTTGATCGCGATCTGCGACGCGGCCGGCCCGACGGCGATCGTCTGTTCAGTCACCACTGCGCCGTTCGGGTCCGCTGTCGCCTGGAGCAACGGCACCCTGACGTACGGTCTGAGCGTCTGCACGACGCCTTGGGAGACCAGCACGAGCGCGAGCGCCACGGACAGCGGCAACAGGATGTACACCGTCGACCGCGTCAGATCGACCCAGAAACTGCCGATGCTCGCGGCCTGCCGGCGCACGAAACCCCGCACCAGCGCCACCAGGACGGCCATTCCGGAGCCGGCTGACACAAAGTTCTGCACGGTCAGCCCCAGCATCTGCGTGAGATAGCTCATCGTGGATTCGCCGCCGTAGCCCTGCCAGTTCGTGTTCGTCACGAAGCTGACGGCGGTGTTGAACGCCGAGTCGGGCGAAACCGGGCCCAGTCGGGCGGGGTTCAGCGGCAGCCAGCCCTGCACGCGCTGGAGCACGTACAGGACGACGAAGCCCAGCGCGTTGAAGACCAGCATGGCGACCGCGTACTGCTTCCAGTGCATTTCCTGCGCTGGATTCACCCGGCACAGCCGGTAGACCGCCTGTTCGACGGCCCGCAGCGGCCGCAGCACGCCCCCCGTCCGCCCTTCGCACACACGCGCCATGTAGCTGCCCAGCGGTTTGACCAAAAGCAGCAGGGCCGCAAGGTACAGGCCGACCTGTAAGAGCGCCGCGGAGGACATCAGAACCGCTCCGGCTGCAACAGCGCCACGAACAGGTAGATCAGCAGAAGTACCGCGATCACACCACAGATGACGTAGATCACGCTCATGGTTTCGACGCCTGGAAGCCTCGATTCACCCACGCGCACGCCAGCGCGAAGAACGCGAGACCGATCAACAGGTAAACGGCATCCATGACAAAGCTCCGCATTAAGACCCTACGACGAGCGGCGTTGAGTTGCTGTCAGAAACTGGACCGGGCGCGTAAAGATCGCGCATAGACGGGAGCGGACCCCGAACGTGAAAACGGCGCGACTGCGCCACCGAACCGCGTGCGATCAATACCCGCCGTTGTCGGTCGGCGGGTCGTCCGGCGCGTCCCAGCCGCCGCCCAGCGCCTTGTAGAGCGAAATCAGATTGGTGATCGCCGTGGTCTCGCTCTGCACAAGCTGGTCCTGGGAGGCGTAGAGGGCTTGCTGCGAAACGAGGACGTTCAGGAACGCCGCCAGGCCGCGGCTGTACAGCTCATTGCTGAGGTCGTTCGCCTGCTGGTTCCATTTGACGGCGTCGGCGAGCGATTGATGGCGGACCTTCTCGTTCGTGTACGACACGAGGGCACTCTCGACGTCCTGGAACGCGGTGAGCACCGTCTGCTCGTACGTCACGAGCGCCTCTTCCTGGCGCGCGTTCTGCACCTCGATATTGGCGCGAATGCGGCCCGCGTCCCAGATGGGCCAGCTCACGGCGGGTCCGATCGACCAGAAGAGGCTCTTGGAATCCAGAAAGTGACGCATGTCGGCGGTCTGCGTGCCGAACGAACCGGTCAGCGAGAACTTGGGGAACAGATCGGCCGTGGCGACGCCGATCCGCGCAGTCGCCGCGGCCAACTGACGCTCGGTCGCGCGGATGTCCGGCCGGCGCCGGAGCAGATCCGACGGCAGCCCGACCGGTACCTCGAGTGGAGTGACCGGGAGCGGCGCTTCTTGCTCCAGTTCGGCCACGAGGGCGTCGGGCGGCTCGCCGAGCAGCACGCTGAGCTGGTAGATCGCCTGCCGGATCGCGGTTTCCAGAAGGGGAACCTGCGACCGGGTCGTGGCGAGCTGCGCCTGGGCCTGCGCCACGTCCAGCTCGTTGGTGAACCCGGCCTTGTAGCGCGCCTGCGTCAGCGCCACCGTGTCCTGCTGCGCGGCGATGTTCTCGTGGGCGATCGCCAGCCGGCGCTGCGACCCGCGGAGTTGGACGTAATCCAGGGCCACCTCCGACACGAGCGTAACGAGCGCGGCGCGGCGGCTTTCCTCTGAGGCGGCGAGATCGGCTTCGCCCGCCTCGCTGGACCGACGCACGCCGCCGAAGATGTCGAGCTCCCAGGTTGCATCAAAGCCGGCCTGGAAGAGGTTGCGCTGGCGCGCGAGCCCGGCGGCGGTGGTGGCCCCCGGCGGACTAAGCGTGGCAGTCGGATGACCGACACCGCCGGGTATGGTGAGCGCGCCCGGCTGGACGGTGACGCTGGGGGACCGACTGCCGCCTAAGCGCACGGGCCCGATCCGCTGCGGGTTGACCACGGCCGCGGGCAGCTTGATGCCGCCGGGTCCGTTCACGGCGCCCGGCGTGACCGAGACGTTCGGCAGGAGACCGCCCAGGGTCTGACCCGCGGACTTGGGCGCCGGGGCAACGTTTTCGCTCGAGCCGCTGTAGTCGTAGGAGCTGCCGATATTGACCTGTGGCCAGAAGGCGGCCGTGGCGACGTCGCGCTGGGCCCGCGCCTCGCGCACGCGGGCTGTCGCGAGGCGCAGATCGAGGTTCGACTCGACGGCCTGCGCGACGAGCGCGTCCAGCAGCGGGTCCCGCAACGCCTGCCACCAGGTGGCGACGTCGGCCGGTCGCGTTGTGGGCCTGCTCGGCTGCGTCGCGGCGGTGCCGGACGTCAGGGCACTCCAGGCCGCGGGCGCCGGCGACTCCGGCGCGCGATAGTTCGGCCCGACGGCGCAGCCAGCGACGGTACCCGCCCAAATGAGGCCGGCCCAAGTGCGTCTTGTGTTCATGCTGGTGCTCCACTCGCAATGGCCGTCCGTCCGCGCCATGGCCGGCGTGCTTCGCGAGGTTGTGGTCACTCGTAGCGCAGGGCTTCGATCGGATCCAGCCGCGAGGCCTTCCAAGCGGGGTAATAGCCGAAGATCACGCCGACGCTGACCGAGACAATCACGGCGGCGAAGATCGCCCCCAGCGAAAGCTCCGTCGGCCAATGCAGGAACACCCGCACCAGCAGGGAGCCTCCCCGCCCAAAAGCGATCCCCAACGCCCCACCGAGCACGCACAGCACCACCGCCTCCACCAGGAACTGGCGCAGAATGTCGCGGCCCCGCGCGCCCACGGCCATCCGCAGGCCGATCTCCCGCGTGCGCTCGGTCACAGACACAAGCATGATGTTCATGATCCCGACACCGCCGACAACCAGCGAGATCAGAGCCACGCACAAGAGCAGATTGGTCATCAGGCCCGTGGTCGAGCTCATCGCCCGCGTCATCTCGGTCATGTCCCGGATGTTGAAATCATCCGGCTCGCCCGGCTTGATCCGGTGCCGTTCGTGCAGGAGTTGCGTGATCTGGCGGATTGCGACCGGAATCTCCTCTGGAGACTGGGCCGCCACCATGATCGTGTCGACGTTCTGGAAACGCACCGGCAGCGGCGTATCCGCGGCCTGCACGTTCGACGGGACGGGATAGAGGCTGGGCTGGCCGGGGTAGATATCGCTGAGCGTGTTCACCGCCGGCGTTGTGCCCGACGCCGCCGCATTCCCCGCGCTCTGGTTCACGTTCGCCAGGCTCGAGCCGGCGACGCGGCGCTTGATGGTGGTCCAGGGGGCGATCAGGATGTCGTCCTGGTCCATGCCCATCATGTTGGCCCCTTTGGGGCCCAGTACGCCGACGACCTTGAAGGCCACGTTCTTGACCCGCACCTCCTGGCCAATCGGCGGCGTCCCCTGGAATAGCTCCCGCGCCAACGTCTGACCCAGCAGGCAGACTTTGCTGGCGTTGCGGACGTCCTGATCGGTGAAGCTCTCCCCTTCGGCCAGGTCGCTCCAGTCACGGACATCCAGGTACGACGGGCTGGTGCCATAGATGAACAGCGGCACCCAGTTCTTGTTGCCGTAGACCACCTGCGTGCGAGCCCGGACGAGCGGCGCGACCGCGCGCGCCGCCGGGCATTCCCGCTGAATCGCCTCGCCGTCCTCCGGGGTCAGGGTCATCGCGCTGCCGCCGCCAAAGGAGACCCCGCCGCTGGCCGCCGTACCCGGCATGACAATCACGTTATCCGCCCCCATGCTCGCGATGGACTTCTGGATCGCCGTCGACGAGCCGTTGCCGATCTCCATCATCGCGATGACCGCCGCCACCCCGATGATGATGCCCAGCGTCGTCAGGGCCGAGCGCATGACGTTGCGGCGTAGCGCATGGAAAGCGGTACGCAGCGTGCGGGAGTGGAACTTTGCGCCGAGCCAGCTCATGGCGGAACCTCCGTGCGCCGCGGCTGGTCCGCGCCGGGCGCTGCGCGGGAGGTCTGCGCGTCCTGCGGCGCGTCGGCGGCGCCGGCGCCGTCTTCAATCATGCCATCACGAATGTGGATGACGCGCTGCGCGTGGCGGGCGATGCCCGCATCATGGGTCACCAGGATGATCGTGATGCCCTCTTCGGCGTTGAGTTGCCCGAACATCTGCAGGATTTCTTCGCTGGTGTGCGAATCCAGGTTGCCGGTCGGCTCGTCCGCGAACAGCAGGGGCGGGCGGTTCACCAGCGCCCGCGCGATCGCCACACGCTGCTGCTGACCGCCCGAAAGCTGCGACGGTTCGTGGCCCATCCGGTCGTCCAGGCCGACCCGGTGGAGTAGCGCGGCACACCGCTCGCGCACCTCCCGATCGGGCAGGCCCTGGGGCGTATAGGAGAGCGGCATCATCACGTTCTCGAGCGCGCTCGTGCGGGGCAGCAGGTTGAAGGTCTGAAACACGAAGCCGATCTTCTGGTTCCGCAGGTGGGCGAGCTCGTCCGAAGAGAGGCCGGAGATTTCCTGCCCATCGAGCCAGTAGCGCCCCGCGCTCGCCCGATCGAGGCAGCCGAGGATGTTCATGAGCGTGGTCTTGCCCGACCCCGAGGCCCCCATGAGCGCGACCATCTCGCCGCGCCCCACGGTCAACGAAACGCCCTTGAGCACCGGCACGTCGATCTCGCCGAGGTGATACGTCTTGTAGATGTCTGCGAGCTTGATCAACTCCACGAGTCGTTACCTCGTGCGGCCGTTCCCGGTCGCGCTCGTTCATTGCGGACGGCGGTTGCCGAAGACCTGCGGCGTGAAAGGATTGACCGTCTGGGCGGATGCGGCGCCGCGCACAGCCTCGCTGAGGACGACTTCCGTCCCTTCGCTCAAGCGGTCGCTCTGGACCTCCGTCATGGCCCCATCGCTGGGGCCCACTTTCACGGCGATGGGGCGCACATAGGCCCCATCCTGGATCCAGACCGCGCCCGGCGGGCGAGCGGCCGCCGCGGCTCCCGCGCCGGCCGCTGCGGCGGGGCGCGTCGCGGTGGGTCTGCGGCGGCCCGTGTTTCCGAGCTCCTGCCGTGCATCGGGGACGACCTGTTGCAGCACGGGCGTCCAGCGCAGCGCCGCATTCGGCACCATCAGGACGTCCGGGCGCCGCGTGATCTCGAACTGGACGTTGGCCGTCAGGTACGGCAACAGTCTGCCGTCGGAATTGTCCGTAGTGATCTCCACCGTGTAGGTAACCACGTTTTGCGTCATGCTGGCGTTGAGGCGGATCTTGCCGACCTCGCCGCGAAACCTCTGGCCCGGATAGGCGTCGACGGTGAAACTGACCGGCTGGCCCGCATGGATGCTGCCGATATCCGCCTCATTCACCGAGGCCCAGACCTGCATCCGCTTCAGGTCCTTGGCGATCAGGAAGATGCTGGGGGCGCTGAGGCTGGCGACGACGGTCTGGCCGATGTTGACCCGGCGATCGACAATGACCCCTTTAACGGGCGACTTGATCGTGCAGTAGCCCAGGTTCGTCTTCGTGCGATCCAGGCTCGCCTGGGCCTGGAGCACGGCTTTCTCGGCCTGGACGATGGTGGCCTCGCCGACCGCGACAGTGGCCTTGGCCGTTTCATAGGCGGCCTGGTACGAGTCATAGTCGGTCGCGGACAGCGCCCGGGAAGGCCCCAGCTCCTGCGCCCGCTTCCAGTTCTGCTCGGCCTGGTACAGCTTGGCCTTCATCTGCTCCAGGTCCGCCTGCGCGCGGAGCACATTCGCCTTGACCTGTTCGAGCTGCGCGGCGCTCGATTCCACGTCCGCCGCGTACAGGGCGTCGTCGATCCGGGCCAGAACCGTGCCCTCCGCGACGGCCGATCCGTAGTCAATCGTCTTGTCCGGCGCGTCCGGATCGTGCCCGAACGATGCAATCCGGCCGGCGATCTGAGCGCCCACGTCGACGACCTCCTCCGGCTCGACCGTGCCCGTGGCGCTGATCGTGACCAGCAGGTCGCCGCGCTTCACCGGGGCCGTCCGGAACGTGGTGGACGGCTGGCCGGAGCGCTGCCAGTACACCACGCCGGCCCCACCCGCCAGCACGAACGGAACGAGCAGAATCAGGATCTTCTTCATGCCAAGGCTCCACGGGCGAAACGATTGTGGCCGTGCATCATTCCACCGCTTCCGAGCGGCAGCCCTCGGCCGCGAACGCACGGCCCAGGATTCCCAGGGCCCGGCCGAGCAACGCCAGGTCGCGTGCCGCGAGCATTTGGAAGCGCCGCGCGAGCGCTGCCTGCGTGGCCCGCCGCGCCCGGCGATACGTCGCCCGGCCGCGCGCCGTCAGCGACAGGGATACCCGGCGGCGGTCCGCAACGGCGGCGCGACGTTCCATCAGGCCGCGCTGCACCAGCAGTTCGACCAGGCGCGACGCCGCGGGCAGCGAGAGCCCGAGATGCTCCGCCATCGCCGAAAGCGACGGCTCGTCGGTCACACTCACAAACACGAGCGCCCGGAATTGCGGCACGCTGAGCTGCGCCTGCCGGTGGGCCCGCATCTCGTGCCGGATGAAACGCATGATCGCAGGGGCGCTGGCCAGCAGTTCGGCCGCGCAGCGCTGCGCAGCGCT
>CAIWOY010000279.1 GCA_903914415.1 uncultured Phycisphaerales bacterium | reverse complement strand
GTGGCGACAACTGAAGCCCGAGACCGCGATCTGCGCTTCGCCGCGCGCCCGAATCGCCGGAAACAACCGCTGCTCGCCGACCGCCTTGGCGACGTCGTAATGCTCGACCTCATGCCCGAAGGCGCCCGCCATCCCGCAGCACCCGCTGTTGATCTCCGTCGCTCGGCCGCGCGTGCACGCCGCCAACACAGCCAGGGCATCGGCGGTCCCGACCGTTGCCTTCTGGTGGCAGTGGCCGTGGTAGAGCAGCGCCGCGGCGTCATCCTTGAACCGCAGCGCGCCGGCGTTCTTGCGTAGCTCCGCGGCCACGAAGCTCTCGATCGTGACGGCACATTCCGCGATCCGCCGGGCCGCCGGCACCCGCACAAGCTGCGGCAACTCGTCCAGCAGAACCGACACGCAGCTCGGCTCCGTCCCGACAATTGGCACGCCGCGCTCCGCGTACGGCCCGAGCACCGCCACATTCACCTCGGCAAGCTGCCGCGCCTCGGCCAGCAGCCCCTTGCTGATGAGCGGCCGCCCGCAGCATTTCGTGGGCGGCACCAGCACCTCGTACCCCAGCGCCTCCAGCACCTTCACCGTCGCCTGGCCCACTTGCGGCTGGTAGAAGTTTGTCCACGTGTCGACGAAATACACGACCTGCCGGCGCAGCCCCGAGCTAGCAGCCCGTGCTGCGTGCTGCGCGAACCACCGGCGGAATGTCTGGCGCGCAAACCGCGGCGGCGGCACGCGGCGATCCAATCCGTACAGATGCTCCATGATTGCCCGCGTCGCCTTCGCCTGCATGACCCAGTTGCTCAGCGGCGCGAAGTGGCACCCCCATTTGGCCGTCTCGATCGACGACGCGATCAGCCGGCTCCGGCGCGGCACGCCCTCCCGTTCGTTGCGACGGTGCAGCCACTCCGCCTTGAGCCGGGCCATGTCGGTGCCGGTCGGGCACTCGGTCTTGCAGGCCTTGCACGCCAGGCACAGGTCCATGACCTCGGCGAGCGCGGGGTCGGACAGCCCCTCGAGCAGCCCGCGATTCGACAGCGCCGCCCGCAGCGCGTTCGCCCGCGCCCGCGTCGTGTGCGTCTCGTTGCCCGTCGCCATGTACGACGGGCACATCGTCCCCGCCAGACGCTTGCGGCATTCGCCCAGGCCGCTGCACATCTCCGCCAGCCCCGCCATGCCGCCGTACGCCGAGAAATCCAGCAGCGTCGCCGGCTTCTGCGACTCGAAGCCCTCGCCGTAGCGCAGGTTGGCGTCCATCGGCAGCGGCTCGACGATCTTGCCGGGATTGAGCACGTTGTGCGGGTCGAACGCAGTCTTCACCTTCCGGAAGGCCTCGACCAGCACCGGACCGAACATGCGCTCGATCCACTCCGATCGCACGAGCCCCTCCCCATGCTCGCCGGTCATCGCCCCCTCAAACTCGCGCACGAGCAGGCTGACGCGGTCCGCGATGCGCCGCAGCTTCTCGACCCCCGCGCGCGTCTTCAGGTTCAATGCCGGCCGAACGTGCAGCAGCCCGACGCTGGCGTGCGCGTAGTACCCCGTCCGCGGCACCTCCTCGGCCGCCAGGATCTCATGCAGCCGCACGATGTAGTCGTGCAGCCGCGCCGGATCCACGGCACAGTCGTCCACGAAGTCGTACGGCTGCGTGTCGCCCGGCCGCGACATTAGCAGCCCCGTGCCCGCCTTGCGCACGTCCCAGATGTCCGCCTGGCGCTCCGGCTCGACCACGATCGGCCACGCATAGCCGATCGACTGCGCTTGCAGGTCGGCTACCAGGTCGTGCAGACGCCGCGCCAGCGGCGCCGCATCCTCCTCGTAAAACTCGACGATGAACACCGCGGCGGGATCGCCGTCCAGAAACCACCGCCGCCGCCGCATCGCCGGATTGTCATTCGTCCCGTCGAGAATCAGCTTGTCCACCAGCTCGACCGCGGCCGGGCGATGCTGCAAGAGCACCGGCACGGACTTGAGCGACTTGAGCAGGTCGTCGTAGTGGACGACGACGAGACCCTTGTGCCGCGGCAGCGGCAGCACGTTCAGCGTGGCCCCGACCACGATGCCCAGCGTGCCCTCGCCGCCGACCAACACCTGCTCGACATTGACCCGCCCGTCGCCGACCTGCAGGCGGTCGAGCGCATAGCCGCCGTTGCGCCGGAAGACCTTCGGGAAGCGCGCCGCAATCTCGTCCGCGTATTCCCGGGAGATGGCGGCCAGCGCTTCCTCGCAGCGGCTGGCAAACGCGTTCTCGGCCGCGCCTCGCGCCGCCCCCTCATGTGCCTCGGTGCCCCACGACGCCAGCGACCCGTCGGACAGGACGACATCCACGCCCAGCACGTGGTCGCTCGTCCGCCCCATGATGATCGAGTGCGCGCCCGCCGAGTTGTTGCCGATCATCCCGCCGATCGTCGCCCGATTCGACGTGGCCACGTCGGGCGAAAAATGCAGCCCGTGCGGCTTCAGCTCCGCGTTGAGCTCGTCGAGCACGACCCCGGGCTCCACCCGGGCGATACGCCGCTGCGGGTCGATCTGCACGATGCGGTTTAGATGACGCGAACAGTCAAGCTGCACCCCTCGGTTGACCGCCCCGCCCGAAAGGCCCGTGCCTGCTCCACGCGGGGTAAGCGGAACCCCATTCCGGCCGCACCAGCGGACGGCCGCGGCCACGTCTCCGACCGACTGCGGCAGAACGACCGCATCCGGCAACATCTGATAGATGCTGGCATCGGTGGCGTAGAGGACGCGCGCCAGCTTGTCCGTGCGAACCTCGCCCGCGATGGCCGAGGCCAACTCGTCAAACGGCGCTGTGCGTGCGTGAGTTGAAGAGTCCATAATGTCAGTGCGGTGGCCGGCCTTCTCCGGCGCGTCGTCACCGTCCGCGCTCGCCGGTCTGGCCGGCGCTCGACCCGGGGACGTCCTGCCGTCCGCCTAAACCGGGCTGCCCGCGTTCGGCGCATTCTACCGGCGACGTTCGCCAACCGCGATCAGGTGAAGTCTCCGCCGAGTGGACCGATAACAACCGCCACGAAACCGACTATGCGATGATTGTCCGCCAACGCGTGGCCATCACGGTCGCTGGGGGCGACCAAGGC
>CAIWOY010000278.1 GCA_903914415.1 uncultured Phycisphaerales bacterium | reverse complement strand
GAAGCCCGGCAGCGCCTGCTCGACCAGGCGCTTCAACGCGTCGTCGTCGAGCAGGAGCGCCTCGCCGGCGCGAAGGCCGCGAAAACGGCCGCCGACGGGCGCAAGCAGGCGAGCGAAACGGCGACGGACGAGGGTTTCCGCAAAGAGCTCGACTACGTCTCCGGCCTCAAGCCTGCCCAGGCCAAAGAGTACATCGTCCGCATCTGGCAGAGGCAGAAGGCGGACGCCGCCCGCCTGATGGCGGCGATTGACGAGAGCCGCGGCCGACGGATTCTGGAGCAGTTCAAGACGTCGGAGGAGCTGCAGCTCATGACCGATCTGCTGGAGCAGGTCCGTTCCCAGGGAACAGAAGGCCACGCCAACACGTCAGGGAAGACCGACGGCGCCGCCGCACCGTAGGTGCCGCGATGCAGGTCGCTTCGTTTGCGCCGGACGGGAGGAAACCGTCGAATTCCGCACTTGGGACATTGCTGCTGCCGGACGTGCTGCGCCTGCTGCCGGGCAGTCCCGAGGAACGCCTGCGCAACGCGCAGGCGCGCGAGCAGACCGAAGAGCGGCTGCGGCGCCGGGACGCGGACTATCAAGACCTGGTGGCGAGTGCTGCCAATGCGCCGCGCCCCTTGGACGTGGTTTTCCGGGCCGAGCGCGACATGCTGCCCGGGACGCGGGCAGCGCAGCGCGACCAACTCCAGACGCAGTTGCGACAAGAGCTGAGCCAGGAGCATGATTCGTTTCGGCAGGCGCTGACGGACGCGTCGGCACGCGGCAAGACTCCGGAGTCGCCCGGCCCCGCGCAGCGCGTAAGCACTCAGGTTGCCGACGAGTCCTCTCCGCCGGCACCGCCGCAATCCGCCGACGCGCCGGGCAAGCCGAGCGAAGCCGTCTCGTCAGCAACCAATCCGCCCGGGGGCACGACGGCACCGACAGCGCTGTCGGCCGCCGCACGCGTGCCCGGCACGACCGCGCCGGTCGCGGCGACCAGCAGCGCGCTGACGGCAGACGTGCTGGCGCAGGCCACGCAGGACCTCGACCAAGTTGGCCCCCCCTCGGCGGCGACGCCGAGCGCGGGGGGCAACGCGTTGAAAGCGGAATCGGCGCCGGCCGGCGGAGCACGGGCCCCCGCGGGCGACGTTGCGGTCGACGGCGCGGCGCGGCCCAGTGCGCCAGCCAGCAAAGCTCTGGCCGGTCGCGCGGCCCAAGCGGACCCGCCAGCGCGCGGCACAAACGACGCGAACCTCGAGCAGATCCTGCGCCTCATCCGCTCGCGGATCGGCAAGGACCGTTCGGTCGCGACGCTGCATCTCGATCCGCCGGAGTTGGGCAAGATCAAGATACAGATGGACTTGCGCCACGAGTTGCTCTCGCTGCGGATCGACGCGGAGACGGAAGCGGCACGACGTTTGCTGTCTGACCAGCTTGACGCGCTACGCCGTAGCCTCGAAGCCACCGGGATTCAGCTCGAGCGCGTCGAAGTGCGGGTGCCAGAGGTCGCCCGGAGCCCCGTCGACCCGCACTTGCCGCAACACGCCGACGCGTGGAGCGGCTTTCAGGACGGCACGGCCCGCAGGGAGGCGGAGTCCGCCGCGGGCGGACAGCCAACGGGAACGGAGTCCACATCCGGCGAGCCGGGCGAGATGCCGGCTCAAGCGGTCGGGGGCCTGGGACCGGCGGCGGAGTCGCTGGTGAACATCTGGGCGTAGGTCGGCGCGGAGCGCGGCCTGCGTGGGACGCCGGCGTCGTGCCGGCTGTGCATAAGGTGTTTGCCATGCAAACCCTGGCTGTCAATTCCAGCACGATTCAACCGACCGCGACGACCGACCGCGGGATGGGCTCCCTCAAGAGCGAGGATTTCTTCAAGATCCTCGTCACCGAGCTGCGGCAGCAAGACCCGTTTGAGCCGGCCAAGACCGCCGACATGATCAACGAGGTCTCCCAGATCCGCAGCATCGACCTGTCCACACGCTTGACCGACACGCTGTCCAAGATCTCCCAGCAGCAGCACACCGCGGGCGCGAGCGAGCTGATCGGCAAGCACGTCACGGCGAACGTCAAGAACGACGACGGCACCCAGGGCGAGATCACGGGGCTCGTGACCGCCGTGCGCTTCGCCTCGGATGGCGCGGTGGTCCTCGAGCTGGACACCGGGCAGACGGTGCTCGCCAGCGACGTGACACGGATCACGTCGGCCGAGACCGCCGACGCGCAATCCAAGCAGGCCGGCACGACCACGACGACTCAGACTACCCAAGACGCCAAGACGGCGCAGACTGCAAAACAGCAGACCGGCGGGCTGCTGCCGTGGCTGTCGCTGGACAGCGCGATTCACCTGTAATCCCGCGCCGGCTTGGCGCCGGCGCCATACGTGAGGGCTGATCATGGGCCTGACCTCGGCCATGTATACCGGGCTAACCGGTCTCAACGTCAACCAGACGCGGATCGAGACCATCGGCAACAACATCGCGAACGTCAACACGAACGCCTTCAAGGGCTCGCGCACTCTGTTCCAGACGCAGTTCGCCCAGACGCTTTCGGAGGGAGCGGCCCCGAGCGACACGAGCGGTGGGACCAACCCGATGCAGGTCGGGCTGGGGGCGCTGGTCGCCACCACCCAGCGCACCATGACCCCCGGCTCCCTGGAGACGACGGGCCTCCCCGGCGACCTGGCCCTCGAAGGCCCCGGGTATTTCGTCGTCCGCGACGCCGGCGGCCGCGAGTACTACACGCGCGACGGCGCCTTCTCGCTCAACGCGCAGAACCAACTCGTCAGCGCCGACGGCCTGCGCGTCCGCGGCTTCGGCGTCGACCCGAGCTTCAAGATCGTCCCCGGCACCGTGCAGGACTTGCAGGTGCCGCTCGGCACGCAAGACGTCGCCCGTGCGACCGAAAACGTCTCCATCGACGGCGACCTCAGCGCGGCCGAGACGCGCGCGACCGCCGGCTCGGTCACCACGTCGCAGGCGCTGGTGGACGGCGGCGGCACGCCGGCCGCGGCTGCCACGGCCCTGGCCGACCTGCGTTCCGCCACCACGCCCGCGGTGCCGTTGTTCGCCGCCGGCGACACGATCACGGTCTCCGGCGCGACGCGGGGCGGGCGGGAAGTGTCGTCACAGCAGTTCGTCGTCGGCACGACCGGCAACACCCTCGGCGACCTGGCCACCTTCCTGCAAGGCACGCTCGGCATTCAGACCGGCACCGACGTGCCCGGCCAGCCCGGCGTCACCATCGAGAACGGGGCGTTGGTTATTTGCAGCAACAACGGCGAGCCGAACGCGATCGCCGTGCACAATAATGACCTGACCAGCAGCAGCACCGGCACGCCCGTCCCGCTCCAGTTCAGCGCGACTTCTCAGGCGGTCGGCAGCGGCGTCTTCACCTCGTTCACGGCCTACGACTCCCTGGGCAACCCGGTGCCGGTGAACGTCACGTTCACCCTGGACGACACGCCCGCGACCGGACCGGTCTGGCGCTACTACGTCGAGTCGGCCGAGGCCGGCCAGCCGCCCCAGGTGCTCGGCACCGGGACCGCGGCGTTCGACACGCAGGGCCGGTTCGTCAGCGCGACTGGGAACCAGTTCACCGTCAGCCGCACCGGCTCCGGGGCCGCCACGCCCCTGAACGTGACCCTCGATCTCTCCGCGGTGAACGGCCTCGCGACGCAGGTCTCGAACGTGATCATGTCGAAGCAGGACGGCTATCCGCCCGGGACGCTAACCGCCTATTCGGTCGGCAACGACGGAACGCTCACCGGCACGTTCAGCAACGGCGTCTCGCACACGCTGGGACAAGTTGCGGTCGCGACCTTCGCAAACGAGGCGGGGCTCGTGGCCGAGACCGGAAACCTCTTCTCCGTCGGGCCGAACTCGGGTCCGGCCGCGGTGAAAGCCCCGGGCACGCTCGGGGCCGGCACGGTCCGCGGCGGGGCGCTGGAGATGTCCAACGTGGACCTGTCGCGCGAGTTTATCGGGCTGATTACCGCCAGCACCGGGTTCCAGGCGGCCAGCCGCGTCATCACGACGTCGAACGACATGCTCAACCAACTGCTGATGACGCTGCGGTAGCACCCGGCGCGGCGACGGGCATAATTGCGCGGCGGCGCACAATGTGCCCGCCGTCGGGCCAACGTTCTCATAAACAAACTGTCCCGATCCGCCGGGGAAACCCGCATGAATCACCGCCCGCGGAGCGTCGATAGGTAACGCGGGATCAGGCGTCGTCCGCGCAAACCTGGAAAGAACGGTCATGGCAGAGCAACGGCCCGAAAACAACGAGGCTCCGGCCCCTAAAGACAAGAAACGCTTCCCGGTGAAGATCGTCGGCATCGTCGCCGGCGTAGCGGTCCTGCAAGGGGCAGTGTTCTTCTTCGTGTTCAAGTCGGCCGGCGCCCGCCCGGAGTCCGCGAAGGCCGAACCCGCGCACGCGCTTGAGCCGGCGCCCGAGAAGCCGGCGGTCGGCGTGGCCGAAGTCCAGCTCCTGCACGCCTTCAAGGTGCCCAACGACAAGAGCGGCCGGATGTGCATCTACGACATCGACCTGAGCGTCGTCGTCGCCGGGGACCAGAAAGACAAGATGAAGAAGATCGTGGAGACGCGCGCGGGGGAGATCGCGGACTGCGTCGCCCGTATCGTCCGGGCCGCCACCGACACGATCCTCCGCGAGGATGACCTCCGCGTTCTGCGCAGCCAGTTGACCGAAGCGCTAAACGAGATCGTCCAGAGCAAGGACCTCATCCAGCGCGTGCTGATCCCGCGCTTCGTGCCCATACCGGCGTAACTCTGCCCGCGCCCGACCCGCTGCGGCGGGCGGCAACACGGCGAGACAAGGATGTTGATCGCCGATGGCTGAACAACCCGACCAACTCGACTCGCACGCGGCCGACGCTCCGCCGGACGCGACGCCGGCTGCCGAGACCCCGGCAACCCCGGCCGCGGCGGAAATCCGTGCTCGGGCCGCGCCGGACGTCGCCCAGACGGCGCCGTCGGTCGCCACGGAAGCCGCCGCTGACGCGCCACCGGCGCCCACAGAACCCGTTGCGGCCGCCCCCGCGAGCAATGCGTTCAGCCAAGCCGAGCTCGATGCCCTGGCGAGCCAGTTGACCGACGCGCGCGGCGGACCGTCCGCCCACGGCGAAACGGTGCCCGCACCGCCCTCGTCCAGCGCCACGGAAGCCCTCGCCAACGCCCAGGCCGACATCGACGCCCTCAAGGCGGAGATGACCGCCGCGCTCGAGGCCGAAGGCGACGGACAGGCGCCCGCCACTGGCGCGTTCGTGGCCAGTGCCCAGCCGGCGCCCGCGGACGCGACGCCGACTGTCATGGGGGCCACGCGCGGCCGGCCCAGCCCGGCGGACGCCGCCGCGTTCGCGGTTCCCGACCTGAGCGGCACAGAGCACAACGCGAGCGTCGCAAGCATCGACCTGCTCGACGACGTTCGGCTTGACGTGAAGATCGAGCTGGGCCGTACCGGCATGTATATCGAGGACGTGCTGCGGCTCGGCGTCGGCGCCGTCGTGTCGCTCGATAAGCTCGCCGGCGACCCGGTCGACATCTACGTGAACGACCGGCTGATCGCACACGGCGAGGTGCTCGTGCTGAACGACAACTTCTGCGTCCGCATCAGCGACATTCACAGCCCGATCCCGGAGCTCAACGAGGGCAAGTAGGCTCTTATGAACGCCCTGGTGCCATGGATGGCTTGGTCGGGATTCGGGCTCGCCCTGACGGCGGCGACCGCTTTCGGCGCGACGCCGCCGGCTTCCGCCACTGAACACGCAACCAGCGCGCCCTCCCGCGCCGTCCCCACGGCCCAACAGACCCCCCCCACCGCGGACGATCCCTGGCCGTCGCCGGACATCGCTGCCCCCCCCGTGGATCCGCGTCCGCTGCCGCGCGCTGCGTCGCCGCGCAGGGCCGCGGCGACGGCGCAGCCGGATACCGTGGGACCGATTTCAAACCCGTCCGCCGGCTGGGTACGCACCACGCTTGCGCTCGGCGGCGTAGTCGGGTTGATTCTGCTGCTGGCGTGGGGCTATCGGCGCATGGCGACCGGCACATCGCTTGGCCGGGCGCTGCGCCCGCGCGGCACGCCGCTGATCGAGGTGGTGAGCCGCGCCGCGCTGGGGCCGCGGCAGTCGGTCTGCCTGGTGCGTGTCGGCCCGCGCCTCGTGCTGCTCGGCTGTACACCCGACGCGGTGCGGGCGCTCGATGTCATTCACGACGCCGACCTGGCGGCGCGCCTGCTCGGCCAGGCGACCGCGCAGCGCCCGGACAGTCATACCGCCGAGTTCGCCCGTTGCCTCGAACGCGAGGCCGGCACGTATCCGCGCGCCACGGACGACCGCGGCGACGAGCAACTGACCCCCGACGAGCCGCGCCTGGACGCGGTGCGGCAAAAGCTGAGCGACACGCTACAGCGCCTGCGCACCGTCGGCACGGCGTCCTAACGCCGGGGTCTGCGCCGGTCGGAGACCGGCGGCAACCAAGAGACCAAGGAGTGGTCGATGGTCCGCACGGCGGGTAGTGCGAAGTTCAACTTCGCACTACCACAAGCGCGAGTCCGTGTATGGATGCAGGGCGTCACCCTGCTCCTGCTGCTCCTGGGCAGCACCGTTCGGCCGGCTGCGGCGCAGTCCGCGGAGCCGGACAGCACGCCGCCGACACGCGAGACCGGCGCGGTGGGTAGTGCGAAGTCGAACTTCGCACTACCACCCGCCGCCCCCGCGACAGAGGGGGCCGAGCACAAGCAAGACCCGATCTACATCCCCGACGTGAGTCGTCTGCTGCCGCAGGCCGCCAATCGCGAGTCGCTGAGCAGCTCGCTGCAAATCCTGGTGTTGATCACGCTGCTGACCGTGGCGCCGAGCATCCTGCTGATGATGACGTGCTTCGTCCGGATGCTCGTTGTGCTGGCCCTGCTGCGGCAGGCGCTGGGCACGCAGCAGTTGCCGCCGTCGCAGGTGCTGGTCGGTTTGGCGCTGTTCCTGACGTTTCTGGTGATGGCGCCAACGTGGGAACGGATCAACAGCAAGGCGGTGCAGCCGTATCTAAACGACCGCCTCGGGCAGCTCGACGCCATCGCCGCCGCCGGCGGCGAGCTGCGCGGGTTCATGTTTGAGCAGATTCGGGTGACCGGGAACGAGCAGGACGTGTACATGATGTACGAGTACGCCGCCGCCCGCGCGGTGCCCGAGGACGAGGTGCTCGACGAGCGCGATGTGCCGATGACGGCGCTGGTCCCCGCCTTCATCCTGAGCGAGCTGAAGACGTCGTTCATCATCGGTTTTCGCATCTACCTGCCGTTTCTGGTGATCGACAGGGTCATCGCCACCGTGCTGGTGTCGATGGGCATGATGATGTTGCCACCCGTGCTGATTTCGCTGCCGTTCAAGCTGCTGCTGTTCGTCCTCGCGGACGGCTGGCACCTGGTCGCGGGCTCGTTGATGGCGAGCGTCGCCTGACCAGAACTGTGGGACCGGTTTCAAACCGGCCCCACGGCGGAGAGTCCCGATGGAGTTGCCTGTCGCACTCGATCTGAGCCGCAACGCCCTGGTGGTCGCGCTCATCCTCTCCGCCCCGATTCTGGGCATCGGCGTGCTGGTCGGCCTGACGATCAGCCTGATCCAGGCCGTCACGCAGATCCAAGACCAGACGATCAGCATCGTGCCCAAGATTGTGGCCATGATCGGCGTGGCGATTCTCTTCGTGCCCTGGCTGACGCAACGCATCGTCGAGTACTCCCAGCAGTTGTTCGCCGGGCCGTGACGCGGCGGAGTCCGGCTGGGCCGGCACGGCCGCACCCCAGCGGAGGACCGGGAATCCCGGTTTGAGATATGCCCTTCGAGCTGCTCGCCCAGTATTTGAAGCTGCCCGTGTTCGCCCTGGTGGCCGCACGCCTGGGCGGGCTGATCATGTTTCAGCCGGTGCTCGGCTCCCTGGCGGTCCCCATGAACGTGCGCGTGGTGCTCGTGCTCGGACTGGCGGCGCTGCTCACGCCGGTGGTCAGTTTGCCGGCGGCCACGCCGGCCACGCCGGGCGGAATCGTGCTGGCGATGGCCGGCGAAGTGCTGCTGGGCGCGCTGATCGGGGCAGTCAGCGTGGCCTGCTTCATCGGCCTGCAAATGGGCGGGCTGCTGATCGCCCAGGAGTCCGGCATCGCCTTCGGCCAGATTGTCGACCCCAACACCGAAGAGCAAGAGACGGTGATCGGGATGTTCTACCTGCAGTTGGCCATGGTCGTGTTCCTGATCGTGGGCGGGCACCGGGCGATCATCGCCGCCTGCCTCGAAACGTTCCGCACGATCCCCTTGCTCGACGGCGGCTTCTCGGCCCGGCTGGGTTCGGAGCTGCTGCTGCAAGCGCTGACCCTCGGCGGGCAGGTCGCCCTGCGCGTCGCCGCCCCGACGATGCTCGCGATGTTTCTCGTGAACCTGGCGATGGGGTTCATCTCGCGCACGATGCCCCAATTCAACATTTTGAGCTTCGGCTTCTCCGTGAAATCCATGTTGGCGTTTGTGCTGATGGCCGTTTCCCTGCCCTCCGCCGCCAACGCGCTGATCGGCGCGCTCGAGCACGCCTGCCGGTGGCTCAACACGCTGATCGGAACCTAGCTCGGGATACTACCGATGGCCTTCGACGACGCCGGCGACAAAACCGAGCAACCCACCCCGCGACGCCGCCAGGAGGCGCGCGAGGAGGGCCAGATCGCCCACAGCCCAGAGCTCTCGGGGGCGGTGGCGCTCCTGGCCGGGCTCCTGCTCCTCAAGCTCCTCGGCCCCAAAATGATGGGCACCGTGCTGAGCATGACCCGCACGCTCGGCGACCCCCCGGTCGTCACCGCGACCGGCTTGCTGCCCTGCATCCGGCAGATCGCCCACGCCGCAGCCGACATCGCCCTGCCCTTCCTGCTGCTCCTCACCGTCATCACCGCCGCCGGCACGCTCGCGCAATCCGGCCTCGTGCTGACGTGGAAGAAGCTCGGCTTCAAGCCCGACCGCCTGAATCCGGTGACCGGGCTCAAACGCCTGGTGTCCTCCGATTCGCTGACGCGGCTGCTGCTGGGTCTGTGCAAGATCGCCCTGCTCTCGGCCATCGCGTACTACTGCATCCGCGACCGGATCGACGTGGTCCTGAGCAGCGGCGGCAGCCACCCGGCCGGAATCTACGTCCTGGCCGCCGGGCTGCTCTACGATCTGGCCCTGCGGATGGCGCTGGTGCTCCTGGTGCTGGGAATCGCCGACTATCTGTGGCAACGCTGGAAGCTCGAACGGCAGTTGCGGATGACCAAACAGGAAGTGCGCGAGGAGCTGAAGCGGATGGAGGGAGACCCGCTGCTCAAGCAGCGCCGCCGCCAGATCCAGACGCGCCTGGCCATGCAGCGCGTCCAGCGCGAGGTGCCCCGGGCCGACGTGGTCGTCACGAACCCCACCGAGTACGCCATCGCGCTGCGCTACGACGAGGCGCGCATGGGGGCGCCGCGCGTCACCGCGAAGGGCCGGGACCTCCTGGCCGAACGCATCCGCCAGTTGGCCCGGCAGCACGGCGTACCGGTCGTCGAGCGCCCGCCGCTGGCCCGCGCGCTGTATGCCGCCGTCGAGGTCGGACACGAAGTCCCGCCCGCGTTCTACCGGGCGGTCGCGGAGGTCCTGGCGTTCGTATATCAGCTTTCGAGAAGGGCCGGCTGAGAACGGCCGCGGGTTATTCGCAGGCTCGTGATTGAACAGTTGACCAATGGCACTGACGCTCGATAACAGCGCGACGCTCCAGTTCCTCACGCGGCACCGCGGGATCCTGTTCCCGGCCTGCGCCGCCGCGCTGATCTTCGTCATTCTGATCCCGCTGCCGACGCAGGCCCTGGACTTCCTGCTGCTCATCAACATGCTGCTGACGATCGTCGTCCTGATGACGGTCATGTACATCCGGGCCCCACTGGAGTTCTCCAGCTTCCCATCCCTGCTGCTGGCGATGACGCTGTTGCGGCTGGTGCTCAACACGGCGACGACGCGTCTGATCCTCTCGAACGGCGCCCAGGGCACCTCCGCCGCCGGCCGCGTCGTCGAGACGTTCGGACAGTTCGTGGCCGCCAACTCGCTGGCGGTCGGCGTCATCATCTTCCTCATCATCACCGTGATTCAGTTCGTGGTGATCACGAAGGGCGCCACCCGCGTCGCCGAGGTGGCCGCCCGCTTCACCCTGGACGGCATGCCCGGCAAGCAGATGGCGATCGACGCCGACCTGAACGCCGGCACCATCGACGAAGTCGAGGCCCGCCGCCGCCGCACCGAAATCTCCCGCGAGGCCGACTTCTACGGCGCGATGGACGGGGCCAGCAAGTTCGTGCGCGGCGACGCGATCGCCGGCATCATCATCACCTTCATCAACATCCTCGGCGGCCTGTACGTCGGCCTGGTCGAGCACAACCTCGGCATCCTGCAGTGTCTGGAGATCTACACCAAACTCACCATCGGCGACGGCCTCGTGAGTCAGATCCCCGCGTTCATCCTCTCCGTCGGCGCGGGCATGTTGGTGACGCGCAGCGCCGGCCAGACCAACATGGGCGAGGAGGTGCTCGGGCAGCTCCTGGCCAAGCCGGTCGCGCTGGTCCTGGCCGCGGGCTTCCTCGCCGTGCTCATGTTGACGCCGCTGCCGAAGTTCCCGCTGCTCTGCATGGCCACCGGCTGTGCGTTCCTGGCGCTGATGCTGCGCCGGAACCAATTCACGGTCGTGCAGAAGGCCACTGACCAGCGCGTCCGCGAGCAGACCAAGCCGCCCAAGATCGAAACGCACCTGCCGGTCGACCCGCTCGAGCTGCAGGTGGGTTTTGCCCTCGTGCGGCTGATCGACCGGGCCCGCGGCGGCGACACGCTGGACCGCGTCGCCGGAATCCGCAAGCAGGTGGCCCTGGAGTCGGGGCTGGTCGTCCCGCCGGTGCGCATCCGCGACAACGTCACGCTCGAGCCCAACCAATACACGATCCTGCTGCGGGGCCAGGAGGTCGCCCGCGGCGAGATTTACCCCGACCAACTGCTCGCAATTGACTCGGGCGTCGCCGGCGGGTCGCTGCCCGGGCTCGAGGTTCGCGAACCGGCCTTCGGGCTGCGCGCCTGGTGGCTGCCGCCCGACCGGCGCGAGCAGGCGGAGCGCCTGAACTACACCGTCGTCGAGCCCACCGGCGTGCTGGCGACGCACCTGACCGAGATCATCAAGCGCTACGCCGCCGAGCTCCTGACCCGCGCCGACACGCAGCATCTGCTTGACCACCTCAAGCAGCGCAATGCGGGGCTGGTGGACGAGGTCATCCCGAACCTGCTCAAGGGCGGCGAGGTGCAGAAGGTCCTGCAGAACCTGCTGCGCGAGCGGGTCCCGATCCGCGACCTGGAGACGATCCTGGAGACTTTGGGCGACTGGGCGCCCAAGACCAAAGACGCCGAGATCCTCACGGAATACGTGCGCAACGCGCTGGCGCGCACGCTGTGCGGGCAGTACAAGGACACGCACGGTGTGGTCCACGCGATCACGCTCGACCCGGCCACCGAAGACTACATTCAGGGCAACATCCAGCGCCTGGAGCACGGCTCGTCGCTCACCGTGCCGCCCGATCGTCAGGCCGAGCTGGCCCTGAAGATCCGCCGCCAGGTCGAGTCCGCGTCGTCCGCCGCCGCCGGCGCCCCCGTCATCGTCCTCTGCTCCCCGCAAGTGCGGCTGTGGGTGCGCCGGCTGATCGAGCCTGTGCTGCCGCAGACACCCGTGCTGGCGTTAAACGAGATCATTCGTGGTGTGGACGTAAAGGCCCATGGAGTCGCCGGCCTTGAGCTACAACGTGCGGACATTCCGCGCCCGGTCCATGTCTGACGCTCTCGCAGCGGTCAAACGTGAGCTGGGCCCCGACGCCGTCATCCTCGGTACGCGCACGCTCCCCGCCGGGCGCCTGACCGGCTGGGCACGGCACGAACCAATCGAGATCACCGCCGCGCCGCCGAACCTGTCCACCCCCGCCCCGCGCCTCCGGGCCGCGCCCCGGAGCGGCAGCCTCCCGTCGCCCGCTGCCGCCGGCGTGCCGCCACGCGTGCCGGAGCACCTGTATCCCTACTTCGTGCAACTTGTGCAGCAGGACGTCGCGGAGGAGTTGGCGGGGCGACTCGTGCTGGAGGCGACGGCCAAGCTGCCCGGCGGCATTCCGCCGGACGACGACGCAGTGCGCGCCGCCGTCCGTGACTACATCGCCCGGATGCTGCCTCCGGCCCCGGGCGTGACGTTGCCGCCGGATGCCCCGTGGCGTGTGGCCCTGGTCGGCCCCTCCGGCAGCGGAAAATCGACCACCGTCGCCAAGCTGGCCGCGCTGTTCAAGCTGCGGCGGCAGCAGCCCGTCGCGCTGCTCTCCCTGGACACGCAACGGCTGGACGCGCACACACATTTGCAGCGTTACGCCAATGTGCTGGATGTGCCGCTCCACACCGCCCAGACGATTGCCGAGGTGAAAGCCGCGCTCAAGCACCTGGCGGCGCCCGGCCTCGTGCTGATTGACACGCCCGGCGTCGGACTGCGCGAGCAGGCACGTTTTGCGCGGCTGGCTACGCTCTTGCGTGCGGCTCATCCCGACGAAGTGCACTTGGTCCTGCCGGCGTCACTCGACGCGCGCGTGCAAGCCCGCACGGCCCGTGAATTCGCCCCCCTGGGCGTCTCCCGGCTGGTCCTGACGCGGCTGGACGACGCGCTGGGCTTTGGCGTGGTTCTCAACACGATCACGCGTTTGAGCCTCGGCGTGTCCTATCTGGCGACCGGGCAAAACGTGCCGCAGGACATTGAAGAGGCTTGCGGCAGCCGCGTCGCCGAGCTAGTGTGTGCCGCGGACGGGTAGTCAGGTGGGCGGCGGTCATCCGCGCAATGGGTGCACTGCGTAGCCACCAATGTTCGTTGGACGCGTGCGCGAAGCACCAGGGAGGGGAAGTCGTCGCTGTTATTAGCGGGCGGGGCGGGCTCGGCAAGACAAATCTGGCCTTAAACCTCGCGATTCTCCTGGCCCAGCGCGGTCAACGAGTCATTCTCAGCGGCGCGGACCTCGCGCGGCGAACCACCGCGATTCCGTACTACGCCGCGCCGCCGAACGACGGCGCGGCGGCGCCCGACCTGCGCGTGGGTGATTGCGGGCGGCCGCGCGTGTCCGGCGACCTGCGTCTTGCTGCCGGACGTGAGTGGCGGTCCGCCGCGGAGGCGGAACAGGCCGTCGACTGGCTCCGCTCCGCGTGCGACACGTTGGTGGTGGCCTGTCCGGCCGGCCTAAGCGCCACGCTCGTGGCCACGGTCCTGGCCAGCGAGCGTGTCATTCTGATGGCCACGCCCGAGCCGACGGCGCTCGCGGACAGCTACGCCACCTTGAAGTATCTCTGGCAGCACGGCTTCGCCGGCCGCGCACGCCTGGTCGTGAGCCTGGCGCGCAGCCGCCGAGAGGCGGAAAACGCTGCCCGGCGGCTGGTACGCGTGGCGCGAACATTTCTCGGACTGTCCGTGGAATACCTCGGCTTCGTGCCGCACGATCGGCACGTCCCTCTGGCGGCCGGGGCGCAGATACCGGTTACGGTGCGCTACCCGCACTGTTCTGCCAGCATCTGCATTGCGCAGATTTGCACCCAGGTCTGCCCCGCCGTGCGCGCCGCCGTCCGCGCAGCACCGGTATGGGCAAAAATAGCTACCCTCTTCCTCTGAAGCTCACGTGCAAGGGGGCTGAAAAGCACGCCGATAGGATGACACGGATGTCGACTATGGTGCGGGGCACTGGAGCGCAGGTCGGACTGCTAGCGTTCGCCGTGGCCGTGCTGGCGGGCCTGACCGCCGGCAACTCGGCGACCGCCGTTCTCACGCGCGGCCTGGTCGCGATGGTCGTCGGCTCTCTGGCCGGCCAGGCGGCGGGCTGGGCGGCCAAGCAGGTGCTGCGCGATCACCTGCAGCGCAAGAAGGTCGAGATCGACCGCGAGCATCTCGACGCCATCCAGATCGTCGAACCCGCTGAGCCCGAGCCGGAAGAGTCACCCAGCGCCGTCCAGGCGGGAGAGGCAGGTCAAGCATGAGCAGGATGCCCGGCGGATCTGGCCGGCTGCGACGAGTCAGCCGCGAACAGCGCACGCGGTCCTTTCCGGATGCACACAGCCTGGACGCCGCGTGGCGTGACTTCAAGCGCGCCGGCGACGACAACATCCGCAACCGGCTCATCGAGCACTACACGTATCTCGTGCGCTACAACGCCGAGCGCATCGGCGCCAAGCTGCCGGACGAGGTGGACGTGGATGACCTGATGAGCAGCGGGATTTTCGGGCTGGTGGACGCGATCGACGCGTTCGACCTGAATCGCGGGGTCAAGTTCGAGACGTACTGCGCCCCGCGGATCCGCGGGGCGATTCTGGACGAGCTGCGCAACATGGACTGGGTGCCGCGGCTCGTGCGCCACCGCGCGCACCAACTGGCCGAGGCCAGCCGGACGCTGGAGGTCGAGCTGGGGCGCGCCCCGAACGAGGATGAAGTGGCCCGCCGCCTGAACCTGCCGCGGGCGCAGTTCCAGAAGCTGATGCGCGACGCCAGCACGGTCACGCTCGTCTCGCTCTCGCGCAAGTACACGGACCCCGAGTCGCAGCGGGACGTTTTCGAGATCGACGTGCTCCCGGACGAGGCGGGCCCCGACCCGACCATTGAGGCCCAGAAGCAGGACCTGAAAGACCTGGTCACGCGCGGGCTGAGCCGCGCCGAGCGGCTGATCATCGTGCTCTACTACTACGAGCAGATGACGATGAAGCAGATCGGGCAGACGCTCGACCTGTCGGAGTCGCGGGTCAGCCAGATGCACTCGGCCATCCTGGGCCGCCTGCGGGCCCAACTCCAGGCCCGCCGGCGCACGCTCGTGAGTCCAAGCGACTAGCGCGGAGGATCGGCCGTGGCTGGCATTCCGCCCACCTGGCTGGGTTCGATCATTCAGACGCAGGGGGCCCAGACGCACGCCGCCGAGCGCAAGGCGAAGGAAAGCGCCGCCGAGACCGAACGGGCCGGGCCGGGAGTGTTCGCCGACCGGTTGCAGGACGTGATCGAGTCCAGCGACCGCGACAGCCAGGTGTATTCCGACGCCGAGGGCCCCGGCAGCCAGGGCCGGCCGTCCGACGAGGGGGCCACGGAAGACCAGCAGAACGACAACACCTCAACCCCGGGCGTGCCCGTCGGCGGGCTCGACGTCGAAGCCTGAAACCGCGCCCTACGCCGTCCTTTCATGTCACACGGGGCGCTGCGCGCCGGCCGTGCGCGGTTCGCGGGGCTGAAACGTCAAGAGTATCAAGTTTGTGCGGGGGGTGTTGGTACTCTTGAGTGGCGGGGCGATCGGGAAGGCGCACGGCGAGGCGGCAAGGGTGCCAAGAGTGCCAAGCGGCTGGCATAGTTCCGGATAAAAGGGCCGCGGGCGGGGCGGAAAACCCAAGGATGCCAAGTGTGCCAAGTGTGTGTACCCCCCCTTGGCATTCTTCGTTATCGGGACGTACGGCAAGGCAACCGCGGAGGCGCGGAGGACGCGGAGAAACCCAGCTAGTTGGGATCGGGTTCATAGAAAAGCTATCAACTCTCAGGTTTCAGCTCTCAGCTCAGGACCCCGCACTCGCGTTTGGGGTTCTGATCGGGCGGCGCGGACGGACGGGGAATCGGCCGCGCGGAGCCTAGATAGTATAGATGACGCACGGGGCGGCGGGGAAGGAAACGGGCGGTTTGTTGAGGATGGGCCGATTCTGGCGGCGGGTGCGCGAGATTGGCGGAAAAACGACAGAGGCACCGAGACACAGAGCAGACGGGGCCTTGGTTCGGGGGCATGAAGGGCGAGAGGGGCGGCGGACGGCAGAAGCAGGCGGTCCGCAGATTGCGCCGATCGCGCAGATTGAGGCGGAACAGGAGCGAAGGGGCACAGCGGGCGGAAGATGGGCCTTGTAGAGGGGCGTGGGCCGGTTTATGCTATCGGGGTCCGGATGAGGCAAAGGGCGGCAGGTCGCAATCGGACGCGACCTGCCCTACCCCTGACAAGCGCGGCGTTTGTCAAGGGCGCGTGGGCCAAGTCCCTTCGTCGGCGCGGGTGTTGGCGGTGGCACAAGAGCATGAGAACCTGGGCAGGCGTGAGCCCGGCTGGAACCACGCGGCTCAGCCGCTACGCCGCTATGCGGACCACGAATTGCACCACTTCGTCCAGATCCAGCGCCACCAATGCGGCCGCAAAATCCGTAACCTCTATCATCCGGAATTATTCACCAACCCGCTACGCCTAGCGTGACGCGTGATCGGTGGGAGCTTCAAGGCCCCAATAAGTGTTCGGAGGGCGACGGAAGACGTTCGGAGCCCTGCGCGGCTGAGACCGCCCCCTACCCGCACGGGACCAAACGGCTCGGGAAGGTCGCGGCGGCCGGGTTGTCAGCCGGATCACTCCCGCAG
>CAIWOY010000277.1 GCA_903914415.1 uncultured Phycisphaerales bacterium | reverse complement strand
GCCTGCTCGAAGTCGGCGATGTCGGGCTCGGTGTAGGCGTAGAACTGGTTGAGCAGGTCGCAAAGCTGCTGCGGGTCGTGCAGGTCGACGCGCAGGACCTCGCGCTTGCCCTGGAAGAGCACCGCCGTGCGGGTGTCCTCGAAGATCGTGTTGGCGAGCGAATAGCCGCGGGCGGCCTTCTTGACGATCTCGGCGTCGAGGTCGTCGGCGGTGTCCTTAGCCTCCCAATAGCCGCGGGGGAGGCTGTTGGCGTCGCGGAGGGTGCCGTCGGGGCGGATGGTGCGGGCGGAGACCCCGGCATGACTGCCGGGGCTCGGTTCGGGGGCGCGAGCCGGCGCGAGGGAGTTGGAGGTCTCGCGGCCGACACGGCCGTGGCGCCCGGGCGTTTCGTGGTCGGGGCACGCGGGGGCGAAGTACAACTTCGCCGTACCGTCGGGGACGTGGGCGCTGAGCTCGGGGATTAGCGTCCAGCCGGCGGTTTTGGCGGTGTCCGCGAGGAGCGTCTGAAAAGCGGAGCGCACGGCGGTTTCGTGGTCAACGTGCTGGTCGGAGTACGTCGCGAGGGCGTCGTAGTACTTCTGGATGGCGCGGTGGGTCGGCTTAAGGGCGGCGGATTTGGACATCGTGGCCCACGCAATCCCAGAACACGTGGCGTGCGCGACCCGCGGCGCACGGGCCGACGCGGCACACCGGCATATCGTAACGCGGAAGGGCGCGGGCGCTCAATCCCGCCGATCCGCGGCGGCCACGCGTTTGGGTGCCGGGCGCTACGGGGAGCGCGGACCAAGCGCGGCGAGCGATTCAAAGAAGGCGGGGAAGCTCTTGGAGACGCAGGCGGCGTCCTGGATCGTGACGCCGTCCGCGACCAGACCGGCGAGCGCGAAGCTCATCGCCATGCGGTGGTCGGCGTAGGTCTGGATGGCAGCGGGCGCGATGTGCGGGGGCGGATGCACGGTCAGGCCGTCGGGGCGCAGCTCGACGCGGGCGCCGAGGCGCGCCAGCTCGGTGCCGAGGGCCGCGAGGCGGTCCGTCTCCTTGATGCGCAGGTTCGCCACGTTGCGAATCTCGGTCGGGCCGTCCGCGAAGAGGGCGACGACGGCGAGCGTCTGGACGGTGTCGGGCATGGCGTTCAGATCGACGCTGATGCCGGCGAGGCGGCCGCGGGGTCCGGCGACTGCGAGCGACGCGTCGTCTTCCTCGACGGTGCAGCCCATGCGGGCGAGCACGTCCACGAACGCGACGTCGCCCTGGCGGCTGGCGCGCGTCAGGCCCCGGGTGCGCACGCGGCCGCCGGTGAGCGCGGCCGCCGCCCAGAAGTACGTGGCGGCGCTGGCGTCGGGCTCGATCGCGTAGGAGCCGGGTTGGTAGCGCTGGAAGGCGGGGACGATGAAGCGGCGGGCTTCCGATTCGAGCAGCTCGACGCCGAGGGAGCGCATGACGTCGATGGTCATGTCGATGTAGGGCTCGCTGACGACGGGGCCCTCGACGCGGATGAGGACGTCGCGTTTGGCGTAGGGGGCGACCATGAGGAGGGCGCTGATGTACTGGCTGGACGGGGGCGTGTCGAAGACGACCTCGCCGCCGGTGAGGCCGCGGGCGAGCACGGTCAGCGGCGGGCAGCCTTCCGTGAGTTCGTAGCCGATCTGGGCGCCCAGCGTGCACAGAGCATCGACAAGGCCGCCGATGGGGCGTTGGCGCATGCGTGGCGAACCGTCGAGGCGATAGCGGCCGTAGCCGAGGCAGACCAGAGCGGTAAGGAAGCGCATGGCGGTGCCGGCATGGCCGACGTTGAGGTCGGCGTCGTCGGCCGGCAGGTTCCCGCGGCAGCCCGCGACGTGGATTTCGCCGCGTGCGGGGTGCGTGGTCACTTGGAGGCCGAGTTGCTGGAGTGCGGCGAGCATGGCGGCGGCGTCGTCGGCGAAGGAGGCCCCGCGAAGGGTGCTTTCGCCATCGGCGAGGGCGGTGCAGATCAGGTAGCGGTTGGTGAGGCTTTTGGAGCCGGGGAGGGTGGCGTCGCCGGCGACGGGGCCGGCGGGGTGGATGCGAACGTCTGGGCCAATTCGTTCAATCGGCACGGCGTGCCTCGGGTTTCGTCGCAGGTGCGAGCTGCGCGGCAATTCGCCGGGAGCTTCGCGCCGCAGGGGGATATTCCGGCAGTCTACGGCCGACACGGGGGTCGGCCGCTACATTTCCCGGCTGACGCGGGGATCGGCCGTCACATCAGGTTACGGCCACGGGCTGCGTTGCGAATCGTGCAGTCTCAGGCGGCGGGCGCCAGACGGAAAAGGGCCTCGAGGGACCAGAGGACGCTGGTTCGCGGAACTTGCTCGACGGCGCCGTCTGCCAGCCGTCCGAGGCTCACGGTCTCGCCTTCGGTACCGAGCCAGATGCGGCAGCGGGCCGGCGGCTGGTCCGCGAAGCGGCAGAGTGCCGGCCGCCCGACCTTGGCCGCGCAGCCTATGGAGACGATTACGCAATCGCCGGCGTCGAACATTGGCCGCATGGTGTCGTCGGTCAGCCGGGCGCCGAAGGCACCGCCGAAGCAGGTCGTGACCACCTGGTCATGCAGGCAGCGGTAGGTGCGGCCGTCGGCGGCCCGCACGGTGACGAGCGTGGTGTTGCGGGCGGTGCCCGGCGAGTACTGCACGGCGGGCTCGACCAGTTCCATCGACTCCGCCGGGCCGAGCGGCTCTCCGTCCGGCAACGTGGCCAACTCGAAGCGACCGGGGCCGTCCGGGCCGTCCGTGGGCAGCGTCGGGGGCAAGTCATCCAACTCGAAAACGCGGATTAGTGCGGTTGGGTCGGGAAGCGCGGCGGGCCGCGGACGGCGGGCGTGCTCCGACTGGTCCAGGAGATCGAGGAAGGCGTCGAGCGGCGCGGCGGCGGCGGGCTTCTGTTCGAGCAGGTTGGCCACGCGGGTGAGCAAGGTGCGGTGCCGGCCGCGGGCCTCGGCGATGACGACGGTGCCGCGCGAGGCGACGCCGGTGAGCAGCCACTGGAGGTCCTCGCCGGTGGTCTCGCAGATTCGGACGAGGACGTCGCCCGGGGGCACGACGCCGCGCTCGTAGCGGGCATACTCGTCCTCGGGCAGGCCGAGGCGCTGGGCGAAGAGAGCTTTGCCCTGCGCGCCGAAGTGGCGTCGCCGGAGCTCTCTGAGCCGGTGTGCGAGGGCCTGTGCGGGGCTGTTCACGCTGCGGTCCTTGGGGTGGTCCTGATCGCCCTAGTATAGAAAGCTCGACCCCTGGCTGGCTACTGCGGCTGGGGGGATGGTGCGGGAATCCGTAGCGGGCCGGTCGGCTCAAGCCCGAGGTGGACCGCGGCGGCAGAGACGCGCAGGTCGGCCAGGCGAAAGCGGCGTTTGCCGTTCGGCCAGAGCCAGTCATTGCGGAGGGCCAGCGCGCCGTCGGGGCTCGCTTCGACCGATACGCCGGTGCCGCGGAGGGCCGTGGTCACGAGGCGTGAGAACCAGCCGGCGGGCAAGGGGAGCAGGCCGAGGCGTGCGGCGTCGCAGCGGATCAGGACGCGATCGCCCGTGACGGCGACGTGGCAGGTGATCGAAAGGACTGCCCGCCAACCGGCGTGCTCGGCCAGGGCGGCGAACCGTATTCCGCCGTCGTGGAATGTGAGCTGCGGGTCGCGCAGCGGGCGGATGTCCACGGCGGCCTCCGGCCACATCTCGGCGCGGGCGGCGATCCAGCGGTTGATCTGGTCCTCGCGGAGCTGGAGCTGGACGGGGCGTCCGCCGTTGAGGGCGGCACCGATCTCATCGACGAGGGCGGCGAGGTCGCGCTTGTCGGCGTGGAGCCGGGTGTAGTCGGTGGAGGCGGGGCGATACGAGCGCGGGCGGCAGGTCGCGGTGAGCGTCAGGGCGGCGAGGGCGAGCGGGAGGGCGACCAGCAGGGCGATTGCGGCGCGGCGCCGCAGCGTGGGCGCTGGCCGGGACGGCAGGTGCTGTTTACGCGAGCCGGGCATACGCGAGCCCCCTCAGGGCGACGGGCAGCGGGTGCGGGACGGCGCGGTCACGGCGCGTTCTTGTCGTCGTCGTCTTCCGGCTCTTCCAGCGCGGAGAGGGGGTCGTCGAGCAGTTCCGCCTCGCCGAGGTCAAAGGTCTTCTCGTCCTCCGGCGTGCCGGCGGTGGGGGTGACCTCGGTGGGCGTGGCGCCCTCTTCGGGCTTGATGTCCTTGGGCTGGCCGTCGATCTGGATGGCGAAGGTGACGGGGCCGACGCGGAGACGGTCGCCGGGCTTCAGTTGGGCCTCGGCGATGCGTTTGCCGTTGACGAAGGTTCCGTTGGAGCTGCCGAGGTCCTTGGCGTGTAGCCCGCCGGGTTTCTTGAGCAGCTCGCAGTGCTGGCGCGACACGTCGCGGGTCGGGATGCGCAGGTGGCAGTCCTGGCGGCGGCCGAGGACCGTCCGCTCCTCGTTCAGCGGAAAATCGCGTCGATCGGTACCCTTGAACATCACCAAAACGACGTTCATGGTCTGGCCTCGCCACTGTTGGACGCCGCCGCACCCGCGGCCGGTCACACCACCGAGCCACCCCCGCAGCGTGGGTCACCGGTTAGGATGCACCCAGCGCGGCGGCGTATGCTACGCGAAAGCGAAACCGATGACAACGCCCTATTCGTGCCGTGCCCTGTATGTTCACGTACCTTTTTGCCGCACGCTTTGCGGGTACTGCGACTTTTATTCGGAGGTGCTGCGGACGGAGGCGGTCGGGCCGCTGGTGGACGCGCTACTGCGCGAACTGGACGGCTACGCGGCGCGGCGGACGCTTGCTTTCGACACGATCTATGTCGGCGGGGGGACGCCGACGGTGCTTCCGCCGGGACAGCTTGGGCGGCTGCTGGGTGGGGTGCGGGCGTACGCGGACGCCGGGGAGCAACTGGAATTCACGGTGGAGGCGAATCCGGCGACGGTGACGGACGAGGTCGCGGGGGTGCTGGCCGGGGCGGGCGTCAACCGGGTGTCGTTGGGGGCGCAGTCGTTTGAGCCGGCGGAGCTGCGCGTGCTGGAGCGCAGGCATCGGCCGGAGCAGGTCGGCGAGACGGTGGCGATCTGCCAGCGGTTCGGGATTCAGCGGATCAGCCTGGACCTGATCTTCGGCATACCGGGGCAGACGCTCGCGTCGTGGCGACGCAGCCTGGAGGCGGCGCTCGCGCTGCGGCCGGAGCATGTTTCCACATACGGGCTCACCTATGAGGCGGAGACGCCGCTGCGGCGGCAACGGGACGCGGGGGTGGTGACGCCGGTCGATCCCGACTTGGAGGCGGACATGTACGAGCTGGCGCTCGACATGATGCCCGCGGCGGGGCTGGCACACTACGAGGTCAGCAATTTCGCGCGGGCGGGCGCGGAATGCCGGCACAATCTGCGGTATTGGCACAACGAGCCGTACGTCGGGCTCGGGCCGGCGGCGGCGGGGTTCGTCGATGAGGTGCGGTACAAGAACGTCGCCGATACGGCGGCGTACGTGCAGGCGATCGCGGCGGGGCGGTCGCCGTGGGGCGAGCACGAGCAGTTGCCGCCGGAACGCCGCGCGC
Organism: uncultured Phycisphaerales bacterium; assembly: GCA_903914415.1. GTDB lineage: Bacteria > Planctomycetota > Phycisphaerae > UBA1845 > Fen-1342 > Fen-1342. The sequence continues at coordinate 595 of CAIWOY010000277.1, read as the reverse complement.
GGGAGACGGCGATGCTGGAGCTGCGGCTGGCGAGCGGGATCGACCGGGGGCGGTTCACTGAGCGGTATGGCGTGGACCCGACGCGGCTGTTCGCGGAGGCGGTCGAGCGGCACGGTGCGGCGGGGCTGCTCAGCGTGGACGCGGACGGCATTCGGCTGACGCGGGCCGGGTTCCTGGTGGCGGACACGGTGATTGCGGATTTCTTATGACTGCGGCGACGGGGCGGCGAAAGGCGCGGCGGGCCACGCCCTCGCGAACGGGGTTCGGATTCGGGCGCGCTGCCGACATCCCGCGGTATGTCCTCGTCGATTGCTCTGATTGGCGTTCCAGTCGCCCGCCGATTGGATAACATCGGGCGTACGAGGAGGTTCGGTCGTACCATGCGCGCCTTCTACACTGCCTGCGAAATTCGGAGCCACGCCGACCGGACGAAAGTCGTGCGCATCCCCAAGATGCTAGTGTAGCGCCTCATATTTATACCAACGCATGAGCACTTGGCGGGTCTTATCTTCCAGAGGAGGATGAGACCTGTGCGCAAGGCGATTCCGATCACGTTGAGCGACGAAGAGCGAACCACGCTGACGGCCTGGGCGCG
>CAIWOY010000276.1 GCA_903914415.1 uncultured Phycisphaerales bacterium | reverse complement strand
GTCCTCCGTCCGCAAGCGTCGAGGCCGGTCGCACACAAACGCGACCGGTCCGACGGGGCGAACGCGCCCGGGCACGTGTCTCGAACCGGGTCAGCGGGTGTGGGGTGCACAGTTCACCGGCTGGGGGCCGGTGCCACACCGCCGAGCGGGCCGGCAAGGCAGGCTCTGGCACTGCGTGAGCATCTCAAGTATTCCCCAGAAAGAGAGGGAAAGCAAAGCGGGGATGGAAGGTTGGCGGAGATTGGCGGCGGGTGGCGGCAATTGGCGGAAAAAGTCGGAAGTAGAAAGTCCGACGTCAGAAACAGGGGGGGGGGGCAGCGGGGCGGACCGGTGGGAGGGCGGGGCGTCGCGTACCACGCGAACTGGGTCGGTCCCGCCCGCGCGCGCTGGTTCCACGTGATGGCGGCCCCCGACCGGACGTTGCTCGACACCCGGGCCAGCCGGTGGAACGACCTGGTGGACTTCGAGATGGTCCCGGTCCTGAGCGGCGCGGAATTCTGGGCCCAGGCGCAGCCCTGCGAGTAGGGCGCCGCCCCTGTTGCGCATTGCATACGCGGCGCTTTTGCTGCAATATGCTCCTCGGGTTGGGTGGCCAAGCCCATATACTCGGGGCGCGCTCGCCCACACTTGCGGAGCCAGGGTACGATGCCTGCGACAACTCCTGTGCGCCGTCGCGAGATCGGGAAGCGGTATCGGCACTGCCCGATCGACTGCCCGATGTACCGGCAGCGGGAAATCGCCACGCTGAGCGATTTCTTCGGCGTTTTCCACGCGCTTCTCGATCCAGGCAAGACGTTCTGGTTTCGTGGCCACCCGCGGATGGACCACACGCTCGCCCCGTCAGCGCTTCGGAGCCCGGATATCGACCGCCGGGAGCGAGCTCTCGGGCTGATCGCGGACATGCGCCGGTTCCTCGAGATGAAGCTCGCTCGTCCACCGGGCCCTGACGATGACCTGGGCTGGATGCAAGTCGCCCAGCACTACGGGTTGCCGACACGACTGCTCGATTGGACACAGAACGCCGCGGTTGCGCTGTTCTTCGCGTGTTCCAAGGACACGGAAGCAGACGGCTTGGTCGTCATTCTGAACCCGATCGAACTCAACCAGCAGGTTGACCGGAGCGCCCCGCGCATATTCGATTTTCAGAGGGACGCGGACGTCCTGCGCCCATACTTCCGGCTGGACGGCCGAGTCAGTCGCCGCGGGAAACCCACGATCGCGATCAACCCGACGTGGAACACGGAGCGAATCGCGCTACAGCAGGGCGTGTTCACGCTGCACGGATCATGCAAGTTTGAGCTAGACCGAGATCAGGCGAGCTCACTTCTATACGTCCCGATTCTGAGTGAGCACAAGGCATCACTTCTCAACGAGCTCGAGCGAGTCGGCATCGGCGAGATGTTCATCTTCCCTGAGCCGGAGCACGTCTGTGCTCACTTGCGCCGAAGAGCGCGGTTGTGAGGATCAACATGGCGGACCATATTCCATTCGTCACAGGTGACGAGGTAGCCAGGCTCGTAAAGAGCGTGTACGCCGATTCGGACTTCGTGAGGGTACCGCTGGACCGGGCGGAGAGACTCCTTGGGGCTCTGCTTCCAGTGAAGGCGAAGCTCTGGCTCGATCCATGCGTGGACGGAATGGACGATTTGAAGACACGACGCACCGAACCGACACGGCGGAATCAATGGTTTGACTTCATGGCTGGCCTCGTCGGCCTCGACAACCTCGAGAGGGTGGGATCCCCCAGCTATCACGCGAACCCGGTCATGGCGGAGGTCAGCGCATTTGTGGTGGCAGTGATGGACAAGTGCTCTTGCCACAAGCCGTCGTGGATCACCGTGCCTCAGATCCCCCTCGTCAACGACTCCGGACGGAACAAGATCAATCGCGCCTTGGCAAAGGCGACGGGCAAGTGGAAGAGCAGCAGCGGTTTTTCAGGGCGCCTTATCCTGCCGCTTGTGTTTACGAATCAGAAACAGATCAACGGGAAGACCGCGAGAAACGTGAAGCTCGAACAAGCCGAGCGCTGCTATCATGAGAGCCAAGCGGACGGCCTCTGGGTGGTTGACAAGAGCCTCACGGACGACAGCGGTTCACCCACGCTGAGGAACAAGCGATTCCCCGGGGTCATTGCCCTACATGAGGAAATTAATGAACGGATCGCCTCCAAGATCAGGATAGCTGGTCCGTACTGGGGTTTGAACTTGGCCCTCTGGGCCAGGGGTCTCGTAGACCATCCGGCCATCGGCATCGGCTCTGGCTATCAACTCTTCTTGGCCGGTGGTCACACGAAGCAGGCGAGCCCAAAGGTCGCACTACAGTCGCTTCGGCGCCGCGTTGGTGTCGGACCTCAGTTCAAGTTATGGCTCGAAGGCGTGGTTGCAGGACTCGCGCCGTCGCACCCCGCGCATGCGGAGATCGGCGGGATCATCAAGAACTACGACGTGCTGAGCCAAGCGAGTAATGCGCGGCAACAGGTGGCCCGGTCCTACAAGCAGTGGTTTGACACTATCGCATCCGCACCGAAGGCCGGGCGTGCGATAGCGCTGTTTCAGGATCTCTCCGCTGCGTTCGCCTTTGGAAGATCACTGCCCGCGCTACCGAACGACGAGGGGACTGCAAGGCGACCGGAAGCCATCGCTGAGCCGTTGATGCTCAACTGCCTCTGATCCGAGTGCGCCAGAATTTCTCGACGCAGCAGAACTGAATAACCGCGTCTTTCCAGGTTCCGGTTGTGCGGGCCGGCACCACGACTTCACACCGACGGTGCGTCACCGCGAGCAGGCCCACGCCAGCTTCGAAGAACTGCGCGTAACGGGCGGCTTTGGCGACCACTCCGCGGGCAACGTCCGCAGGCAGGGCGATGTACGATTCGTCGGCGAATCCCAGATTATTGCGCGCTTGGCGCATGGCCTCTTCAACGCGGGACATCTTTAGCTCGATTGCGACGAGACGATCGTGCAGGGGGACCCAGCCGTTCTGCTTCTGGAGGCCGCCGCGCCGCCCGCGCACGACGAACCGATCGGCGATCAGCCGGTCGATTTCCGCGCTAACGACCTCCGAAGGAACCGCCGGCGCACACTGACGCACCAGCCTCGCGAGGGTCACCGACCGCTGCTCAGCAACATCGGGGATGCGCAGGAGGAGGGCCGCACGCGTGATCGAGCTCACCGGCCTGGTTTGGCGTCGGCGCAGGCGCTCCGCCACCTTGTTCGCATTGAAGCTGAGGCCCACGAGGTCGCAGATGCCCCACGGAGTCACAAACTCTGATTTCACGTGGAGACCGCTGCCCCTCATCCAGGCCGTTGCGGCAGCGACCATGTCCGATTCGCGCCGAAACATACGGCTGGCCTAACTCGCCCCGTGCGTGTCCTCGCTCACGCATGTAATTTTATGCGACGAGCGCATCAAGCTCCAGCCCCCCGGCGCGCGATTCCTTGGGTCGGGAGCAGCCGCGCGGGGCACGCTCGCGCTGGCGCTCGCTCGCGCTTCGCGTTCGGACGCGCCCCGCCAAACTCCGCCAATTCCCGCCGCCAGCCGCCTGAATCCGCTCATAGCCGCCAAACTCGCGCAAACCGCCAGCCCGAAACCGCTCCCTAGCCTCGCCGGCTGAAGGTTGCATAGCAGTCCGCCGCAAAAAGGACCTTCGGCGCCGAGGACCGCTCACGAAGGCCGTGCTTTCTCGTATTCTACGTCGGCCACGGGGGGCCGGCGCTACTTCTGCGGCGGACTGCTATGGCTTCCCAACCTCGACGCCCAGCGCCGGATGCAGCACGTGCTGCCCGAAGATGTTCTCAAAGTCCACGAACAGCTCGTGCCGGCTCTCATGCAGCGTCTTCGGCAGGCTCACGTGCACTTGCCGCTTCCCTGCGTCGAACGTGTAGTGCGCCGGTTTCCCATCCAGTCGCACAACGACCGCCGCCGCGGAAATCTGCGCCTGGTCCGCGCCCCAACCCCCGCGCGAGCTGAGCCCGTCGTCCAGGTTCACAACCACATCCTGTCCGGCCCGCGCCGCCCCGGATTGCGCCAGCGCGATCCGCGGCAAGCCGGCCTGCGCCCACCGCGCCAGCCCGAGAAACAGGCCGTATGCTTCCCGCCGGTTGTAAACCGGGTCGCGCAGCCGCGCCTCTTCCTCCGGGTTCGAATGAAACGACGCCTCCGACAGCACCGCCGGCACCTGCGCCTCACGCAGGACCGCCAGCCCGTTCTTGTGCAGCAGGCGGTCGCTCAGCACCGCACACTCGATCTGCTTGTCCAGCCGCAGCGCATCATCCAGCCCGGTCAGCAAGTACCGCGCCGCACACAACCCCGCTGCGCTCGCGTCCGCCGCCGCGTGATAGAAAAGCGTCGTGTAGTTTGGTTGCGGGTTGTCGTCGGCGTTGTGGTGGATCGACAGGAGCAGGTCCGCGTGCTGCTCGTTGGCGACCGCCGCACGCTGCCGCAGGTCCTCGTCGTCCGGCCGGTTCAGGTTCTCGTCGCGGTCGCGCGTCAGCACGACCCGGGCCCCGGCCGCCTCGAGAAACTCCCGCAGCAGCCGCGCCACGCGCAGGTTCACCTCCGCCTCGCGCAGCCCCGTCGGCCCCCGCTTCCACGTCCCGCCCGGGTCCCGCTGCCCCACGTGCCCTGGGTCCAACACGATCGAAACCCCCTTCAGAAATCGCGCATACGGCGGAATCGGAAAGGCCGGCGGCGGCGGCTCCGTCCAGGCATAGGCCCGCGGCGGAGTCCGCAACGGGTCGGGCGGCCCCGGCAGCACAGGCAGGCGTCCGCGCGCAACCCGCTGCGCGAGCCCCAGCCCGGCCACACCGACCACCACGCCGGCGACCAACGGCAGCAGCCAGCGTCCGCTCCGCCGCAGCCGTCGGCCCAACCGCCGTTTCCGCGTTCCACGTCTTGGCATAGCTTTCTGCCCGCATTCTACGCATCCGGGCTCCGGCGCCCACCGCCGGCTTTGTGGGGCCGCCGTCGCGGGGTACACTCTCGCCGTGCTTCGGCGAGGAACGACTCGGGAGGCTGTATGACGCCTGTGCTTGCGCTGACCGGCGGCGTGGTGCTCGGGGCCGCGCTGGTGCTCGTGGTCCTGGCCGTGCGCCGTCGCGCCGCTCAAGAGCTGGCGCGCCAACTGCTCGCCCAGGCCGACATGCAGCGCGTGCAGGACATGCAGGCGGTGGTGGAGCGCGTCCAGGCCGTCTTCGGCGAGCTGTCGCGCGCGGCGCTCTCCAGCAACAGCGAGCAATTCCTCCACCTGGCCGACGCGCGGTTCACTTCACAGGCCAAGCAGGGCGAGGCCGCGCTCGACGCCCGCAAGCAGCTCATCGACGAGACCGTCAAGCAGATCGCCGGGAAGCTGACCGAGGTGGGCACGCTCCTGCAAACGCTGGACAAGGACCGCCGGGAGTCGCAGGGAGCGCTGGTCCAAAAGCTCGACCACACGACGAAGGCGACACTCGAGCTCCAGGGCACGACGGCCAAGCTGCGCGAGGCACTGGCCAATCCGCAACGTCGCGGGCAGTGGGGCGAGCGCATCGCCGAGGATGTGCTCCGGCTCGCGGGCTTCATCGAAGGCGTGAGTTACGAAAAACAGGCTGTGTCCGCTGCCGGCAGCCGCCCGGACTTCACGTTTCCGCTGCCGCAAGGCCGGCGCGTGAACATGGACGTGAAATTCCCGCTGGCGAACTACCTGAAATGCCTGGATGTGCCGGACGGCCCGGCCCACGACCAGGCCGTCGGCGCGTTCCTGCGCGACGTGCGGATGCGCATCAAGGAAGTCACGACACGCGAATACATCGCCCCCGACGCGGGCACGGTCGATTACGTCCTCGTGTTCATCCCCAACGAACAAATCTACGCGTTCATCCACGAGCACGACCCCGCCCTGCTCGACGACGCCATCCGCCAGCACGTCGTGCTCTGTTCGCCGCTAACGCTCTACGCGTTTCTGGTTGTCATCCGCCAGGCCGCCGAGAATGCCCGTGTCGAGGAGGCGTCGCAGGAGATGGTGGCGCTGTTCGGGACGTTCAAGAAGGAATGGGACAAGTACACCGAGCTGATGGACAAGCTCGGCCGGGGCCTGGACCTGGTGCTGGAGCAATACAAGGCCCTGAGCGACACACGCGCCCGCAAGCTCCAACGCCAACTCGACAAGATCGAGGCCCTGCGGTCCGAGAAGCAGATCGTGCTCCCGCCCGACGCCGACGAAAGCCGCCCGTAGCCGCACGTCCGAAGACCATCCGGACACGTCGCCGGCCGACGCTACGACCGGCGGACCACGCGGGCCGCGACCTGTTTCTCGAACGTGTACGCTTCGCCGCCGGCGTCGACAACGATCGCGTCGCCAGGAGCGAAGTCGCCGCGGAGGATACGCTTGGCCAGCGGGTTCTCGATCTGCTGCCGGATCAGGCGTTTTAGCGGGCGGGCGCCGTAGACGGGGTCGTAGCCGTCGGTCGCGAGCTGGTCTTTGGCCGCGTCGGTCATCGTGAGTGTCATGCCGGCTGAGGACGCGCCCGTGCTCCCCATGCCGATCCCGGCCAGGCGGTGCTGAAGCAGCGCGACCTGCCGCTCGACGATGCCGCGGAGGTCCGCACGCGACAGGCGCTGAAAAACCACGACTTCGTCGATGCGGTTGAGAAACTCCGGCCGAAAGTGGCGTTTCAGCTCCTCGCGGACTTTGGCTTCGATCTCGATGTCGGCGACCGCCGCTGCATCCCTACGGCCGACAGGGGCGTCGGCCGCTACATTAGCGATCAACTCGCTGCCGATGTTGCTCGTCATCGCGATGATCGTGTTGCGGAAATCGACCGTGCGGCCGTGGCCGTCGG
>CAIWOY010000275.1 GCA_903914415.1 uncultured Phycisphaerales bacterium | reverse complement strand
CTCTGCAAGGCCGCCACCAGCTTGTCCAACGCGTCCGAACGCGTCGCCGTGCTGCGCATGGCGAGGATATACGCGCGTGCGCGCTCCCGGCGCAAGGGCTAGGCTGCAAAAATCTCAGACAATCTTGCAGACGGGTGAAGTGTTACAGATTGGGTTAAAGCAGTCGATGGGATTCGAACCCCTGACGTCCCGTTTGGGAAGCTGGCAAAGCAGAGCTGTCCAGCGTAAGCACTCGAGTGAGCTATGCTTACGGCTTGTCTGGCGGCGGTTTTCTGACGCTTTTGTGCGTGGCTCGACCGGCAAGCGAGAAGCCGTGCACAGGATTCACCGGTTCACCTCCGCCGGGGCTGCCCTTCCACGCGCCCGACGACTGGAGCTACCCGGTAGCGTGGACGTACCCGTAGCGGCAGATAATTGCGTTATCCCGGTCCGCCGGGTGATGGACTGATCGGCCCGCGCACCAGGGTGCCGCAGGTTCGGCAGCGTCCGGCCGCGGCGCCGCGCTCCAGTTGCATCGGCAGACGACAGACCGGACACGACACCACGAGCCGGCGCGGTACGCCGGCGAAGGCCCACGCGACGAGCACGGCCCATCCGATTACCGTCCAGCCGAGCAGCAAGTCGAGGACCAGGATCGTCCCGCGGTGCGGGTGGCGATGGTTCCATGCCGCCACAATCGGAACGGCCCACAGGAGCACCAGCAGGACAAAGAGCAGCCCGACGCCGAGAATCTCGAAAGCGTCCATCATATAGACCCGTCTTGCGGCGTGCTCCCATCTCGGATCATCTGCCGCAACCTGGCCACAGGCCGGCCGCCGCTACATCCGGGGTGCCAGCGTCAATATTCGCGTCCGTGCGGCGTCCGATATCAAGGGCCACGACCGTCCGCCGCCCCCCCGGGGTAGGCCACGGGCGCCCCGGCTGCTCGGCGCCGTGTCGGCCACACTGGGGCGCCTTCGTGCAGCTTCCAGACACGCAGCCGACGTTCGCGAGCGTAGGCGAGCAGATCAAGGCTCATCGTGTATTCCCCCTGTTCGACGCGGTCGCCCGGACCATTGCCAGGATGCCGACCCGCACCTCGGCCGACAGCGCGAGCCACGCCTCAACGACGCTCTGCAGGTCGGGGTCCCGCGGCGAAAGGGTGGCAGTTTGGTCGGGATTCGCTTGCGAGCCCGACCGCGAATGGCTACAAATAGCGTTGGCCTCGTCAGTTACGGCCGCCGCCGCGATCCGTTGCACCGGATTTCTAATCCGGCGGTCGCAGGTTCGAATCCTGCCGGGCGCGTTGTACCGGCGTCTCCCGCGGGGTCGAAAGCGCGCCCGCGCGGCCAACGGCGTCAGGCCCAGTGACTGATCCTGGCGACATCGAGCCCGATATCTCGCGGTGGCAGCGGGTCCTAGAACTGATACCCACTTATACCAATGTCTGGTCTGAACGTGCCGTTTTTGCCCAGGCGGAACGGCAGACGGAGCGAACGCGTGCGGGGTCAAGCGTGAATTGGTATGTCTCGACTAGACCTGGCATGAGGCATGCGGATCTGGAGAACCTGAACGCCCTGCGGGCGGAGGACGCCCCGCGGGCAGCGATTGTGTAGAAACCGACGCCCGGAGTCACGCCAGCGGCGAGTTTACGGAGAAAGTGGACCGCGACTTCGGCATACCAGACGGTATTCAGACCCGCTAACACTCGTCCGAGACAGCGCTTGCGCACCGAGTGGGCTTGATTCGCCGTACGCGACCTGCTAGACTAATAGCAGTTCGTCGGGCCGGTTGCAGAAACAGTGCCACCCAAGCGTGGGTGGCGGGGGTCCCCGAGCACTGAGGTGATTCGGGCTGGACGCCGCGAAACGCGGCATCGGTACTGGCACTGGAAACGGAACGTGTACCGCTACGGCGGAAGCGGTACGATCGCGATGCGGACACCGAGCGGCAGTTGGCGACGAGGAGCGCGTTCGTAAGCCATTTAGGAAGAAGCAGTTAGATCAGTGGAACGCAGTATATGAACGCCATCAAACGCATTCGCAACATCGGCATCTCGGCGCACATCGACTCGGGCAAGACGACCCTGTCGGAGCGTATCCTCTATTACACGGGGCGTATCCACCGCATGGGCGAGGTCCACGACGGCGAGCGCGGCGCGGTTATGGACCACATGGAGCTGGAACGCGAGCGCGGCATCACCATAACTTCTGCCGCGACAACGGTTTCGTGGCTCGACCACCAGGTCAATCTGATCGACACACCAGGCCACGTCGACTTCACCATCGAGGTCGAACGCTCGCTACGCGTCCTCGACGGGGCGATCCTCGTTCTCTGCGGCGTCGGCGGCGTCCAGTCGCAGTCGCTCACCGTCGATGCCCAGATGAAGCGCTATGGCGTGCCGCGGATTGCCTTCATCAATAAGCTCGATCGCGTCGGCGCGGACCCCGCGCGCGTGATCCAGCAGATCGAGGACAAGCTGGGCCTGGAGGCCGTGCCGCTCCAAATCCCCATCGGCCTGGAGAACGATCACCGCGGCGTCGTCGACCTGCTTACCATGGAAGCCGTCTACTTCGACGGCGACCACGGCGAGCACGTCCGCTGCGAGCCCGTCCCAGCCGAGCTCCGCGAGTCGGCGGAGCGCGCCCGGCAGGGGATGCTCGACACGCTGTCGCTCTACGATGATGAGCTGATGGAGCTGCTGCTCGAAGGCCAGGCCGTCTCCAGCGCGAAGCTGCACGCGGTTATTCGCCGGCTGACCATCAGCCGCGACATCGTGCCGGTCATGATGGGCTCGGCCGTCAAGAACAAGGGCGTGCAGGTGCTGCTCGATGCCATCGTGCGCTTCCTGCCCTCGCCGCTGGACGCCGTCTATTACGCCAAGGACAACGACAACGACGGAGCCGAGGTCACGATCACGGCGGACCCGGACGCACCCGTCGTGGCGATGGCCTTCAAGCTCATCGAGGAGAGCTTCGGGCAGCTCACCTTTACACGCATCTACCAGGGCCGCCTGCGCAAGGGCCGCGTCCTGCGCAATACGCGCACACGCAAGGCAGCGCGCGTCGGCCGCATGGTGCGCATGCACGCCAACGACCGCGCCGACGTGGAAGAGGCGGGCGCCGGAGACATCATCGCCTTCATCGGCCTGGACTGTGCCTCGGGCGACACCTTCTGTGACGACCAGGTCAACTACGCGCTCGAGAACATCCATACGCCGGAGCCGGTCATCGCCCTGGCGATCACCCCGGCGAAGAACAACGACCGCGCCCGGCTGGCCAAGGCCCTCCAGCGCTTTGTGCGCGAAGACCCTACGTTTCATGTCCACACCGACCTGGAGAGCGGTGAGACCATCATCTCCGGCGTCGGCGAATTGCAGCTCGAAGTGTACACGGAACGCATCCGCCGCGAATACGGCTGCGAGGTTACGACCGGCGCGCCGCGTGTGAATTACCGCGAGGCCCCGACCAGGGCCGCCACGTTCAACTACAAGCACAAGAAGCAGACCGGCGGTTCCGGCCAGTACGGCCACGTCATCGGGCGCATCGAGCCGCTGCCCGAGAGCGCGGAGCACGACTACGAATTCGAAAACGAAGTTGCCGGCGGGCGCATCCCGACCGAGTACATTCCGTCGTGCGACAAGGGCTTCCAGCAGGCACGCATGAAGGGCCCCCTGGCCGGCTACGAGGTCGTCCGCGTGAAGGTCGTCCTCGAGGACGGCACTTCACATGCGGTGGACTCGTCCGACATCGCCTTCCAGATCGCCGCCCGCGACGCGTTCAAGGAGGCCTATCCGCGGACCAGGCCGGCGATCCTCGAGCCGATCATGAAGGTCGAGGTCGAGGTGCCGACCGTGCAGCAGGGACCGGTCGCCGGGGACCTCTGTTCCCGCCGCGGCGTCATCCACGCTACGGAGCCGCGCGGCGACGTGACGGTCCTCAGCGCCGACGCGCCGCTGGCGAACATGTTCGGCTACGCGACGGACCTGCGCAGCATGACGCAGGGGCGCGGGACGTTCTCCATGCACTTTGCGCGCTACCAGCAGGCACCGCGCGACGTGCAGGATGAGGTGATCGCCCGCGCGAAAGAAGCCGCCGCGAAGCGGTGAGCGATTGCCCACCCCGAAAGGGTCATCCCGGCTGGCCGGGACGGCTGTGCCTGCCAAAAACGGCGTCCGGCGCAGGTTCGAATCGTGCCGGGCGCGTTGCACTGCCATCCTCCGCGGGGGCCAAATGTGCCGACGTCCCCGCCGCCCGTGCCAGCTCACGCCGCCAGGCGCCGGGCCCAGGGTTCGATACGTGCCTCTAGTTCGCGAAGGGAATCCGGCAGCGGCCCGCTGCCGAAGCGCTTCCACCAGTTCACGACGGTGACACCAACGGCGCGGTCGTCGGATTCGCGGCGGAGCAAGAGGCAGCCGTCGTCCGTTTCTTCTGCATACGTCGGCGTTTCGCGCTCGGCGGCCAGGCGCAGATAGAGCACGTCGGTGCCGAGGTCGTAGTGGTACCAGAGAACGTCGTCAACCGTGCCTTCGATCGTGTCTATCTTGACCATTCCACCGCACCTTCGGCCGGGCGCTTCGTACGAGGTTCAAGCCAGCGTCGTCTTTCGTGGCAAGCTGGCGTTAGCTACCATAGCGATTGGTTTGCGTTACTGGAAGGGTGTGTGGCGTGCCCTCACGCCGGAGGTTGACGCGCATGATCACCAAGCTGGAGGTCACCGGCTACCGCCTCCTGGAGCACTTCGAGGCCGACTTCGGGCAACTGACGGTGGTCATCGGCGCAAATGCGTCGGGCAAGAGCACCTTGCTCGACTGTCTGCAACTCATCGCCACCGCGGCTGAGGTGCCACTTGAGACCGCGTTGAACCGCCAAGGCGGCTTTATGAACGTGCTGAGCGCTGCGTTGAGTAATCCGCTTGGCTGGACGCTGGCGCTTCAGAAGCCGACGAGACACCCGTTCTGGGATTCCGTTCCCGGCCTTGAAGGCGGTTTTGTCTATCAGGTACGGCTTGCGTGCGACGCATCTGGCCGAGTGCATCCGATACACGAAGTCCTGCGGAGTGCCAAAGCGCTGCGGGGACACGACGAACCAGCGAAGCTACTTGAGGCAACGTCGAATCGCTCGAGTATCTACGACCGACGAAAAGGGGAGCTAGTGCCATTCGACGAGGCGGTTCCTGGCATCGCGGCGCCAAGCGCGCCCACGGAATCGACCGCCGATGCAACCCCTGCGCCCACGGCACCGGCCGCACCGCAGGCTGTTTCGCTACGCTTGGCCCAGATGCGATTCCTAAACGAGTACCCCGACCCGTCCTGGATTCGGGTTCTGTTGGCAAACGCCGCTTTCTACCCCGGGTTCGACGTGGGGAGGTTCTCGGCGCTGCGGACGAAGCCCGCAGACATCCAGGCTCTTACTTTGCTGTTCATGTCCGGCGAAAACCTCGGAACTGTCTTGCATGAGATTCTCACCCGTCACGCGTATCAGTCGAGCGCCGACGCGCTCCGCGATTTTCTTCGTAGCGCCTACCCCGAGTCCTTTGAGGAAATCACCGTCGAAACGGCGTATGGTGCTCCCGGCAAGGTCCTGGTGCGCATCCACGAAAAGGGCATGTCCCGCCCTATGGAGCTGTGGGATCTGTCGGACGGTACCTTGCGCTTTCTGTGCCTGGCTGCCGCCTTGTTGAACCCGGTGCCGCATGCCTTCGTCGCGATCGACGAGCCAGAGGCAGGGTTACACCCGCGGTTGCTGCCCATCGTGGCGGACATGATCAAGACCGCCAGCGAGAAGACTCAGGTTCTTGTCACGACGCACAGCCCGGACCTCCTGAGTTGCTTCGATCTGAATGACATCGCGGTCATGGCACGACGGGACGCGGGCGTCGTCTGGCATCGGCCGCGCACGCGCGACACGCTGCGTGAACTGCTCAAGCCCGTGACGGGCGAAACGCTTGGCGACTTGCACCGCGCTGGCGAGTTGGAGGCCCTGCCTTGAAGGCGTGGGTGTACGTCGAGGGGTCTTCGGACGTGTCCGCGCTGAAGGCGCTATGGAAAGCGTGGCGCGAGCGCTTGCGGGCGGCCGGGCACGGTATCGAGATCATCGATCTCGTCGACAAGGCGAGGTTTTTCCAGAAACTCGGCGCACGGGCGGCCGAGAAGCTGGTGGCAAGCCCGTGCGACCTCGTCGTCGGACTTCCAGACCTGTATCCGAACGAGCCATACGCGGGCACGCCATACCGACACGCCGACCTAGCGGAACTCCAGGCGGTGCAGAGAAAACTCGTCGAGGAGGGGGTTCGCATCTGGCCGCGCGTGACCCCGACAGCAGTAGCAGGTCTTCTTTCTCGCTTCCACGCCACGGCCCTGAAACACGACCTCGAAATGCTGCTTCTGGCCGCCCAAGCTGAGCTTCGAGCCGTCTTGAGGACGCCCGACAAGTTGGGCGGCTGGCGGCTACCGGTGGAAGAGCAAAACCAAGGACGGCCGCCCAAGCGCGTAATTGAGGAGTTGTTCCTTTCCAAATCATCTGAGCGGCGACGATACCGGGACACGCGCGATGCGCCCAAGGTGCTCGGGGGCGTAAATGACATCCGCAGATTGCTGTTTACGGACGCTGGGCAAGCGAACTGCCCGACGTTCCAAGCGATGCTTGACTGGCTCGGTGAACGGTTTAGGGTGCCAGCCTATTCTTAATCCAGGCCAAGCAACTTACCACGTCGTCCCCGTCGGCCCGTCCTTCAGCTCGATGCCCAGCGCCGCGAGGCGCTGACGAACCTGATCGCCGAGGGCGAAGTTCTTCGTCTTGCGGGCGTCGTTGCGAAGATCGACGAGGACCTGGATCAGGGCGTTGCGCTCATGCTCGGCCGCGGCGCCGCCGGCGGTGTCTTGCCACTTGAGCCCGAGGGCGTCGCCGACGAGGCGCTGCATCAAGGCATCCGCGGCAAGCAGATCTTCCGCGGGCGCGCCTTCGCGGACCCACGTGCCCGTTTGCCGGATGAAATCGAAGACCGTCGCGATCGCCGCCGCGGTGTTGAAGTCCTCGTTCATCGCGTCGGCGAAACGCCGTACGACGTTCGTCAGGGCGGTGCGGACCGCGTCCGACTTGGCCGCTGCGGAGCACTGCTCAAGAGCAGTGGCACCCGTCGCACGAGCAGTGGCACCAAGCTCAGGAGCGGTGGCACCAGGCGCAAGAGTAGTGGCAGCAGCAGCCGAACCCGTCGCTTGCGCTCCGGGCTCTGATTTGGCGTGCACCGCTCTCGTCAGCGCTGCCTTGTGAATCTCGCGCACCGCATCCCGCAGCTTGTACGACCCCGCCTCGGCGCCTTTGAGCGCCTCGTTCGAGAAATCCAGCGGCGCGCGGTAGTGGCTCGTCAGGATGAAGTGCCGCACGACCGCCGGCTCGAAGCTCTTTTCCACCAGGATGTTGCCGGCCCGGTCCCGCAGCGGCTCGGTCGTAGAGAACAGGTCCTTGAGGCAGACCGAATTGCCCAGGCTCTTGCCCATCTTCTGCCCGTCGAGCGTGACCATGTTGTTGTGCAGCCAGTAGCGGCAGAACGGCTGCCCGGTCGTGCACTCGCCCTGGGCGATCTCGCACTCGTGGTGCGGAAACTGGTTCTCGAGCCCGCCGCCGTGGATGTCGAGCGTGACGCCAATGTACTTCTGGCTCATCACCGAGCATTCGAGGTGCCAGCCGGGGAAGCCCTCGCCCCACGGGCTTTTCCAGCGCATGATGTGCCCCGGCTCGGCCCGCTTCCACAACGCGAAGTCGGCCGGCTTGCGCTTCTCCGGATTTACCTCGACTCGGGCGCCGGCCTCCATCTCTTCCACGTTCCGGCCGCTGAGCCGCCCGTACTTCCAGAACGACGCCACGTCGAAGTACACCGACCCATTGTTGACGTACGCGTTTCCCTTCTCGATCAGCAGCCGCGCGCACTCGATCTGCTCGGGAATGTGCCCGCTCGCCCGCGGACTGATGTCCGGCCGCAGCACGTTCAGCGCGTCCATGTCCTCGAAGTAGCTGCGCGTAAAGATCTCCGCCACCGCCATCGGGTGCAGCCCGCGCCGCCGGGCCTCGGCGACCAGCTTGTCCTGGCCCGCGTCCTCGTCGTTCTCGGTCATGTGGCCGACGTCGGTGATGTTCTGGACGTATGCGACCTGGTAGCCGGACAGCCGCAGCCAGCGCAGGATCGCGTCGAAGCTCACGTAGCTCTTGGCGTGGCCGAGGTGGCTGTGTCCGTACACCGTGGGCCCGCAGACGTACATCCCGACCCGCGGCGGGTTGAGCGGCGTGAATTCCTCGAGCTTACGGCCGAGCGTGTTAAAGACCCGTAGCGCCATGCCTGCACCCTATTCGCTCCGCAATCGCCCCAGGCCCGGATTCTATGACATCGGACACCGCCGAGAAAGAACGCCGCCCGCCCCGCTCAGCCCAACTGGTCCGGGCGGTCCACGATGTACCGCGCCCCGGCGGCCTCCAGGTCGGCCGAGGTCCGAAATCCCCAGGTGATGCCGACGCCGACCGCGCCGCCCGCGCGCGCCGTCTCGATGTCCGTCGGCGTGTCCCCCACCAGCCACGTCTCGGCCGGCAGCACCCGCAGCGCGGCGCAAATGCGCTGCAGATAGTGCGGCGACGGCTTGCGGTACTGCTCTTCGACATACCCCCAGATGCAGTCGAACGTGCCGGGCGGCCAGAGCGCCTCCACGATCCGCACCGTCGCATCGTGCGGCTTGTTCGACAGGACGGCAAGCTTCACGCCCCGCCGGCGCAAGCGCAGGATCAGCTCAGGGACACCTGGGTACGGCCGCGTGTGCACGAGCAGGCGCGTGCGATAAAACGTACGCGCCAGCTCCGCCAGGCGCAAGACCAGGTGCGCGTGGGTTTTCCCGATCGCGCGCTGGCACAGCATCGGGATTCCCTCGCCGACCAGGTAGCGGTACTCCGCGACCCGGTGGGTCGGCAAGCTCAGCAGCTCCAGACAATGATTCACCGCCTCGGCCACGTCCTGAAGGGAGTCGACGAGCGTGCCGTCCAAGTCAAATACGCACACGCGCGGAAGCGGGAGCGGTTCCGGGGTAGACTTTCCCATGACGGAGCAGTAGCCTACCCTCCTGCAACCGAACCGCCTAGTCGAACTTATAATGAGAGGGGGCTGGAAACGGCGGGCGGTCGGCCGCCGTTGTCGTGTGTTGGGAGCCCCGGATGACCGTACGAACCGCCATAGCCCAGGTCGCCCTCGGTTGTCTGCTGGCGGGCGTGATCTGGCCCGCTGCGGCGCAGGACGCGGAACCCCCGCCCCCGCGCCCGCGGTGGAGCAGCATCATCAACCTCGACGCGATGATCGACAACTACGCGCGCCTGCTGGCCCGCAAGTACAACCTCACGGACGAGCAGGACGCGTTCACGCAGCAATTCCTGCGGGAAAAGTGCGGCGGCTTCCTCGAGCAGCACCGCACGGACCTGTTCGACCTGGTGGACCGCATGTTCGAGGTCCGCGGAGGCGCCGACATCACTCCACAGGAGATGATCGACTGGGGCAAACGCGCCCGGCCCCTCTTTGAGCAGGCCCGCACACTGATCGTCGAGGGCAACGGGGAATGGCGTGGCATCCTCACGGAAGAGCAGCGGAAGATGCACGACCAGGACCTGAAGCTGATGAACGATGGTTTCGCGACGACCGAAGATCAGCTTCAGCGGATGGTCTCCGGGCAGATGACGGTCGATGAATTCCGGCACGGGCAGCCGCCGCGCCGCGAGGCCTCCGTGGGTCCGGCCGGGCCGGCCCAAGCCGCCGCCACGCCCGCGCCCCCAAACTCCGCTTCCATGCCGACGACGACGGCGCCCCAGGCGGCGGCGAATCCTCCGCCCAAGCCGGCCGGGGACGACAAGGCCCGCGACGAAGCCCTGGCGCGGCTGAATGAGATTCGTAAGCGGGCCGGCCAAAGCGGGGCCGCGGTACAGCCAAGTCCACCGGGTCAACCGGGCCAGCCCGGTCAGCCGAATCCGCCGCTCGGGCGCAGGCGCCCCGTGGCCGGCGTTGTGCGGCCGGGGATGGGCACGGACTTCGCGGGCCAGTGGGAGGCGTACGTGCGCGACTTCGTGCAGCGCTACAAGCTGGACGACGAGCAGCAGCAGCGGGCCTACGCGACGTTGCGGGAGTGCCAGAACGATGCGCGGAGCTATACGTCGAAGCGCAAGTCCGCCATTGACGAGCTGGACAAGCAGATCCAGGCCCTCACGGCGAACAAAGACAAGGACAAGCAGAAGGACAAGCCCGCGGAGCTGGCCAAGCTCAACGACCGCAAGGCGAAGATGCTCGAACCGATCAACGTGATCTTCGAGCGCCGGCTCAAGCCGCGGCTCGAGAAACTGCCCACGCGGGCCCAGCGGCAGGCCGTCGAGGGGGCTGCCAAGAGCGGACCGGCGAACGTTCCGGGTAAGCCAGGCGGACCGCCACCTGGGAAGCCCAACCCGCCGCCGCCGCCACCGCCTCCGCCGCCGCCCACGCCGCAGCCTCCGCCGCCCCCGCCGCAGCCCGAGCCGATGCCGCCGCCGCCACCACCGGAACCTCCGCCGGCTGAACCGCCGGCTCCGGAGTAGGCGTTGCCGCTCGCGGGCGCAGCGTGTGCGTGAAACCCCGGGGACGAGCGCCGCTCGCTCCGGGCACCACGCCAATTACCGGACGGACCTGGTGTCGCGCCGCGGGTCAATCGCGGAGCGGCGCCCCGCCGATAGAGTGTGCTGGTGCCCGATGCGCTCTGCCGCGCATCGGCCGGCTCCCGGTTGCACGCCAACGCCGAGATTGGCTTTCCGGGCCGACAGTGGCCCGGCATCATGTGGAAGTTCGTTCCGGCGGGAACGCAGAGCCGGATGACGCCGGCCGATCGCAAGGAGATTTGGATGCGCGTTTTGTTTACCCTCAAGCACCGCTGGTTGCTGATTCTCGCGGCTGGGGGCGGCCTGTTTCTGCTCGAGGGCTGCGACCCTACCGTCCGTGACACGCTTCTCACCGGGTTCGGGAATGCGACCACGGGCCTGATCGGCGCCTTCGTCCAGGCGCTGATTCAGCAACTGCAGGCCAACGACGTCACGCAACCGGCCACGACGGTCCGCGCGATCCTGGACACAGTGCCGCAGTTTTTCGCCTAGCCGGCGAACTGCTCCGGGGGGACTCTCCAGACCCACTCCGGCGGTGCGCAGAAACGGCACCGGCCCTGGCCGCGCATACCGCACAGGATCGTCTCATCTGTCAGGGCAGCGCGGGGGACGACGCGTAAGGCAGCCCGCGTGCTGCGGACAAACAAAGCAGGGCGGAACGCCAGTCCGGCGTTTCGCCCTGCCAGCGGTCCCATCCAAAGTGGTTGCTACGGCACAATCACCGAATCGGTGTTCGTGGACGGCCCATACTTGTTGCACGGGATGTAGCCCACCAGGGTCCCCTTCAGCGTCGCGTCCGTTATCTGCGCCGGCTGATACGTGTAAATGTTGTCGAAGTTCACGCCGACGATCGGCTTCTTCTCGAACGTCACGTGTCCGTCCTGGTAGAGGCAGTTCTGACCTTCCGCGGTGTGGTTGCGGCTGTTGTACGGCCGCCACTTATCGGTGTCCAAATTGAGCACTTGGGTCTCAGTCAACGACTCGAAGCCGGTGAGCAGCGTCGGGCTGTTCGCGGTCGCCGCGGTCTTGGCCGCGTCGGGCGTGTTCTGGTAGAGCGAGGTGCCTACCGGCGTTCCGGCCGTGAAGTACGGACCCTTGTCGGCCATGATCACGGTACGCGCGTCGAGGTTCTCGTTGCCCCGGCCGCGCGCGCCGAACGGGAACTGAATACCGTAGCTGAGGTACGGATACCCGCGGAAGTCGAAGCGGTTGATGCCCGGCTGAGCCACGACCGGACCGCCGCCGCTGGGGCCGGGGATCCGCAGGTCGTCTTCGCTGTCACCCGCGCTGGGGCAGATGAACTGCTTAGCGGTGCAGCTCCCGTCGACGACGAGCAAGAACATGGACCGGCTGGGGTGAACCTGGTTCCACGGCTGCCCGGTACCGCTCGAGGCCACAACCTGGCTCTGCATGTTCGCTGACATGTTGCCTATCCACGTCACGTCGTTGGCGGGCGCCGTTTGGGTCGTCTCCTTGAACAGCACGGTCGGATACCAATCCGCATTGTCGTTGGAGTAGACCTTCATCGATTGCCCGATGCCGCGCGCGTTGGACGCGCACACCGCACGTTTCGTGATCTCGCGCGCCCGGGACAAGCTCGGCAAGAGGATGGAGATCAACAGCGCGATGATCGCCACCACAACCAGCAACTCAATCAGGGTAAACGCCTTTCTCCTTGCCATCGAAAATCTCCTAGCAGCTCCCACGAACCACAACCCGACCAGCCTGTCCAGCGGCCCCGGCGGCCACTTCAGCGGCCTATGGTACGTATCAGAACGCGGTGCACTACTCCTGTGCTGCGGGCTACCGCAGACGGCGCTCGCCGTCCGCGAGCGCAGAAACCGCTGGTCGCCGCGTTTCGAGCAGCCGGGCGCACGCCGCCCGAACTGCCCTGCGGCCGCATGGGAATCAGCCGCAGCGCGGGTTTGTTCGCGAGTGACGACGGACAGGCGTACCCGATGCCCGCACGGGCGCAAAAACTGCGGCCGCGTGGACGAAAGACGCCTGGTCCTGAACGAATGCGGGTTTGTTATGAACGAGGGCAGGAATCGGCGATGACGCAAGTAAAACGCTATGAATACAAATGATACCGTCCGATCGACGCACCCTCATTCGTTCTGGTCGACCACGCGTGATCG
This sequence comes from uncultured Phycisphaerales bacterium, assembly GCA_903914415.1. GTDB lineage: Bacteria > Planctomycetota > Phycisphaerae > UBA1845 > Fen-1342 > Fen-1342. Next base: position 1,312 of record CAIWOY010000275.1, on the reverse strand, counting down.
ACCCATTCATAAGGATAGCACACGCCGTGGGGGTGTCAATCGCAAATTCGCGCAAACCTGGCCCATGGATTGCCCGGGCCGGCTCACGCGCCGTGCCGCGCCACCACATGGTCGAGTTCGGCAGGGGCCCGGCGACCGACGGCGTCCTCGGCCGCCGCCTCCAGGTACGGAATGCGTAGCGGAGTCTCGACCGCCAGCTTGCGTCCTTGCTCCTCAAGCAGTTCCAGCCCGACTGCGTCCAGGGCCACCGGGTCAAAACCCAGCAGAAGGCCGCCGAACGGAACCACGTCGTCCGCCCGGGCATCGGGCCCGTTCCGCACGACGAGCCGGAGCGCGTTCACAATGGTCAGGCGCAACCTGCCGCTAACCTCTTTGTTGCCAACGACTTGCCCGACGTACGGCGCACAGCCGTGGTCGTGATACCGCGCCGGATGGCGGATCACTGCGTGCGACAGGTTCTTCAACGCCCCCGACATCCCGGCGAGCCGATGCGTCTTCAGCAGCGGCACATTCACAACGGCATCAGCCGCCAGGAGATACGCCGCCAGCTCCTCCGTGCCGCCCCCGATAGGGATCGACGTCCCCCAACCAGGCTCCGCGACCCGCGTGCCCAGCTCGCGAGTCAGGCGCGCCGGGGCTTCCACCAGGGTAAGTGTGCCCGGCTCGTAGCCAGCGTCCCGGAGTGACTCGCCGAGAGCGGTTCCGACCGCGTCGTTCGTCCCCAGGACCTCCGCGCCCACCTGGTTGAATTTGAGCACAGTATGCCGTGCCGATCCGAGCACGCTGTGCCACGCATCACTACTCGTACGCTCCCCGGTGAGTACCTGAAGGCCGAGATCGAGCATCTCGCGGAGGACGACCCCGTCGCCCCCCGCGACCCGAAGTACTTGCGTGCTCATCACGCGGACCACGCGCGAGCGCGGAAACGACGCCCCGAGCCACCAAGGACGCGGAACGGCGCCGGCGGCCATCGTCTGTGACGTCGGATGCGGCGTCGGACGCGTGGCGCTCTGTGACGCGGGCGACGCCACGACGCTGCCGCGCACCGGACCAACGAAAGCGCCCACCGCCGCGGCCGCAGCGGCGCCCAGCAGTTCCCGCCGCGTGGGCCCGCGGCCGCCCGGAGCCGCCGGTTTGACCTGTCCTCTCCGCATGGATACTTTTATCGCGTACTTGGGGCCGCCCGGTTTCGTGGATTCGTGCCCATGACCACCGCAATGGCAGAGAAGTATCGGGTCTACTCGCAGCACCTGCGCGACATCTCCCAAGCCCACCTGCTGGCGTTCTGGCCGCGGCTCAGCGAACGGGAGCG
>CAIWOY010000274.1 GCA_903914415.1 uncultured Phycisphaerales bacterium | reverse complement strand
GGCAAACTTGCCCTGTGCCTGGAGCAAGACGCCCAGGTTGTTGATCGAAACCAGCGTATGCGGGTGGTCATCGCCCAGCACGCGGCGGTGAAACTCGAGCGCCTCGCGGTAGTATGGCTCGGCTTCCGCCAACTTGCCCTGCGCCAGGAGCAGGGTACCCATGTTGCTGACTGAGAGCAGCGTGTCCGGGTGGTCGTCGCCCAGCACGCGGCGGGAACCGTCCAGCGCCTCGCGGTACAACGGCTCGGCCTCGGCAAACTTGCCCTGTGCCTGGAGCAAGACGCCCAGGTTGTTGATCGAAACCAGCGTATGCGGGTGGTCGTCGCCCAGCACGCGGCGCCGGCCCTCCAGCGCCTCGCGGGAAAACGGCTCGGCCTCAGCGAGCTTGCCCTGCGCCTGGAGTAGACAATCCATGTTGCCGATCGAGTCCAGCGTACTCGGGTGGTCGTCGCCCAGCACGCGGCGCCGGCCCTCCAGCGCCTCGCGGTAGAACGGCTCGGCCTCGCCGAGTTTGCCCTGTTCCTGGAGCAGGCCGCCCATGTTAGCGATCGAGGTCAGCGTCTCGGGGTGATCGTCGCCCAGCAAGCGGCGGTTGCCCGCCAGTGCCTCGCGGTGGTACGGCTCGGCCTCGGCGAGCTTGCCCTGCTCGGTGAGCAGGAAACCCATTTTGTTGATCGAGCCGAGCGTGTCCGGGTGGTCGTCGCCCAGCAAGCTACGCCGAGTCTGGAGAGCGCGCTCCTGCGGCGCCGTGGCCGCATCGTACAAGCCAAGCGAATACAGCGTGTCCGCCGCCGTCTCGAGCAGGCGCGCCTGCACGAGCGGCTGGTCGGCGAACTGCTTGTCAATCGCCTCCAGCGCCCGCTGGAGGACGTTGCGATCGAGGCTGCGGACCGCCGCATTCGTGAAGTTGGTCCCGTCCAGCAGCGCTTCGAGCTGGCCGAGACGGGCGGTAATCTCCTCGTCGCTACGGCGGGAGTGCTCCATCGCCGCCCGTGCCTCGGCCAGTACGTCCTCCCGCAGCCGCGCGCCCATGAGCTGGGCGTCGATCTCGCTGAGCATCTTGGACTGGAACTCCGCGACCTGGTCGGTCTCAGCCGCGCGCTTCTCCGCCAGCTCGCGTTGTTCGTCCGCTTCCTGACGGGCGCGGTTCTGTTCCTGCTCGGCCATTACCGCGCGCTGGCGCTGAGCCTCGGCGCGATAGTACAGCGTCGTGCTGGCAGCCAAGCCGCCCAGCAGTGCCACGAACGTCGCGGCCACGCCGCCCACCAGCACCTTGTTCCGCTTGGCGAACTTGCGGACTTGGTACGCCGCGCTCGGCGGCCGGGCGGCGATCGGTTCGTCATTTAGGTAGTGCCGGATGTCCGCCGCCAACGCCGACGCCGCCTGGTAGCGTCGTTCCTTGTCCTTCTCCAGCGATTTGCTGATGATCGTCTCCACGTCGCCGCGGAGGGTCTTGTTGACGCTCGACAGCCGCGTGGGTTCCGCCTCGCGGATGATCCGCACGGCCTCGTGGATCAGCTTGTGGTGCAGGTCGTACGGCGGCCGGCCGGCGAGCAGCTCGTACAGCACGACGCCCAGAGCATAGATGTCCGAGCGCGTGTCGAGCTGGTCCGGGTCGCCGGTGACCTGCTCGGGCGACATGTAGGGCACCGTGCCGATGAGCTGGCCGATGTCGGTGCGCAGTGTGGTGGCTTGGAGGTCGCTGTCGGTCGCCCGGGCCACGCCGAAGTCGAGGATTTTCGGTTGCCCGTCATCGGTCACCAGAATATTGCCCGGCTTGAGGTCGCGGTGGATGACGCCCTTCTGGTGGGCATGCTGGACCGCATCGCAGATGCGGGTAAACAGCTCCAGTCGCTGGCGCGTGCCCAGGCGGCGTGCATCGGCATAATCGGTCAGGCGCTGGCCGCGGACGAACTCCATCGCGAAGAACGGCTGCGGGCCGTGGCCTGCGTCGGCGGTGCCCGCTTCGTAAATCTGGGCGATGCCCGGGTGCAGCAGCCGGCCGAGAATCTGGGTTTCGTGCTCGAAGCGTTTGAGCGCCTGCGGGCCGGCGACGCCGGGCCTGATGACCTTGAGGGCGACGATGCGGCGGGGCTTTTCCTGTTCGGCCTCGTAGACGGCGCCCATGCCGCCCTCGCCGACCTTGCGGAGGATGCGGTAGTGGCCGATCTGCGCGGGCAGCGGCGTTTGATCTGCCGGCTTGCCGCCGGACGTCACGGTGGCATCAGAACGCGTGGACTCGACAGGCTCGGGACTACCGGGGGTGTTCGTGGACATGCGTATCCTCGTTCCGTTACATCCCTCGTGCGCGGCGCATTGTAACGGCGCTGGGCCGCGCGCTCATCGGCCGTGCAGCGGCGCAACTCGCCGGGCGAGGGCGGCGATGTGACGGTCGTCGGTGCCGCAGCAGCCGCCCAGGACACGCAGGCCGAACCAGCCGTGCAGCTCGATCATTGCAGCAGCAAAGTCCTCGGGCGCAGTGCGGTCGAGGTCGGGGCGGCCGTCCAACTCCTCGGGGCTCAGGGGCGACGTGTTGGCCTGAAGACCCACGACGCGCTCACACACGTGTGCATCCTGTACGCGGGCAGCCTCAAGCGCGGCGGCGAAGACGGTCGGGTGCACGCAGTTGACCATGTACGCCGTCGGCGGCGGCCGGACTTTGCCGTCAATCCGGCGGATCGCCTCGTGCAGGGGCGTGCCGTCGAGGCAGGTGCCGTCGGGGCGGACGATGAAGCTCAGGACGTAGGGGCAGTCGCAGGCCGCGAGGGCGCGAGCCATGCCGAGCGCCTCGCCCACCGCCGGCAGTGTCGCCGCCAGGAGGAAGTCCACGCCGGCGGCGGCAAGCGCCGCGGCCTGCGGACGGTGAAACGCGTAGGCGTCGTCGGTCGCGAGCGCGTCCGCGGCGCTGTACGCGTCCCCGCGGGGCCCCAGCAGCCCGCCGACGTACACGTGTTTTGCATAGGGGCCGTACGACGATCGTAATGCCGTCATGCAGCGCGCGGCATCGGCGTTAACGTCGCAGTCGGCCAGCCCGGCAGCCCGTACGCGCTCTGGATTGGCGCGCCACGTTGGCGTGAGCACGAGCATGGGGAGGTTGTACGCCTGACCGATGTCGAGGTACTGCCGGTAGAGGCGCGTGAGCCGTCGTCGGCCGTCCGCGTCGTAGAGCAGCGCGAGGTTGAGCACGTGGGGACCGAGCGTCACGGCCCTGTCGCGCCGCAGGCGTTCGATCACCGCCCCCTCGGTGAGCACGACCGGAGCCCGGCGAAGCACATCGCAGAACGTCATGGGCGGGAGTATAAGCGTGGGCCGCGCGCTGCGAGCACCGGGCGCCGCGTACCATCGGCCCCCATGGCCGACGTAGGACGCCGAGGACCCTTCCCGCCGCGCACGGATTCCGGTAGCTTGCGCCTCCCAAAAACCATGAGGAAGGGTTTGGAGCCTACGCCACCCGAAATCGTCGAGCGATCGCTTCTTAGCGTAGACCACGATGCCACGCCGGCCTACCGCCTGCTGGTCCGCGTCGGCCGCCGCGACGTCATCCTCAACGCCCCGCCGTTTGCGCACTACCAGCAGGCGATGTCGCAGGTCGCAACCGCCGTTCGCCGGCACGCAGGCCGCGGCCGCGTACAGGCCGTCGTTTTGCAGCGCGGCGAGCCCCGCAACGGACACGACCACAGTGCCGCCGGCGGACATGCTTCGGCCGACCGCACCGCGGAGCGACATTGGACCGACGTGATGTCCTGGGGCAGCGACGTGGTCGCCAGGATTCTCCGGCAAGCCAACCACGCCGCGGATCGCCCGTCGCGTGGGCCGGACGCCGGGCGCGCGCTGCCGCGTCTGCCCAGCGCGCGGCCCCGCCGGCATCGCTGGCCCCTGGTGGCGACCGCGTTGGTGCTCCTGGCGACGTGGGTGAGCCTGGTCCTGCTGGTCACGGACGGCCACCCGACCCGGCTGCTCGACCGTCTCAAGGCCTCGTCACCCACGGTCGTCACCGAGCTCCCCTTCGACGCCCCGCGCTCCGCATGCCGCCGCGCCCCCGCCACCGCCCCCACCCAGCCGGCCAACCACCGGCCCGACATCCGTACCGCGCCCGGCAGTCCGTCCCTGAAGTAGCGCTGCCGCCACGTCAACGCAGAAGACCTCTGGACCCAGAAGTCCCGGAAGAACCAAGAACTACCGAGGATCCCCCACGAGCAATCACGTAAGCCACGAGATCTTCTGAAGGCTATCACCAGCGCTTGCTTCGGCGGGCCTAAGTCTCCCGAGAAGCGCGCCGCCAACACGGTCATCGTGTTGAAGTATCATGGAATCGACGACGCCCAGTGTAACGTCCCCGAGATCGGTGCGTCGCTGCCATTGCACTTCGCGGCGAGACCTGCGTAGCTATTTCACTCCCTTTCCGGTGAGGTCATAGGGCACCGAAGAGAACCGGAACAGAGCTTCATCACACAAAACCCTCCTATACTGCACAGGGTAGAAGGCCCGAACCTCCAGGTCTGGAAGAACAAAGGAGAACGTGCACGGCTGGAACGATGTAGGCACCGTCGCCACGAAGTAGTGAGATAGCGGCGACTCAAGGGAATCAAGCCAATTGTGTAACACTTCACCCGTCTGCAAGATTGTCTGAGATTTGTGCAGCCTAGCCCTTGCGCCGGGAGCGCGCACGCGCGTATATCCTCGCCATGCGCAGCACGGCGACGCGTTCGGACGCGTTGGACAAGCTGGTGGCGGCCTTG
>CAIWOY010000273.1 GCA_903914415.1 uncultured Phycisphaerales bacterium | reverse complement strand
CCGGTCGATTCCTTTCACCAAAAACACAGCTTGCTGCTTCGTCAACCTCGCGGCCCGTCACTCCCCCGTGACGGGCCGCTTTGTTTCACTCCCCTCCCTCGCAGGGAGGGGCCGGGGGAGGGTCGCTACGGACCGCCCTCGCGCGGCCGTGTCCGAGCGTGAAGTGCAGGCGAGCGTCCGATCCGAACCGCGCCCGTCAGGAAGCGACGCCCGCCATTGCCCGTGCGGACCGCCAACCCGCCGCTCACGTCTTCCCCAGCACGTAGATCACCCACGGCGCGATCCGCGTCTCGTTGACCCATGCGTACGGCTCGTCCGCCCGCCCCAGTGGCCGGCACACCTCGACCACCTCCAGCCCCGACCGCCGGTACACCGCGCGGTAGTCCGCGTCCGGCCAGATGATGTCCACGCACGGCCGCTGGTCGTCCAGGGCGGCATTGATGATCCGCACCGGGTCGCCGCACTTCGCCTGCCGGTTCTCCGGGTAGTCCTTCGTCGTGAACGAGACCCACTCGTGCCGGTAAATCTCCGGCGACGAGACCAGATTGACGATTCGCCCGCCCGCGTTCAGCACCGCGGCCAGCCCGCAGAAGAGTGCGATCTTCTTCTCCGCCGTCGGGATGTTGTCGAACGGAAACGCCGCCAGCACCAGGTCGAACCCGCCCTCGGCGACGCTCCCGGCGGCGCGTTCCGGTACCGGCCGACATTCCTGTCGGCCGTTGCGGTGTGCCACTGCTCTCGAGCAGTGCTCCCCGCCGCCCTCTCGTACCGGCCGACATTCCTGTCGGCCGTCGCCCTGCGCAACGTCCCCACCCTGTACCGGCCGACCCCCGTGTCGGCCGTCGGATGCGGCGGCCTCTCCCCCCGCCAACTCCCGCAACTCTCCGTCCGCGACGAGCCGGTAATCGCCCTCGGGGTCGATCTTCCGTGCCCGCCGAACCATCTCTTCGCTGATATCGACGCCGACCGCGTCGAATCCGAGCTTGCGCAGGAACCGCGTCGAGCGTCCCGTGCCGCACCCGAAATCCAGCGCCTTTTTGCCCGCGACGTGCCGCGCCAGAATCTCCGGCAGGTCCCGAAACGCCAGGTAATACGTCCCGGGAAACTCCAGCTTCGCATACGCCGCGGCGTACGCGTCATCTTCGTACGAATTCCTGAACTCCATCGCCTCACCTTGCCGCTGCGCTCGGTTCGCTGTCCGAACCCCCCACGCGAGTGGGGGGCCGTGCGTAGCTTATCCGCCCCCCCCCGCGCGCGAGCGGGAGGCGGTGCCGCCCCCTTAACCGAGCCGGGCCAGTGCTGGGCCGGTCCGTCCCGCGGCCGTGTGCCGTGTGCCACTGCTCTCGAGCAGTGCGAACCGCCGGCGCGCCGGGCCGTACTGCCGGGCGAGCCAAAGGAGCGCCGGATGACGTGTGTAGGGTCCGCTGTGCGGACCGTTTCCTGAATCTGCCACGGAGCCGGCGGTACTGTCGGACGAGCCCAAGGAGCCCCGCATGACCCGCGTGAAGCCCCGCTTCGTCGCGTTCGTCCTGCTCGCCTACATCCTCGGCGGAGCCGCGCTCGGCTTCCTGCCGTCTGCATGTCCGAACGCGCAGCGCGAGCAAGCGCGCCCCGAAGTCTCAGCGCGCCCGTCGCCGCCACCCCGCCCCGCGTTAGCCGTCGCCCTCGTCGTGAACCTCGCCATGCCGCTGCTCGTCGTCGCTCTGTCGGCCGCGTACCCGAAGCCCGGCCACCGTGTGCCACTGCTCTTGAGCAGTGCGAACCGCCCCCCCGCGCGGCAGCATGGGGCCCTTAACCGAGCCCGCCCAGTGATGGGCCGGTCCGTCTCGCTCGGCGTAGCCACCAGCGCCCGGCCGCAGTCGCCCCCGCGGCCCGCAATCCCCGCCCCTCGGCCGCGACTGGCTGCTCGCGGCGGCCCGGCAAATCCGCCCGCTTCTCGTCGTCGCGTGCCTCGCCTACCACCTCCTGGCCGTCGCAACCGTCCTGCTCATCCGCCCCTGGCGCCGCGTCGGCGCCGCGTGATCCGAACCCGCCGCGCAAGTGGCGGGCGGTTCAGCGCGTTGGTCCGAACCCCCACGCGAGTGAGCGCCGCCGGATCAGAGCCCGCCGCGCCAGCAAGGTGTCCCCGACCTTCGACCGAAGGGCCGCGTCCCGCGTGAGCTTCGCATCGACGCGCCACACAACTCTTGCTGCCATTAGAGAAGGCCGGCAACCTCGTGAAAGGTCGCCGGCCTTCGGGGGTTCGTTCGGCGCTGGCCGGATGGCTCTCAGCGCACAAGCGGCAATCGTGAACGGTCAGGCGGTCACGTTCACTTCGCTGGCATTGCCCTGCGTCGTGTCAGCCGCCGCGCCGTTATCCGCGGCCTGCTGCTCCGCCGCGAGCTTCGCGATCGCCTGCTGGTCCCCGGCGAGCGCCTCCTTGAGCGTGTCGGCGTACGTCTCCGCGGCCTCTTCTTGCGCGGTACTCGGCGTGCCGGTTGTCTGTTTCGATGCCGCCGCCTGGCCGGACGGAGGCTGGCCGCCCCCGGCCGGTTTGGCCGCCGGCCGCCCTTTTCCGCCCAGCTCTTTCATCGCCGCCTGAACTTGGGTCTTGAACTGTTGCGGGTCGATCCCGTTCTTCGTCAAGATGTCACTGACCGCCTGCTGAGCCGCCGCACGCGGGTCGCTGGAGCCATCGCTGTTCTTGGCCGCAGCCTGCAGCGCCGCTTCGATCTGCTTGGTGATCGAGCCCGCCTTGCTGGAATCAACGCCCATGGCCTGGAGCGCCATGTTGGACGCCTGATCCATGCGATCCGGCTGCCCCGTGTGTCCGTTGCGTGGGCGCTGAAGCGCCTGCGCCGATGTAGCGAACCCGAAACCTGACACGCTCGGCATAGGAGTCTCCTTTTCTGGTTAGATTTGGGCGGACGGTCGTAGGCCCGTTGCGATCTCTGCCCAATCCTGGGGAATATCGTCACGCCGTAGGCCGACGATGACGTTTTCCCAGACCCACCGTGCGCGCGTTCACCGCGACATCGCTGCCAGATAACGTCATTCAGTGCGATTATCCGACCGCCGTCCACATTTCGCGGCGGCCCGGCAAATCCGCCCGGTTCTCGTCGTAGCGTGCATCGCCTATCACATCCTGGCCGCCGCCACCGTCCTGCTCATCCGCCCCTGGCGCCGCGTGGGCGCCTGATCCGAACCCCCCGAACGCAAAACGCGGGCGAGCGCCGAATCGGAGCCCGAGCGGGAGCGAGGGGCACGCCGGCACGCGCATGGGCGCCCGGGTGGTAGCGAGGGGCCCCTCAACCGAGCCGGCCCAGTGATGGGCCGGTCCGTCCCGCCCAGCGGGCCAGTCGGCGCCTGTCTCGCGCTGCCGGCAAACGTGCGGGCGGCGATCCGCCACGTCGTCGTTGCAGCGCCCTCCACCCCGCATTATGCTGCGCGTGCGTCGGCCAGCGGCGTCTGCCGAGTGGAACACGGCGAACCTGACCCTCGCCGTTCGGCAATCAAAAGGAGCTGAGAAGATGAGGTCAGTCAGCGGCATGATGGCGGCGTCCATGATCGCAATCCTCGCGGTTGGTTGTGCCTCCGTTAAGGAGGATTGGGCCGCAGCGCGGAACCGCGATAGCGTGCCGGCGTACGAGAGGTTTGTGAGTCAACATCCGGGATCCCAATTCGAGGCTGATGCACAGCAAAGGATTTCCCGGTTGAAAGAGAAGCAGGTCAAGCAGCAACAAGCGCAGAGAGAGTACGAGGAGGCGCAGCTTGCTCACCAGCGGGCCATTGAAGAGATAGACAAACTGGCCGCGGACGCAAGCCCGGAGTCCGTTGACAAACTCGTCCGAATGCTTGAGAAGGAAGTCTCGAAGGTTGAATCACGCCCGGAGTTTACAACCGGGGTTTCGGGTGGCGCTATTGCTTTGTGGGCGCTTACTCCCGACGGGGAAACCCGGCAGAGCCTGGCCCAGGCATTGGGCAAGACCCACAACAGATCCGCAGTGCCTGTTCTGATCCGATGCCTCCGTGACCCGGAGAGGTCCATTCAGACATTTCGGGTGAACTACCGGAGCGGAGCGGTTGGAGGAGGCGAGACGTATATTTACTTAATCCGTGTGGCGGCGGCGCAGGCACTGAAGGATGTCACGGGGCAGGATTTTGAGCAAGACATCGACAAGTGGCAGGGTTGGTGGCAGCAGAACAAGGACTAGCAGAAGCCATCGGCGAAGAAAGGGGTCCGCCGCGCGCGCACAAACCGCGCCCCCCGAGTTTTTCCTTAGGCCACGCCCGGGTCAGCAGGTCCGTCAGGGCGTGGTAGCTCGCCGGATCGTTGGCGCACACCGAGTCAGGCTTGGCGGCGTGGCGCAGCGGCGGATCGTTGTGCAACGCGTAGCGGAGCGAGCGATCGCTCAGGGGCGAGAAGTCGGCGCGACGTGCCAGAATGTGTTGCACCGGCGCCAGCATCGGCCCCTTCGCCCGGCTGATGCCCCTGCGCCACCGGGTGTCGGACATTTGCACCGAGGTGAGCATGGAGAAGTCGGAGTTGTCCGATTTTCAATAAGGCGGGACAGGGGGGCTGTTCACCGCGCGGGTCGTGGCCCACATCGAGTTCTTTCGTCCGTGGGCGTGGTAATGGTAATGGACAACCCCCGGCTTCCCAGACGCGCCCGTCGCAGGGGCTTCGCGGTTATCTCGACCCGCCGATCAAGCCCGTGTGGAGGTCCATCTGCATGTGAGATGTACTCACGTCGCGCACCTTCCCGTCGGACCCGATCATCACCATCACCGTTTCGCTCTTGGTCTCTGCTCCGCCCGCCAGGAGTCCCACGACCGGCACGAAGTTCTGCGGTTTCATTTTCATGCGCATGTGCATGTACATGAGGACGGCGGTTCCGTCGCCGGTATCCGTCGCCATGTCCGGGGTGCCAAGGAGCCGCTCCACGTCGGCGCGCGTAGACTCACCCTTGACGATCTGCGCGACTTTCGACTCGTCGATCCGCCGCCCGGCGGACACGCAACCCGCGCACATGCAGGCGAGGGCGACGAGCGCTAACTCGAAGAAACGCACATTCATCGCCGTCCTCACTGAAGCGCTCCACCGTTGCGCAGCGCTTGCCCGACGCAGCGGCCCGCTGCAGCTGCTTGCGGGAACCCTGGAGATGACGTCTCAGTTGTCTGAGAATACTCTAACGAGAGACGTCCCCTACGTCAATTCCGGGGAGGAAAACGGAACAGGCTCGAATAGCATATCGATAGTCGATAAGTGCGTCCGCGCAGCACAGTTACGGCACTTGCGCACGCGCGCCCCTCCTGCGAAGATCGTGCTGTTCATAACACTACCCGCACAGGAGGCCACGGATGGTGAGTGTGCACCGCGTACTCGCCCATGCCAAGCCGCCCGCTCACGGCCGGTCCGGCCGCGTGCGGCTGCCAGCCTGCGTGCACCGCGCTCAGGCGGTGGCCCGCGTCGGCCCGTGTCGATACGTCCACGCCGTCTTCGCATCCCGCCTGCGTCGCGGCCACGCCCGCCGTCCCAATCCAAAATCCAATCCCATAAAGCGGCGTAAAGCGGGGCGTAAAGCGGGACAGGCACGTATTTCTCATGCCGGGCGTAAAGCGGGACAGCGTAAAGCGGGACAGGCACGTATTTCTCATGCCGAACGCGGACGGGATGCGGTTGCCACTGCCATTGTACCGGTACGCCCACACCAACGACGCCCGCCGCCCCAATCCAAAATCCAATCCCGGCGCGCCGCGACAAAATCCCCAATTCGCTCGCCCCCGCCCCTCCCTGCCTTCCGCCCCCAACTCGTTATTCTCAACTCGCCCCTCATAACTCCTTTTCCCGCCCCGCCCGACCGTCTTTCGCCCTTGCGTCTCTCCGCCCCTTCGCTTCCGTTCTGCCTCAATCTGCACTGCTATCCAGCAGGTTCTTCGCGGGAGTGGAAGATTCTTCACGCGGCGTCGATTAGCTTTGCCGTGTCGGCGGCGCGCGCTGCGAGGATGGCGGTGATCGCCGGCGCGCCACGCTTG
>CAIWOY010000272.1 GCA_903914415.1 uncultured Phycisphaerales bacterium | reverse complement strand
GAGACGGTCTTGGGCAACGGGACGTACGACAACATCTGCGCTGTCGTATACGTGAAACCGGACGTCTTTGAGGCCAAGCACACCCGAGCGATCGCGGCCGAACTGGATTCGGTCAATCAGCGGCTCGTGTCCGAGGGGCGGACGTACGTGCTCATCGGCTTCGGGCGCTGGGGCAGCAGCGATCCCTGGCTGGGGATTCCGGTGACGTGGCCGCAGATCTCGGGCGCGCGGGTGATCGTCGAAGCGACGCTGCCCGAGATGAACGTGGATCCAAGTCAGGGCTCGCACTTCTTCCATAATATGACCAGCTTCCGTGTGCAGTATCTGACCGTCCGCCACGCCGGGCCCTATCGCATTGACTGGGACTGGCTCGCGCGGTTGCCCGCGGTTGCGGAAAGCGAGTTTGTCCGACACGTGCGCACGCCCGGTCCGTTGCGCGTCAAAGTGGACGGCCGCGCCGGGCGCGGCGTGATCCAGCACGAGTGACCATGTCGAGCGGCAACGACACCATCGAGAGCATCGTCAAGGACCTGACCGAGCGCGCCAAGGAATTGAACTGCCTCTACGCCGTCGAGGAGCTCACGAGCGCGGCCGACCTGTCGCTCGAAGAGGTCTTCTGCGGCGTGATCGAGGCGATTCCGGCCGGCTGGCAGTATCCTGGAGTCTGCCGGGTACGCATCACGTACGACGGCGCCAACTACCAGTCCCCGAATTTCGTGCCGTCGGCGTGGGTACAACGTGCCACGATTCACGTGCAGGGCAAGCCGGCCGGCACAGTCGAAGTCGTCTACACGGAGCAGATGCCCGCCGCCGACGAGGGACCATTTCTGCAAGAGGAACGGAAGCTGATTGACACGATCGCCGACCGGCTGGGCAGTTGCATTACGCACCGGCGGCTGCTCGGCGCCATGCAGGATTGGCGCTCGGCCCGACAGGGACTCGGCCAGCACACCGAACGCGACTGGTCGGTGATTCTGGATTTGCTCCGGTGCACCGACCGAAATCTGCTGCTGCGCGTGGCCCGCAAGATGATCAACCACCTGTGCTGGAGCGGCGTGAAAGAGGCCAACCTGCTCCTGCAGCAGTTTCGCGTGGGGCCGCCGGACGTTGAGGCGGAGGCCAATCAGCCGGGCCGCCGCGATGCGCTTCCGGCGAGCGATATGTTGGTGGACCAGGCGTTCCGGATCGCCGCCGCGCATCGGAGCGACGAAGAGATCGTCGCCTGTATCCACAAGTGGATCAAGCAGGACCGGGCCGGCTTCCTGATCAATGTGCTCGAGAACATGCACACGTCGCTGGCGGAGGTGGCCGACGCGCTGCACCGCTATCAACACGCGACACACGGCGAGGTCGAGTTGTCGCCGGCGACTCTGAAGGGCTTGCGGGTCGCGCTCGTACACCGCTTCCTCACCGGCCAGCTCGAATTCGTGAATGTGGCGAAGAACTACGTTGAGATCAAGGACTTTCACGAGCTCTTGCAGCGGATCATCTACCCTGCAGAGGGGCACGGCAAAATCGGCGGCAAGGGCGCCGGGATTTTTCTGGCACAGAAGATCATCACCCGGCACGGTACGGAGGCGGGGTCAGGTGAGGTGCAGGTGCCCCGGACCTGGTACATCACCTCCGACGGGCTGTACGACTTCGTCTACGGCAACCACCTGGAAGACGTACTGACCCACAAGTACAAGGACATTGAGGAAATCCGGCAGGAGTATCCGGATATCATCCAGGTGTTCAAGCACTCGCATTTCCCGCCTGACATCGTCAAGGGTCTGTCCGTCGCCCTGGACGAACTTGGAGAGCGCCCGCTGATCGTCCGCAGCTCGAGCTTGCTGGAGGATCGCTTTGGGGCGGCGTTCGCCGGCAAGTACAAGAGCCTGTTCCTGACGAACCAGGGCAGCAAGCGGGAGCGCCTCAGCGCGCTCACGGATGCGATCGCCGAGGTTTACGCCTCCACCTTCAGCCCCGATGCCATCGAATACCGGGCCGAACGCAACCTGCTCGATTTCTCCGAAGGCATGGCGATCCTGATTCAGGAAGTGGTCGGGACGAAAGTGGGACACTACTTCCTGCCGGCTTTCGCGGGGGTCGCTTTCAGCCACAACGAATTCCGCTGGTCGCCGCGTATCAGGCGCGAGGACGGTCTGGCCCGGCTGGTGCCCGGCCTCGGGACGCGGGCTGTGGACCGCCTCGGCGACGACTTCCCCATTCTCTGCGCGCCGGGCCAACCGGGCCTGCGCGTGAATGCCACGCCCGAGGAAGTTGTGCGCTACTCTCCCCGCTACCTGGACGTGCTGAACCTGGCGACGGACCGCTTCGAGACGGTCGAGGTCGCGGCCTTCCTGCGCGAGTGCGGCGGGGAAGTGGCGGGCATCGAACAATTGGTGTCGGTCTACCGGGACGGTCACCTGCGACAGCCGCTGCTGGGGCAAGTCGACTTCGACCACGACGACCTGGTGGTCACGTTCGAGGGACTGCTGACGCGGACGCCCTTCGTCAAGCAAGTCCGCGGGCTGCTCACGCTTCTGCAGGAGAAGCTTGGGACCCCGGTGGATATCGAATTCGCTTCGGATGGCCGGCAGTTGTACCTGCTCCAGTGCCGAGCGCAAAACCCGGCCAAGTACTGCGCGCCCGCGCCAATTCCGCGCGATCTCCCGCGCGAGCGGCTAGTTTTCACGGCGAATCGCCACGTGTCGAATGGTTACATCCCGAACATCACGCACATCGTGTACGTTGATCCCGAGAAGTACAGCCAGTTGGACAACTTGGACCAATTGGTCGCGGTCGGCCGAGCGGTAAGCAAGCTCAACAAGCTGCTGCCCAAGCGTCAATTCGTGCTGATGGGACCGGGCCGGTGGGGTAGCCGGGACGACATCAAGCTCGGCGTCCGCGTGACATACTCGGACATCAACAACAGCGCGCTGTTGGTCGAAATCGCGCGCAAGAAAGGCGATTACACACCGGACCTGTCCTTCGGCACGCACTTTTTCCAGGATCTGGTGGAGGCCGCGATCCGCTACTTGCCGCTATACCCGGACGAAGAAGGCGTTGTGTTCAACGAACTCTTCCTGACGCGTTCGGGCAACATCCTGGCCGACCTCGCGCCCGAGTATCGCGGCCTGAGCGACACGGTCTACGTCATCGACGTGCCGCGCGCCGCCGATGGCCAGGTTCTGCGCGTCCTGATGAACGCCGACCTCGACGAAGCCGTCGGCGTGCTCGTTCCGCCGGCCGCCGAGCTGCCGTCGGCCGACGAAATCGAGGCGCTGCGCGAGCCGCAGCGCGGACAAGACTGGCGCTGGCGTTACCGCATGGCCGAACGGGTCGCCGCCGAGATCGACCCTGATCGCTTCGGCGTGCAGGGCCTCTACCTCATCGGTAGCGTCAAGAACGCCACCGCGGGGCCCGCCAGCGACATCGACATACTCGTCCACTTCCGCGGCACATCAGAGCAGCGGGCGGCGCTGGAGCTGTGGCTCGACGGATGGAGCCTTTGCTTGAGCGAGATGAACTATCTCCGGACCGGATACAAGACCGCCAGCTTGCTCGATGCCCATATCGTGACCGATGAAGACATCGCCAGCCGCACGAGCTTCGCCGTGAAGATCGATGCGGTGACCGACGCCGCCCGGCAGTTGCCGATGGGGAAGCCGCCGGCTGCGGCGCAAGGGAAGTAGCGTCCCGCGTCGCGGCGGCCGAGCCTATAAGAGAGTGCGCGTCGCTTGGGCCGGGTCAGCCGGATCGAAACGCACCAGGGCCAACTCGGGTCCGTCATGCGCAGCGGAAAAGCAGTGCGTACGCCCGATTTGCTCCCGCCACGAGCCCGTCAGGCGGGCCGACTCGTGAATGTGGCCGTGGAGCGTGACCAGCGGCTGGCGCTCCTCGATGAACCGTCGAATCGCCACGCTGCCGACGTGCACGTCCAGCGGCGCGTGGTCCACCATCTTGCCGTCGAGCGCCGCTCGATCCAGGTGCGTGTTGTAGGGCGGCGCGTGAAACAGGCACACCGCCCGCTCCAAGCTCCGACCTCCGAATGGGGTCGCGAGGTCGTCCTGGATCGTGCCGTAGCGAGTCTGGTTCTCAGCGACCGCGACCGTGCGCGAACCGTCCTCGGGCGAGACGCACCCCGGATCGACGTGGCGCGAAACGTCGTACCGTTCCCAATCCTTCAGCAGAAACGGCGTCGGCGGGACGTACGCGTAGCCGAACAGGTCGTACCCGGCGCACGTGACTTGGCGCTTGTGCAGGTATTCCCAGACGCCACGCGCTGCGCCTTCGGTGACGGCCTCCTCTTCCACCCGCGGGTCGTCGTTTCCCAAGATCACGAAGGTGCGCGGATACGCCGCGCCGAGGCTGGCACGCAATTTGGTAAGGCCTGCGATAAGGTAATCGCGCATGAAGTCGTGCGGAGCTGTGCCATGCCCGCGCAGCGCGGCTAAACCGCTGGGCAAGAGATCCCCGCCCCACAGGACAACCGCAGGCTTTTCGTCAGCGCTGATTTGGAAGAGCTTGATGTAGCGCTCGGCTTGCCCGTGTAAATCGGATACGAAGAACCAAGTGCCCATGAGTCCATCTCAATCCCGTTGGCCAGGCGCCCATGCGCGTGCGCTCTCCGCATCATAACGAGGATTAGGCGAATCGCCGAGGTGACGTGTGCCCCCACGGCCTCGGCGCTTTCCGCGGCGACAAACAAGCCCATCTCCATGCGGACGCGGGCCAGTGCACACCCGGCGAGGCCAAGCCCCGGGGCGTACGGACTCTGTGACTGTCAACAACGTACGGCCAGCCTGAGTCTACCAGGAGCCCGTCTCCTCAACCACCCTGATCGAGCCTCGAAATGGGCGGGGACGAACCCCTATACCTTCTCGACGTGGCGCTCGGACGGCGCGGCCACCGGCGACGCGCGGCTCGGCTGCTGCGCGGCCGATTCCGCGGGATACACGAGCGGCTGGGTGGAATCCGGGTACGCTTGCCGCAGGGCCGCGTGGACGAGGCCCAGGAAGAGCGGGCTTGGAGACAGGGGCCGGCTGGTCAATTCGGGGTGCGCCTGCGTGCCCACGTAGTACGGGTGCAGCGCTTCCGGCAGCTCGAGAATGTTCATGATCTCCGCCCGCGGCGACTTGCCGGAGAAGATCATGCCGCCGGCCTCCAGTTGCGGAAGGTAGCGGGGGTCCACCTCGTAGCGGTGGCGGAAACGCAGCCGCGTCCGCGCGCCGAACATGCGGGCCGCCAGCGTGCCGGGCTTGACGAGCACGTCCTGCCCGCCCAGCCGCATCGTGCCGCCGAGCCCTTCGATCTTCTTCTGCTCCGGCAGGAGGTCGATCACGGGATGGCGACATTCGCTGTCGATCTCGGTCGAGTTCGCATCCTCCAGGCCGCAAACGTCGCGCGCGAACTCGATCACGGCCATCTGGAACCCATAGCAGATTCCCAGACAGGGTAGTTGATGCGTGCGGGCGTGCTTCAGGCACGCGATCTTGCCCGCCGCCCCGCGGGTCCCGAAAGCGCCAGGGACAATGATGCCGTGGATCTCCCGCAACGCCTCGTCCGCCGTCTCATCCGTCAACTCCGACGTATCAACCCAGCGGACCTGAACCTTGCACTCCAGATGCGCGCCGGCGTGTTCCAGCGCTTTGAGGATGCTCGCGTACGCATCGCGCACCGCCGTGTACTTGCCCGTGACCCCGATCGAGACTTGCCGCGTCGCGCTGCGCAGACCGTTCAGGTACGCGCCCCACCGCTCGCGCGCGACCCGCTCGGCCTCCTCATCCACACGCGGCGTTAACTCCAGCCACTCCATCACGGCCCGGTCGTAGCCCGCCCCGCGCAGCAGTTCCGGAATCAGGTACACGCTCTCGCAGTCGTGCATGCTGAAGACGCGCTCCGGCGGCACGTTCGAGAACAGCGCGATCTTCTCCCGTACCTTGCGTGTCACCGGCGACTGCGCCCGGCACGCGATGATGTGCGGCTGGACGCCGCATTCCAGCAGCCGCCGGATGCCGAGCTGGGCGGCCTTGCTTTTTTGCTCGCCAAGGATCGGCGGCTCGAGCACGTAGGTCAGGGCGACGAAACAGACGCTCCGCTGGCCCTCTTCGAAGGCAAGCTGCCGCATGGCTTCGATGAAGTGCGCGTTCTCGACGTCGCCGACGGTGCCGCCGATCTCGACGAACACGACGTCGGCCTTCGTCGCGATGGCCAGCTCGCGGAGGCGGTTCTTCACGTCGCCGGTGACGTGCGGGATCATCTGCACGTCGCGACCGAGGTAGGCGCCGGTCCGCTCGCGCTCCAGCACCCGCCGGTAGACCTGCCCGCTGGTAGCGAAGTTGAGCCGGCTGAGGTCCTGATCGAGCGCCCGCTCGTAGGTCCCCAGGTCCATGTCGCACTCGGTCCCGTCGTCGAGCACGAAGACCTCGCCGTGTCGGAACGGGTTGAGCGTGCCGGAGTCGATGTTCAGGTAGCCCTCGAGCTTGATCGGCGAGACGCGCAGCCCCTTGTCCTGAACGCACTTGGCCAGCGACGAGCTGAAGATCCCCTTGCCGAGCCCGCTCATCACCGTGCCGAACACGGCGACGAACTTCGTGCGACCGAGCTGGTAGCCCGCCGGCAGCGGGAGATAGAACTCGGTCTCGCCCGACTGATCGCGGATCGAATTCAGTAGTCCGTCACTTTCCATCGTGAGCGCCTGCGCTGTGCTGCTGGCAGCGAGCCACAAACTGATCGTAGTCCTGGGGCGTGTCGATCCCGCCACACGCCCGTGCCACGGTCTCGACCGCCAGCGCGTACCCGCGTTCGAGCACGCGTAGCTGCTCGAGCTTCTCGGTCTGCTCGAGCCCACCTGGCGGCCAGGTGGCGAGCTTCAGGAGGAACCCACGGCGGTACGCATACACCCCGAGGTGCAGCAGCCATTGGCCCGGGGCCGCGCCCCCGTCGCCATCTCGTGGATATGGTATCAGGGCGCGCGAGAAATACAGCGCCCGGCCGCGGCGATCCGTGACGACTTTGACCGAATTTGGATTGCGCGGGTCCGCATCGGCCGGAAACGGGCACGCCAGCGTCGCGACGGGGCACTCGGCCGACTCACCGGCCAGGCGGTCCACGAGCCGATCCAGGTACCCTGGCTCCAGCTCCGGTTCGTCACCCTGGACGTTGAGAATGATGTCGCCCTCTGCGCCGGGGAGACCCTGGACGGCCTCGGCGATGCGGTCGGTGCCGCTCGGGTGGTCCGGGCGGGTCATCACCGCTTCGCCGCCGAACGACCGGACCGCGGTCGCGATCCGCTCATCGTCCGTGGCGACGAGACAGCGTCGCACGCGCCGGGCGGCGGCAGTCCGCTCGTATACGTGCTGGATGAGGTACTTGCCGGTCGCATGGGCGAGGGGTTTCCCAGGGAAGCGCGTTGACGCGTAGCGAGCCGGGATTAAGGCGATAGCATCCATGGACCGGCGACACGCGAATAGAACTCGACGCCGTTTCGATCTGGCGCGCAGGATACCGCCCAAACCGCCCGAGGCCAAGCCCGCGCCCCGGGGCACGTCCATCTACGCAGATGCCCTGCTGCGCATGCCATTTCTTCTAGGGTGGCGCCTCATTGAAACTTCGACATATGCGAGCCGCGACATTCATGTCGCGCGGTAGTCCCGCGCGGCCTGAACGCCGCAGCTCGGCCCGCCATACGATGGTTTCTTTCGAGACACTACACTAGCCCACGATCAGGTCCGTCAGACGCCGCTTGGGCACGTGGTGCACGCCGGCGCTGTCACGCCAGTATTTAATGTCCCCACTGGCGCCAACCGTTTCGAGCACCACGGTCTCTCTCGGCCGCCCCAGGGCCAGCACGAGCAGAATCTCGTAGCGGGCGGGGATCGCCAGGACCTGGCCCAATTTGTCCCGCTGAATCGACCCGATCATGCACCCGCCCAGCCCGCGCTCGGTAGCGCCGAGCAACATGCTCTGGGCGGCGATCCCGTGGTCGCAGCCAAAGGACGGGCTGATCTCCTTGTCGCCGAGGATGATGATGTACGCGGACGGCCGCTCGCCCTCGACGGGCCCGGGCCAGTCGGCAAGATATCCCGCCCAAGCCAGGTGCGGAAATATCGCCGCGTTGCTCCCCGGTTCCGCGGACAGGATGAACTTCAGCGGCTGCCGGTTCGCGGCGGACGGCGACAAGCGCGCGAGGTCCACGAGTTCCTCGAGCGTGCCGCGGTCAACCGCCACGTTCTGATGGAAGCGCCGGTAGCTTCGATTCCGCTCAATCAGCTCGCGCAACATGGTGGCCTCGCTTTCTTCGTGTGCCGTGTGCGTGTCCGGGCCCGATCATAGGCGGAACGTGCCGGGCCTCATACGCCCCTGCGGTCCCACGAGCCGGCCCGGCGCACCGCGTTCGACGCGCGCCCGCAGCCTCTCTATAATGCAGTGCTGCGAAGGAGTTTGCCGAATGCCAGCCGACGGAATGCCGCCGATCGCCCAGCTTAAAGGACGCCCCCTCGGGCGAATCCTGATCAAGATGGGCAAGCTGACGCGCGCCCAGGTGTCCGAGGCCCTGGAGCTGCAAAAAAAGAAACGCGGGCCGCTCGGCCAGCTCCTGATCGAGATGGGCTACGTCGAGAAAGCCGACGTCAACCGCGCCCTGGCGGCGCAGGTCGGCATGGAATCCATCAAGCTCGGCGACATCGACATCGCCCAGAACGTGATCGACATGATCCCGGCCCAGATGGCGCACGCCTACCGCGTCATCCCGACGGAATACGACCGCGAGTCGAACGCGCTGGGCGTCGCCCTGGCGCACCCGGACAACTTCCACGCCACCGACGACCTGAAAACCCTCATGGGCTTCAACGTCGTCGCCCGCATCACCACCGAAGAGGACATGACTGAGGCCCTCAACCGGTACTACCCCGAAGAGGCCGCGCAGAGCATCAGCGACATCATCGGCGAGCTTTCCAGCGACGACGACGTGGCCCAGCTTGCAGGCCGCGGCGAGAGCATCGACCTCGACGAGCTGCGTGCCGCGGCCGAGAGCAGCCCGGTTAAGAAGCTCGTCAACCTGGTCCTGCTGCAGGCCATTCGCGATAAGGCCTCCGACATTCACTTCGAGCCGTTCGAGGACGAGTTCAAGATGCGCTACCGCATCGACGGCGTGCTGTTTGAGATGGTCCCGCCGCCGAAGCACGTCGCGATGGCGATCTCCTCCCGCATCAAAGTTATGGCGAGCCTCGACATCGCGGAGCGGCGGGTTCCGCAGGACGGTCGCATCGAGTTGCTCGTGGAGCGGCGACCGGTGGACTTGCGGGTGAGCGTGCTGCCGACAATCTTCGGCGAAAGCGTCGTCCTACGCGTGCTGGACCGGGCGCAGGTGAATCTGGACATCGCGCAGATCGGGATGCGTGAAGACGACCTGAACATTCTCCGTCAGCTTCTTACGAAGCCGCACGGGATTATCATCGTGACCGGTCCCACGGGCTCGGGGAAGACCACGACGCTGTACTCCGCCCTCCGGGAGCTGAATACCGTAGAAGTGAAGATCCTCACGAGCGAGGACCCGGTCGAATACGACATCGACGGGATGGTCCAGTGCCAAGTCAAGCCGGACATTGGGCTTACATTCGCGCGCTGCCTGCGCAGCTTCTTGCGGCAGGACCCGGACATCATCCTGATCGGCGAGATTCGTGACCTGGAAACCGCGCAGATCGCCGTCCAGGCGTCCCTGACCGGCCACCTCGTGTTCTCCACGCTTCACACCAATGACGCCCCCAGCTCGATCGCGCGCCTCCTTGATCTTGGGATGGAGCCGTTCCTGGTAACGGCAACGCTGGAAGCAGTTGTGGCACAACGACTTGTGCGCAAAATCTGCGACAACTGCAAGGAGGAGTACGAGCCCGCCGAGGCACAGCTCATTAGGCTTGGTCTACGTCCGGAGGATGTAGCCGGCCGCACGTTTTTCTATGGCAAGGGCTGCGAATACTGCAATCATACGGGGTACAGGGGCCGGCGCGGCATCTTCGAGACCATGATCCTCGACGACGACCTGCGCGAGTTGATCATGAAGCACACGTCCACCGCGCTGCTCCGGAAGGAAGCACGCAAACGGGGGATGCGGACGCTCCGGGAGGCCGGCCTGCTGACCCTGTTTGACGGGGTCACGACGATCGAGGAGATCGTGAAAGAGACGCTCTCCCTGGACGACTTTGAATAGCCCCCCGCGGGCCAGCCCGGTACCGCTCCCGGACGGGCCGGCCATGCGCCGCGCGCTACCGTACGGTCCGATATTCCGGAAGATGTGTGTAGCCGTGGTCACTTGGTGGTATCCATAATGGAATGACGAAGAGCACGTGACGGCGCCGCGACGGGCCTGCGACGGGCCTTGGACGTGTGCGGCGGTCGGCGGTACAGCTTGCTTGGAGCGGTTGGTATGGCCATTTTCAAATACGAAGCGCTCAACGCGGCGGGCCAGGAAGTGAAGGACGAGGTCGAGGCCCCGTCCAAGGAAGATGCCGTCTCGAAGGTCCGGGCGCTCGGCTACTTCCCCACGAAGGTGGTCGAAAAGGCGGACCGCAAGCAGATGGCCGCCACGAAGGCGGGGCCGGGTGCCAAGCAGCGCAAGGCGGCGGGCACCGGGCTCGGTTGGGTGGCCACCAAGCAATTGACCACTTTCACCCGGCAGTTGTCGACGCTGCAGGACGCGGGCCTGCCGATTTTGCGAAGCATCCGCATCCTCGAGCAACAGCAGAAGCCGGGCATGTTGCGGGCGTGTCTCAAGCAGGTCACGGAGGACATCGAAGGCGGCGCGACGCTGTCCGAGGCCATGGCCCGCCATCCCAAGGCGTTCAACCGGCTGTACAGCAACATGGTGGCGGCGGGCGAGGCCGGCGGCGTGCTCGACGTCATCCTCCAGCGGCTCGCGGACTTTCTCGAAAAGGCGCAGCGGTTAAAGAGGAAGGTCATCGGCGCCATGATCTACCCGGCGGTGGTCATCTCGATCGCCGGGGGCATCGTCACCTTCATCATGGTGAAGGTGGTGCCGAAATTCGAGACGATTTTCAAGGACTTTGAGGCGCAACTGCCGGGGATGACCAAGGCGCTGATCGCCATCTCCACCTGGTTCGCGACCGGCACGCCGCCCGGGTGGGTGTTCGTGCTGGTGTCGCCCATCATACTGGTCGTGGTGTACAAGGTGATTCGGAAGTCGAAGCTGGGGCGGCAGGTTCTGGACAGCGTCACGCTAAAGCTGCCGGTCGTCGGTCAGATCGCCGGCAAGTCGTCGGTGGCCCGCTTCACGCGGACGCTGGGGACGCTGGTGGCGGCGGGCGTGCCGATCCTGGAGGCGGTCAACGTCACGCGCGAGACGACGGGCAACGAGATCTATGCCAGCATGTTGCAGAGGGTGCACGACGCGATCCGCGAGGGCGACACCTTCGCGAACCCGCTGCGGGCCTCGCGGGCCGTCGACCCGATCGTCGTGAACATGGTCGACGTGGGCGAGGAGACCGGCGAGCTCGACAAGATGCTCATGAAGGTCGCCGACAACTACGACGAGGAGGTCGACACGCTGGTGGCCTCGCTGGTCAGCCTGCTCGAGCCGATCATGGTCGTGGCCCTGGGCGGGATCGTCGGGTTCATCGTGGTCGCGCTGTTCCTCCCGCTGGTGACGCTGATTCAGGCGGTCATGCAGCAGTAGCAGGCCGCACAAGAGAGGTGACGCATGCATTCGGGCAAACGACGGCGGCGGGCCAGCGGATTCACGCTCGTCGAGCTCCTGGCGGTCATCGCGATCATCGGACTGCTCATCAGCATCCTGGTGCCGGCTCTGTCGAAGGTCCGTGAGCAGGGCAAAAAGGTGAGTACCCAGAACCTGCTCGGAGTCCTCGGGAAGGGCTGCGAGATGTTCCAGGTGGATTTCCAGCGGTATCCGCGGTCCGCCGGCGGCAACCCGTTCGAGGCGTCGACCTATCCCGTCGATTTGACTACCTGGCCGAGCATCCCGCTCAGCGGGGCGCAGTGGCTCATCCTGGAATTGGCCGGCGCGAACTTCCTTGGCTACGTCTCCCCGGGCGACGTGCGCACCTATGACACGAACGGCGACGGCCAGATCAACGACGCGGACTGGCTGAAGTATTACGACCCCAATGCCCCCTCGCAGTACCGCCGATGGGGTCCCTACATTCCGACGACCGGACGTAACCTCCAGTCACCCGAGGCGAACGCGGTGGAGGCGAACCGGCGCGCCGACCTGCCGCAACTGCTGGACCCGTGCCAACCGGCTGCCGGGACGTCCATCTGGAACAATGGCAAGCTGCCGATGGCCGTCGATGCGTTCCGCTTCCCCGTGCTGTACTACGCAGCGAACGACCAAGCCAAGTTCCCCTTCTGTGACGACTGGACGGCCACGCCGCGCAAGGTGGGGCGCTACGACCAGCTGGACAACCTGGCCTTCACCGATTCTGACGTGCCGACGCCCGAGCCGCCGACCGTGCCGAGCTACTACAACCTGAGTGGGACCGGCAAGCAGCACCCGTTCGGGAAACTGGGCTGGATTTCCACGAGTTCCGGCACCATTTCCGACCCGCAGACCTTTGCCGGGCGGATCCATGACCCCGGCGTGTTCGGTAGCGGCACGACTGGTAAGGTCTGGCCGCGCCGGGCCGACAGCTTCCTGCTGGTCTCGCCGGGGCCGGATGGGCTGTATGGGACGGAAGATGACATCACGAATTAGTGACCAAGCACCGTGGTCATGGCGGGCGCGATTCGTGCGGTCGCGCCGTGTAGCAGGAGTGCCGGCGATGCGGAAAAAAGGTGGTCTCATGTTCAAGCGCACGAGCCCAGGCGGCGGCTTCACGCTGGTGGAGTTGCTGGTTGTCATCGTCATCATCGGGATTCTGATCGGTCTGCTGGTGCCGGCGATCGGACATGTGCGCAATGCCGCGCGGGGGACGGCGACGAGGGCCGTCCTGGCGGCCTTGGAGACCGGGCTGGAGACGTTCAAGGGGGATCAGAAAGTGGGCGGGGCGTATCCGCCGTCGTTCTCGGATGCGACCGGTAGCGACCGGGGGAAGGCGAAGAACCCGTATTGGACTTCGCGCAACGGGGCGCGCGATTCGATCAACATCAGCGGTGCCGGGTTGCTGGTGTGGGCGCTGGCGGGTGCGGATCAGCTTGGCACGCCGGGGTTCAACTTCTTTCGCACGGGCAGCACCCCGCCCAGCACGCTGTGGAGCCAGGACACGGACGCGGGTAACACCGCCAACGTCCCGGCCCAGAGCGGGGCGTACGCGCTGGACAACGGCGCCGCCAACGTCAACAGGAAGGACCAACCGCTCCACGCGCGGTCCGGTCCGTACGTCGACTTGAGCAAGGTGAGCATCACGCCGAGCACCGGCAGCGGCAAGTTTGGGGTCGCCGCCGAGGGTCTGGTGCTCGGGTCTGCTCCTTCCCGCGAATACCCGATGTTCCTCGACACGTTCGGCTACCCGATCCTGTATTGGCGGGCCGATCCGGCGGGACGACAGGCGTGGGCTCAGCAGCGGCCAACATCAGGTGGTACCACCTGGGCGCGGTACTACGCGGAGGACAACATCAACCTGGTCAGCGACAAGGGCCCGGCCCTGAACCTGTACGAGCGGGTCCTGCGTCTCAGCAAAGGCGAGACGAGCGGCGGGCACAAGCTCGATTGGGAGGCGGATCCGAACACCACGCCCTGCTTCGAGAAGTACATTCGCAACCCGAATGTAACGGCCCGTGCGGAGCCGCAGCGGCCCGATTCCTACCTGTTGGTGAGCCCCGGCGCGGACGGCGTCTACGGCACCGCGGACGACATCGACAACTTCCAGCATAACGGGCAATGATGGCGGCGAGCGTGGGCATGTGCCAGCGTGACAACGTGGGCGCGCGGGAACGCGGCGACGGCCGCGCGAGGGCGCGGGCCGGTACGTCCCCGCAATCCAAAATCCAAAATCCAAAATCCAAAATCGCCTTCACCCTCGTCGAGCTGCTCGTCGTCATCACGATCATCGGGCTGCTGATCGCCGTGCTCGTGATGGCGGGGGGGCGCGTGCTGTACTCCCAGAAGGTCAACCTGACCAAGATGCTCATGAAGAACGTCGCGGTGGCGCTCGACCAGTTCGCCGCCGAGGACCCGCTGCGCGGCATCTACGACAAGCCCGGCAAAGCGACGTTCGGGCCGTATCCGCCGTATATGCTGGCGAAGACCCCGCAGGCCTGTTCAGACCATGTGGAGGACATCGTCGAGCCCAACTGGCCGACGGGTCTGACATACGATCTGCAGCACCGTCTGGCTCGCGATCTGGGCAACTCGGTGGTGGGCGACGCGTCCCCCTGGGCGCGCCTGCACACCGGCAGCGGCGACCCGAACGACAGCAACGACGACATCCGGGCGCTGTACATCTATCTGGAGCTCTACAGCCCGGGTGGGCTTTCGCAGATTCCGCAGACCGCGATCAAGCCGATTCCGGGACCTAACAAGGTGGACGCGGTTTATACGAAAGGAAAGAACGTCGACCCGAACAGCGCGGTCGATGTGTTCGGCATCTACGACGCCTGGGGCGTGCCGTTCGATTATTTCCTGTACGTGAAGCTGGAGATGGGGCCGCCACGACCGCCGTGCAATACCACGAACGGTGATTGGTATGTCGCCGATCGCAAGCCGGTGCTGCGCTCGCGCGGGATCACATTGGACGAATACAAGGCCGGCGTCGTCGATGCCGACAAGTTCATCTTCAGCGAGGACTTCCCGCTCCCCGAAGCCAATGGCCCATATACCGGCCCGAGTGATCCCGTGCGCCTGACGTTCCGCCAGCAGGGCGTTATGACGAACACGAACACGAAGGCCAACGGCTGGGCGCGGGTTCCGGGCAGCGGCGACCTGGACCCGAATTCGTTCGGATACGTGCCGTAGAGCGCCTGATAGCACCCGGCCCGCCCGCCGCGAGCCGGATTTGCCGAGCCCCGCCCTCGCAGGCGGGGTTCTGATAAGTGGCCCTAGCCGCACGTCGAGACAGATGGCGGTCTTTAGAATTGAGCGGGGGGACGAGGTTGCCAGGAGCAGCGGTTTGCGTGCAGGACTGGACAAGCGATCAAGGGACCAAGGAACCGCGGGTCCAAGCGGCGTGTGTGCCACTGCTCTTAAGCAGTGCGTGGCGCCGGTTGGCCTCCTACGGCCGACACGGGGGTCGGCCGCTACATCCCTGCGTGCCTGCGTGCCTGCGTCCCTGCGTCCCTGCGCCTTCACCCTCGTCGAGATGCTGGTCGTCCTGGCGATCATCGGCCTGATCCTCGCCTTCGGGCTGCCCGCGCTGACGGCCATGAACGCCGAGGCGCGGCTGACGTCCACCTCGCAGACGATCCAGGGCGTGCTGACGCGGGCCTACTATTTGTCGCTTTCCGAGACCACGATGACCGCGGTGCGCTTCCTGCCCGCGCCGTGGGACGTGAGCGACAAGACGGGTCCAGGCGTCGCCGGCCGGCAGCGGGCCGTGATCTATCGGTACGTCGGCACGAGCTTCGATCCATGTGACCCCACCAAAGTCAAGTTCGACGAGTATTTCGCGCGAGCGACGGAGCTGCCGCCGGTGGATCTACCGGACGGCGCCTGGGTGGCGCCGCTGGAGGCGGGCGCGAACGAGCCCGTCACGTTGCAGGCGGACCCCAATTATTCTCCCAATCCGCACACGTACCCGAACTTTGGCAGCGACTTTGTCGCGAACGGGAACATCGCCGTCAACGGCAATCCGACGGCGTTCGCGTACGAGGTGAATCTCCGGAATCCATCGCCGGACGGCCTGTCGTTCTTCAATGCGGACGATTTTCTTGTGGTGTTTGATCCACGGAGCGGCTTGCGCGGCGGCACGCCGCAGACCTACCAGTTGCGGGCGTACTCGCCGGCGGCGGACGTCAAGTATGAGACCGTCGCATACGGCGGGCACCCGTATCAGCGCTACGGGTTCTCCGGCCTGATCGTGTACCCGCGCGAGCCGTTCCTCGCGCTGGGCGCGTCCGCCGCAGGCCAGGACCGGCAGAACTTTCTGAAGACGACCGGGCGGCCGTACATGGTGCAGCGCTTCGGCGGCGGGCTGCTCAGTGGCGCGCCGGGACAGTGATAAGGGAGCGTGAGAACGTGGGATCGTGGGAACGTGAGCACGCGGGAACGTGGGAATGTGGCAGCGGCGCAGCGCGCTTACCCGCGCCGCCGCGCGCGTTTCGACGCGCCCACCTTTCCACGCTCCCACGCCGCCGCGGCTTCAGTCTCGCCGAGCTGATGGTCGCCCTGGCGATCCTCGGGATGGGGCTGCTGGTGATCGCCGCGGCGCTGCCCGCGGGTGCGAAGTACACCAAGGACTCGATCGACCAGGTGACGGGGGCGGCGGCGGCGGAATACGCGCTGGAACTGATCGAGCAGAACGTGTGCCTGCGGCGCGACATTCTGGTGCCTGCTTCGGGAGGCCTGCCGCCGGGCCGTCCGCCGACGCTTTTTCAGCCGCGGTTTCCGCAGACTGACCTTAGCCGGGGCGTCGCGGACCCGAACTATGAGCCGCTGATCAAAGTGCGGCCGCTGTTCTCGCAGAACATCATCGCGGCGGGGCCGGCCGGTACGCGGGGCACAGAATTCTTCGATCTCGGCCTTGGCATCCCCCGCAACGAGGTGCTCGGCGAGGCGGCCGTCAGGCAGTGGTTCGCTGTGGCTGCGTTCACTGGAAGCGAGAAGGAGTACGACCCCGCGCCGTCGGCCGGTCCCTGGCTGCGGCCGGGTCTGCCGTCGGTCGCGCTAGCGTATCCGCCCATTACCGCGGACACGAGCTTTGACCCATGCTCCTTCTGGAGCGCGCCGATCCCGATGTACAATGCGCGCCCCGTGCTCCAGCCGATCGCAATCGGCGGGTATGGGCCCGGAGCGGAGACACTCAAGTCGCTGGAGCGGCGGATCGTGTGGACGGCGTTCTACCGGCGTGCCTCCTACGCCGCCAGCAGCGATCCGACGGTGTACGAGATCATCGTGGTCGTGTCGTCGCGGCCCACGCTCGGACATCGCTTCCCGGTGCAGGACCCAAGCACCGCCGGTCAGTCCGTTTGGAACACGCTGAAGATAAGCGGCGTTGAAGTTGACGCTCTCGCGCCGATCCCCTGGTTGGTGACGTTCGACTACAGCCAACCCCAACCGTTGCCGCAACCGCCGGCGTGGAATCTCACGACCGGCTGTCCTGACTTCAGCGGCGTCGGCGGCGGTGCGCCAGCCACCTTGACGTTCAGGTGCACCGCCGATTACGACCCGCTCTTTCCCGTCGGCTCCATCTTCATCCCGGCGCGCAACGACGACCAACCGCCGCTGGCCACCGCGGACAATCGTGTGCACTTCGGGCCGCTGGCACCGTCGGCCTTGCCAATCTACGAGGTTTCGCAGCGCCCCGACGCGACCACCGTGATGGTGAAGTACAACGGCTACTACCCCGTCGTTAATGGCTCGAGCCCGCCGGGTTCGTGGGGTCCGCCCGCAGCGCAAAACTGGCCCGTGTGGGTCATCCCGCCGGCCAGCGAGGGCGTCGACGCCAGCGGCAACCCGATCTTCGACAACCACTCGCCGATCCTGGCGGTCGCCCGGCGGTACGTGAAATTGCGTGAGGTGCCGTGAGGATGAACGTGGGAATGTGGGCACGTGAGAACGTGGGAACGTCGGAGCGGGATGCACGCGGCGCGCTATTCCGCGCTTTCGTCCCTTCGTCCCTCCGTCCCTTTGCCTTCACCCTCATCGAGATGCTCGTGTCGCTGGCCGTGCTGGCGATGGCGATCAGCGTCGTCGGCGTCGTCTTCCGGATCACGACGCAGACGGCCAGCCAGGCCGCCGCGTATTCGGAGACGCTCAACTGGGTCCGCCAGTTCACGAACCAGGTGCAGGAAGACCTGCGCTCCTGCGACCCGTCGCAGAGCATCCTGGTGCTCGTCGGCCGCACGCAGCCGGCGGCGCGGACGGAAGACGACCGCGTGGCGGGCAAGTACTACCGCGTGCTCCTGGGCAACCCGAGTAACGTGCAGCCGGCGGGCTACGACCCCGAGTTCAGCCCGACCCTCGATAACACGGCCCAGTACAGCAACCCCCGCGCCGACATCATGATGTTCTTCTCGAACCGGCCGACGGTGTCGCAAGCGCCGCCGGCGGGTGACCCGCCGACGTTTACGAATCCGATGTCCCAGGCCGCGGCCTACGGAATCAAACTGGCGCCGATTCAAGTGGTCTACGGTCATGCGGCGTTGGGCGAAGCCGACCCCAACGGGACGGCGTACCTGACGACGCTGCACCACATCGACAGCACCACCGGGCTGAGCCAAATCCCGCTGGTGCGCTGGCAACTGGCCCGGCGGGCGGTGATTGTGGCGCCGCCGAATCACAGTGGCCCGCCGAATTTTCCGGCGGATGTGCAGTTCTCTGCGAACTCATGCACGTACATCGCCAGGTGCACGCCCTATGTCGAGTTTGGGGACAAGCTAGCGGGCGACATGGCCTATCTGAACCTGCCGTTCCTGCTGGAAACGCTGGGACCGAAGTATTACACCCCGGCCCCGCCACTGGCGTCGCCGTACATATACCCGAGCTTTCCGTGGCAGACGGAGATTCAGAACTCGGTCAATTTCCTGCTGTACGCGACCCACACCGGGGGGCCGACCAACCACCACGTGGCCACGATCCTCGAGCAGGTGCCGGTCGGGCTGCGCAGCAACCTCGGCCTGCACATGCTGCCCGGGTGCGTGTGGTTCCAGGTCGAGTTCCTGATGCCGGAGGACCCGCGGAACAGCCTGGAGTACACGGACCCGAACGACAGGCCCGACCTCAGCAAGCGCACGGACATGCCGCGCTGGACGGCCATCGACCCGAACTCGACCTACGTCTTTGTGCCGGACACGGAGCAGAACCGCGACCTCGTGGCCAAACAGCTTGACGCGGGTGGCGTGCCTGTGACTGGGAGTCGCCTGGCGTCGTTCGCGCGGCTGGACCAAAACCCGAACGGCGACACAACCAATCCGGCGACGGCGCTGAGCAACCGCGTCATCCGCATGTGGCCGTATGCGATTCGGATCACCGTGCGCGTCTACGATCCGCGGGGGCGGCTGGATCAGCCGATCGTGCGCAGCCTCGTGCACCGCTTCGATTGAGTGCGTACCGGCCGAGTTCGACTCGGCCGTACCCGTGGGTTTGGTAGCGGCCCGCGCCCCCGCGCGGCCGTGGTCCGTGGGACCGGTTTTGAACCGGTCATGAGTGGTTAGAGTGTTCCACCCCGTCCGGGTGGAGAACCGAAACGACTGCGTGCGACGCGTGGTGGACAGTCGCGCAGGTCGTTTCTTTACAGGACGTTATGCGAAAGGGCACGCGGGAGACCTGGGAAGGTTGACCGCCGGGCCACAATGAACATGGAGGCGGACCGGATCAGAGCCGGCCCGGCCTCGGGTGTGATATGAGGCGTTTGGTGAAAAACAAGGCCCGCCGGGCGACAGTCCTCGTGCTGATCGTCGGACTGCTGGCCATGCTGTTCATGGTCGTGTCCGCGTACATCACGCTGGCGCGTTTTGACCGCCTGACGACGCGTCTGGCCAGCCGCGGGCAGCAGACCCAGCAGATCCTCGGTACCGTGACCGACGTGCTGGCGGGCCAGATCGCCCAAGTTGGCACCGGCGACATCACCGCGACGCTGCGGGGGGCCAACTACGCCGCGACGCCCGGCGGCAAGGGCACGCCGTGGCTGGCGGGGCTGGAGCCGGTGCTCAATCCGAGCGCACCGGATACTTCGAAGCCCAGGCCGGTGGACTATACGTATTCCGCCGTGACGAGCCTCACCGGGAATCCATCGGTTGCCAGGCGGGTCGGCGAGTTGATGTTCGGCGACCCCAATGTCATCGCCTTGAATGGAACCGCCCCTATCGACCCAACGTACCCGGACCAGTCGCCCTACCCGAAGCTCAACGCCCGCCAGCCGTTCATGGACGCGGACGGCGACGGGGTCAGCGATTCTGGCTTCCACGGCGTGGCGCTGCTGACCGAGCTGGCCAACGCGATGGCCGGGAAAGCCCTGAGCATCGACCTGAACATGCCGGCCGCTCCCAACGATCCGCGCTGGCAGTACTACGACAGCCTTGCGCAGTACGAGGTGGCGGCGAAGATCGTCCCGCACGGCGGCATGGTGCAGGTCGGCGACCCGAACGCCTGGAACGCCCAGTTCGCGGTGCAGATGTTCAATTGGCTCAAGCACCCGTACGACACCAACGTCCTGAATCTGGCGGATCCGACGGATCGGGCGCAGTTGACCGCCCTGGGGGCCGCCAGTGCCTCGGTCGAGCCGTTCCTGCGGGCGCGCGGCGGGCTGCTGACCAGTCAGCGCGGGCAACTGTGGAGCGATCCGGCGGTGCCGCCGGCGGTGCGCGCCCTGGCTCAGCCGCCGAACCGTTTCGAGACGACGATGCTCCCGTTCTGGGACACGAATCTGAAGACGAATCACTGGGAACGGTTCAACCTCGCGAGCAGCACCACTACGGAATGGGACGCGTGGCGGCAGGCGGTCAGCCTAGCTGCCGACGAGTACAACGCGAAAGGTGGCGGGGTGAACGGTCCGCGCAACTGGTACGTCCCGCGCCGCCTGCTGACGACGGTCAACAACAGCGACGAGCTGGCCCGCAAGCAGCAGCCGGACCCGAACAACGCGTCGAGCCTGGGGATTCGTACGGGCCAGCTCAAGTTCTACCTGGGCGATATCCAGAAGGCGTTCAACCAGACGACCGGCGTTTACAACCCCGCTACGGGCTTCCCCCTCGTGCGCGAGTTGGCTGACTACTACGGCGAGATGCTCGCCGGCTACGACCCTAACTCCTGGCTCAGCCTGTGGTGGGACCCGAACTCAACTGGCAGTAAGTTCGGCAAGGAGGGCGTCTCGCGCCGTCAGCAGGCTTTCATGCTGGCCGTCAACACGGTCGGGTTCGCCGCCCCGCGTGTCAACGGGATCATCGACACGCCCTGCTACACCGACCCGAACGACCCGGGCGGGCCGGTGACCTATTACGGCTACACGCCGCAGCCGTTCATTACGCAGGTCATCGCATACAACGGGTGGACGTCCCCGGCGGACCCGAACGACCCGAACACCATCCCGACGGATCCGAACAACACGGACCCCAACGGCGTTCCGCTCCCGATTCCGCCCGCGCTCGCGGTGGCGATCGAGTTGTATAACCCGTATGACTCGGACCCGAACACGACCCCGGACTTGCAGGCCCTCGACCTGGCGCGTTTCGCGCTGACGATTGGGTTGTCGGACAGCGTCGACCCCAACTCGCTGGGCGGCTTGGCGGCGCTCAGTACCGCGTTCGTCGACATTGCCGGGGGGATCAAGGATGGGCGGTTCTTTGGGCGCCGATATGCTGTCTTCGCGGCGGCCGGCGGCAGCGCCAGTACTCTAAACCAGTACTTCAAGGGCAAGCCACAGGTCAATGCCACCCTGCCCGTCGCCGCGCCGGCCTACCAGCCCACTAATGCCCCGATCGTCGTCCGTCTCTGGCAGTTGAGCAGCACGGCCAACTGGTACCAGGTCGACGAGATGAAGCTGGATCCCACCAAGGCCAGCTTCGGCGACGCTGACCCAAACACACAGTGGTACCTCACGATGGAGCGCGACACGCACTACGAGAACTATCTCGGCCGATACAACAACCAGCTCGGGCTGGAGGCCCGCTGGCGGATGGTGACGGCGTTCGACTCGAGTGCCGGGAACACATCCGGAGGCGTGACCGGCCCCGGGGCCCATCTGACCGAGCTAGGGACCGGCGAAACGACCGCGAGCGCCGCCGGCAACATCAGCGGCCCTTGCGTACCCCTCTATGAAATGAACCCTGCGCCCGCGCCCGGGCAGATCTCGCTGCACGGTGCGCTGCGGCCGGCGTCGTTCCCCACGCCGGGCTTTCTGCTGTTCGTCCCGCGTTTCTCGCACGCCTGGAGCCCCGCTGCGCCCGCGCACAAGTACATGCCGATGACCCGGGCGCTGTACGAGGAGTGGGACCGGCGGCAGTACACCTTCGCGGGCGCTATCCCTGCGGACTTCGGGCACATGCCGATCTTCGAGAACAAGCAGCGGGCCGATCCGGCGGGCGACTTCACCAACGCCGGAGCGGGGCGGGTCCCGTGGGGCCTGCTGGTCTTCGACCATTTCACGACGCTGGACCCAAACATTGTCGATCCGCATCGCGTGCCCGGGCGCATCAACATCAACGACGCGCCGTGGTACGTGTTGGCGGGCCTGCCGGTGATCTCACCTAGCGCGCTTGGGGCCGCCGTGCCTAACGCGTCGCCGTCGTTCTGGAACGCCTCCGCCAACATTCTGGTCGGGACGGGCGTTGACGGGACGAACCGCCGGCCGATGTTCAACGGCGAGGCAGTCGCCGACGCCCCGGTGTGGGATGCAGCGAATTCGTGCTACCGGCTCGGCCCGGTGCTGGCCCAAGCCGTGGCGGCATTTCGCGACCGCGTGCCGTACGTGACGAACAACGCCTCCTATACGCCATCACCGTGGGGAGACGCCTGGAGGCGAAACGCAGGCGGCGTGGGCGGCGTGGGTGCGTACCGTCCGGAATACTACGGGTGGCGCCTGGCGGACGGCAGCAACTACGACCCCAACCAGGATGCCGCTTATTACCCCGGCGGCATTCGTGGCGCCGATCCGAACTCCCACCAGTCCGGTTTCCTGACGATCGGCGAACTGGCGAACGTAGTCGGTTTCGACTCGTCCCGAAGTAGCACGAGCGAGTTGGTGCCGACGGGTGACCCGGGCGCAACCGTGCTGGGGAAGGGCGACTTCATGAAGGCCGTCAGCCTGCTGGCCCTGCTCGACACGCACTTTTTGACCACGCGCAGCAACACGTACACGATCTACACCACCCTGACCGACCGCCAGGACCCGCAGCGCAGCGTCCACGCGCAGACCACCATCGACCGCACCAAGCTGCTGCCCCACCTCACGTGGCAGGACGCGAACAGCAACGGCATCCCGGACCCGGGCGAGCCCTACACGACTTCCCAGGACACCGGCTCGCCGGAGATCATCGGCGAGCGGCAGGTCTCGTACTTCAACACACGCTACGACGAGTAGCGCCCGCCCGCCCGCCACCGACGGCATGGAGATTACCGAGTTGAAAGGCCGCCCTCTTTGCGGCCTCCGCACGCTCCGCCGCCACGCGGAGTTGACCGCGCGTCGGCACGTCGGATAATGACGCCGGCCGGCAAAGAAGTGACCAAGCGGGCCGCGTCGCACGAGGTTGCCATGCCAGACATCACCGAACGCGTGGTCGAGCTGATCAAGTCGGCCTCGACCGATCTCTCGCCCGACATCGAGCAGGCCCTGATGGCCGCGAAAGCCGCGGAAGCTCCCGGCACCGCCGCCGAGGGCGCGCTCCAGACGATCCTGGAGAACGTGCGGATGTCCCGTACGACCGGCCGGCCGATCTGCCAGGACACCGGCACGCCGCTCTTCTACGTCTGGAATCCCGAGGGCGTCTCGCAACGCGAGCTGCTCAAGCAGATTCGCGCCGCCGTGCGCATCGCGACCGAGCGGGCGTACCTGCGGCCGAACGCAGTCGCGGCCCTGTCCGGCAAGAACTCCGGCGACAACACGGGGATCGACTTCCCCACCGTGCACTTCGAGGAGTGGGGGCACGACTACATTCAGGTCGGGCTGCTGCTGAAGGGCGGTGGATCGGAGAATTGCGGCGCCCAGTACAGCATCCCCTCGGCCGAATTCGAGGCCAGCCGCGATCTGAAGGGCGTCCGCAAGGCCGTGCTGGACGCCGCCCACAAGGCGCAGGGCTTCGGCTGCTCGCCGGGAATTCTGGGCGTGGGCGTCGGCGGCGACCGCGTGACGAGCATGTTGAAGGCGAAGGAGCAGCTCTTCCGCCCGCTGGCCGACACCAACGCGAGCTCCGAGCTGGACGCCCTGGAGAAGCAGCTCCAGCGCGAAATCAACGAACTGGGCATCGGCCCGATGGGCTTCGGCGGCAAGACGACCGTGCTCGGCGTGAAGATCGGCGAGCTGCACCGCGTGCCGGCGTCGTTCTTCGTCTCGATCGCCTACATGTGCTGGGCGGACCGCCGGAAAGTGATGACGATCAAGGAAGGCAACGTCGCGCTGCTCGCGGCGCGGTGAGTGACAAGCGGAGACCGATCGATGTCTACCCGTCTGACCATCCCCATCAGCGAGAAAGATATCCGCGCCCTGCATATCGGCGACCAGGTGCTGCTGTCCGGCACGATCTTCACCGGCCGCGACGCCGCCCATAAGTACATGGTGGAGACGTTCATCAAGAACAAGTGTCCCAGCGGCGAACGCGCGCTCTACGACGTGCTCAAGACCGGGCTCAAGGGCGGCGTCATCTATCACTGCGGGCCGGTCGTCCGCAAACGCGAGGACGGCGAGTACCAGTTCGTCGCCGCCGGCCCCACCACCAGCATCCGCGAGGAGCCGTACCAGGCCGCGGTCATCGAGCACTTCGGCCTCCGCGGCGTGATCGGCAAGGGCGGCATGAGCGAAAAGACGCTCGCCGCGTGCCAGAAGCACGGGGCGGTCTACCTGCACGCGATCGGCGGCGCCGCGACGCTCATCGCCGGGAGCGTCAAGCAGGTCGTCGCGGTCCACAAGCTCGACTTCGGCGTCCCCGAGGCCTTCTGGCAAATCCGCGTCGAAGACTTCCCGTGCGTGGTGACGATGGACGCGCACGGGCAGAGCCTGCACGAGAAGGTCGCAGCGGATTCGAAACGCAAGCTGGCGGCGCTGCTCGGTAAGTAGCGGGGGCCGGGCCAGGTATCAGAGCCCTGAGCGCAAGCGACGGGTTGCCGGTGAGGCGTACGCGCTCGGCAATCCACGCGCCTGCCCTTGGGCCTCCGAACACATCTTCCCACGTGTGCCGCGCTACTTCCCCGCCGCGCTCAGCGTAATCAGCGTCACGTACGCCCGGCTCTCCTCGTTGCCGCTCGTCGTGGTTCCGTCGACCGTCAAGAGGACGATCGGGCGGCCGAGTTCGGCGACGCCGCCGAAACTCTGGGAGATATGCGAGAATTCGGGGGCGGTCGCGTCTCCACCGAGGTTTGCGGCGCTCTCGTTCATGGTCGAGAGCTCCACCGCGATGGTGGTCTGGAATCGTGTGTTCCCCTCCTCTGGGCAGAACGCGTTGAGCTCGAAGCGCGCCCCGACCTTGGTGCGCGCGAGCGAAACGCCGATCGTCGGCGGCTGCCCCGACGTCCTGCCCGTCACGTACGGGACATCCCGGCTGATCTCAACACGGGTGGCGCGCCCGTCAATGGGTACGACTTGAACGATGCGATACAGCAGCCGGGCGCTGCCGAATGGCGCCAGCGCCTGGGCCAACTTGGCCGGGGTCGGCCCGTCGGCGGCCAGCCTCTGCGCGTCCAGACTGATCCCACTCTCCGGGGCCATGACCACCTCGAACACAGTGGCCTCGAACCGGGCGGACGGCCCGGGGAGGGGCGCGGCTGACGTTTCGCGTGGTTCGGCCTCCTTGGCCGGAGCCCTGCCCCCACCCCCACTCGCACCCCCACCGCCACCCCCACCCCCCGCCTCCGCCTTCGCCGGTTCCCTCTGACCCTGCCCGCCGACCGGCTGCTGCTGCTTCGGCGTCTCCTTCTGCGCCTGCCCACCCGCTCCCTGCTGCTGCGGCGCCTCTTTCTGCACCTGCCCACCAACAGGCTGCTGTTTCGCGGCCTCCTTCTGTTCCTGGGCCCCCGCCGGCGGCGCCAGCCACAGCAGCACGCACAACGCACTCGCTCCCGCCACGCACCCGGCTCGCACGATCCTGCTGTTCATGGCTCGAACCTCCCGAGCTGGTCACAACCCTTTGTGCGCTGCGTCACGTTCGCAGCGCGGTTCGGATTCTGATACGCCCCAGCACACGCCGGGTTGCGGCGACGACGTGAGATCGCGCGCTTGTGTCTCCCGCAGTGTGTCTCCGTGGTGAAGCATGCCCCCGCTGCCGCGGAACGCAAACGAGCCACGCCGCACGTATCGGCGTGGCTCGTGGAAGCCGTCGTGTTCCGCAGAGGTTCGTTAGCGCTTCGAGAACTGGAAGCGCCGGCGGGCCTTGCGGCGGCCGTATTTCTTGCGTTCGACTTTGCGGGAATCACGCGTCAGGAACCCCGCGTCGCGCAGGGTGAGTTCGTGTTGCGCATACGCTTTGATCACCGCCCGCGCCACGCCCAGCCGGACGGCGCCGGCCTGCCCGCTCACACCGCCGCCGTTCACGTTGACGAGGACGTCCCAGTTTCGGCGGACGCCGGCCAACTCGAGCGGCGCTACGGCGTCCTGCTGGTCGCGCAGCAGTGGGAAATACTGCTCGACCGGGCGCGTGTTGATGAGGAACTTGCCGTCGCCGGGGATCAGCCGAACGCGCGCCACCGCCGTCTTGCGCCGGCCGGTCCCCCAGTGCGGGCCGAGCGTTGGGGGCTCGGGTGCGAGGGCGACCTCCGGGCTAGCCAGGATCGTCTCGGGGGGTGGCACAGCGACCGGTTCCCCGCCGGGGGCTGGCGTCGCTGCGGTTTCTTTCGGTTCGGAATCCGTCACGTTCGTCGCTCCTGCGGATCAAAGAGGCAGCGGCTCAGGCTGCTGCGCCTGGTGGCTATGCGTGTCGCCCGCATACAGTTTCAGCTTCTTCAACATCCTGGCCGCCAGGGCGTTCTTTGGCAACATCCGGCGGACCGCCTCCTGCAGCACCCGCTCCGGGTGGCGCTCGAGCATGGTCCGCATGGTCGTTTTCTTAAGGCCGCTCGGGTAGCCCGAGTACCGCTGGTAGATCGTCTCGTCCTTCTTACGGAAACCGGTCACCTTGACCTTGCCCGCGTTGAGCACGATCACGTGGTCGCCGGTATCCAAGTGCGGCGTGTATATGGGCTTATGCTTGCCCATCAGGACGGTGGCGATTCGGACCGCAAGGCGGCCGAGGACCTTGTCGGTCGCGTCGACGACGAACCACCGCCGGCTGGCGGCGGCCTCGGCAACGGTGGCCTGGTAACACTTGTTGGCAGTTCTCATGGCGCTTCCCAATAGCCGGGACCTGCGCAATCGCGAAGACCCGAACTCCTCAGTATATGGATCGGCTCACGCCAGTCAACCGGCTGCCTGCGGAAATCGTGGCCGGAGCGGCGCCGCAGGACGCCGGCTCTTCGCACACGGCGTTGGCCACGGAGGGCCAACGCTACGGGCACGTCGTCCCGATCCGGGCGACGAACGGGTCGATGTCGGCGAAGGTGACGTTGTGGTCGCCGTTGCAGTCGCCGTTGAGCCACGGACACGGCGCGTGCGTCCAGGCCGACTCGCCGCTGAGGGCCTGCACGAACAGGTCGATGTCGGCAAAGGTGATCGCGCCGTCGCAGTTCATGTCGCCCGGACACAAGCGCGGGCAGGGGTTCGGCGTGCAGGTCGTGCCAGCGCCTTGCCACTGGCCGGTGCAATCGGCCTGTGCCACGAGCGTGCAGGAGCCGTTCGGGAAGCAGCAGGCGCCGGTCGGCTGCGGGCACGGGTTCGGCGTGCAGGTCGTGCCGTCCCCCTGGTACGTGCCGGCGCACGCCGCGTGCGGCCCAGCCGTGCAGGAACCGTTCGGGAAGCAACACGCGCCGTGCTCGCACTCGTCGGGAATCCCGTTGCTGTTGACGTCCTGACTGAGGGGCGCCATCGAGTAGGTCACCGTCACCTTGATCGTCGTCGGGCTCGAGCCGCACGCGGTCGGGTTCATGTTGGACGTGGGGGTCATGGCGATGGCCACGTTGCCGCCGCCGCTGGCCTTGAGGGTGTTGTACGTCGCCATCGGAACGGTCAGCGTGTCGAGCTGGTCCGGGAGGCACGAGAAGTAGCCGAGACCGCCGTAGGCGGTGCCCAGGGCCTGCCCGTTGACACTGACATTCACGTAGTTGAACTGCGCGAAGAGGTCCCCGTACGCACTGAACGTGAGCAACACGTCGCCGAGCGCGGCCGGCGGGGCGGTCAGCGTGAAGGTCTGCACGGTTGGGTAGCCGAGCGGGGTGTACGCCGGCGAGGTGGCCGCAAAGTGGCCGACCAGGTCGCAGGCGTCCAGTATGCCGTTGCTGTTGCAGTCGCTGCACCACGGGCTGCCGTCGCAGTGGGCCCGATCGCATTCGTCGGGGACGCCGTTGGAGTTACAGTTGGCGCTCGTGCCGTTGGCGAGGTCGCAGACGTCCAGGACCCCGTTGCCGTTGCAGTCGTGGGCGGTGCCGTCGGCCAACTCGCACTCGTCGGGAATGCCGTTGGAGTTACAGTCGACGCTTGTGCCGGCGGCGATGTCGCACACGTCGAGGATGCCGTTGCTGTTGCAGTCGTGGGCGCTGCCGTTGGCCAGGTCGCACTCGTCGGGGATGCCATTGCCGTTGCAGTCCGCGCTGAAGCCGCCGGCGAGGTCGCACTCGTCCGGTACGCCGTTGGCGTTGCAGTCCTGGCTGGTGCCAGCCGCGATATCGCACGCGTCGGGCACCCAGTTGTGGTTGCAGTCGGGGTGCGTGCCGTTGATGATCTCCAGGGGATCGGCCACGCCGTCGCTATCGCAATCCTGGCAGTCGTCCGGTATGCCGTTGCTGTCGAAGTCCGTGCTGGTGCCGTTGGCGATGTCGGTCCCGTCGTGTACGCCGTTGTGGTTGCAGTCGCCGATGCGCACGAAGTAGACGTCCTGCTCGCCGTTGAACGTGGCGGCGTAGGC
This sequence comes from uncultured Phycisphaerales bacterium, assembly GCA_903914415.1. GTDB lineage: Bacteria > Planctomycetota > Phycisphaerae > UBA1845 > Fen-1342 > Fen-1342. The sequence continues at coordinate 119 of CAIWOY010000272.1, read as the reverse complement.
CAGGTTGGCGGCGGCGTTGTCGGAGATCATGTGGTAGTAGTCGCCGATCTTCTGCTGTTGGGGATAGCCGAGGAAGTGGTTCCAGGGGGGACTGATCGGCATGTTTCGCGACCAGGTCT
>CAIWOY010000271.1 GCA_903914415.1 uncultured Phycisphaerales bacterium | reverse complement strand
CGCCCTCACCGACCACGTCCGCAAGGCCGACGCGGACAACCCGCGCGGGTACTTCGAATTCGAGCCCGTCAAGAAGACGAAGGAGGATCCCTCCTGGCTCGACCAGGCCGGCGGCCGGGCCGTCAAAATGGTCTATCGCCTGCTGTATGACCTGCCGCCGGGCCGCGAGTACCGCATCATCTTCCTGCGCCGCCGGCTCGAGGAGGTCGTCGCTTCGCAGGACGTGATGCTCTCGCGCCGCGGGCGCCAGGGCGGCAACCTCAGCCAGGAGAAACTGATCGGGCTGTTCGAGCAACAACTCGCCGAATTCGACGTCTGGGCCGGTCGCCAGCCGAGCTTCAAGGTCCTCTACGTCAGCTACAACGACACGCTGGCGAATCCGGCCGCCACGGTGCAGGCCGTGAACGCGTTCCTCGGCGGCGGTCTCGACGTGGCGGCCATGAGCCGGGTCGTCGAGCCGGAATTGTATCGCCAGCGGTCTGGCGCGGGTGGGGACTGACGCCATTCCGGTTGTGCCGGGCCACCCGGAGTGGCGATGCGACATCTTTTCGCGCCGGCGAAAGGGACAACATCATGCCGTATGAGACCCCGCCTCTTCCGTACGCGTACGATGCGCTCGAGCCGCATCTCGACGCGCGCACGATGGAGATCCACCACGACAAGCATCATGCGACCTACACGACGAACTGCAACAAGGCGCTCGCCGGACACCCCGAGCTCGCTGCCAAGCCCATCGAGCAGCTCCTGCGCGAGATCAGCCTGGTGCCCGCGGACATCCGGCCGGCCGTGATCAACCACGGCGGCGGGCATTACCACCACAGCTTCTATTGGCGCATCCTGGGGCCGGGCAAAGGCGGCCCGCCGAAGGGTCCGCTGGCCGACGAGATCAAAAAGGTCTTCGGCGCCTTCGACGCGTTCAAGGAGCAGTTCGCCAAGGCCGCGCTGGGCCGGTTCGGCAGCGGCTGGGCCTGGCTGTGCCTCGATCCGAGCGGCAAGCTGGCGATCTGCGACACGCTGAACCAGGACTCCCCGTTGTCGAAGGGCCACACGCCGATCCTGACGATCGACGTCTGGGAGCACGCGTACTACCTGAAGTACCAGAACCGCCGGGCGGACTTCATCGCCGCCTGGTGGAACGTGGTGAACTGGGACATGGCCACCGAGCTGTACACCGCCGTCCGGCGTTAGGCCGTTAACGGATAAGGGGGGCGCTGGTGAGGGGCGGCATAGGCGCTGTGCGCGCCGATCAGGGGCCGTAGCGCCGGTGCGGGGCCTTTCTCCGAGCCGCGGGCGGCACGCTTCGCCGCACACTCGCCAAGCTCGATCGGGGCGTTACAATCACGGCCCCCATGCGACTTGTGAGCGAGAGGTGAAGCATGAGCCCGATCGCGATGACGTTGCTGCTGGTCGTCAGCTTGGGCGTTTTCGCCTATTCGGCGACCCGCCGCTGGCGGCTTATGATGGTCGCGAAACGCCCGGAGAACCGCGCCGATCAGGCCGGCCGCCGGATCGGGACCGTGCTCGCCTACGTCTGTGCCCAGAAACGCATGCCGCGCTACCCGCTGGCTGGTTGGGCACACATCGCCGTCTTCTTTGGGTTCGTCGTCCTGCTGCTCAACTCGATCATTCTGTGGTGCCGGGGGTACTCGGAGGACTTCGACTTCTGGGGCATCTTTGGCCTGAATAGCGCGCTCGGCATCGCGTACGCCGTGCTGCGCGACGTCTTCATCGTGCTCGTGCTCGTCGGCACGCTGGCGTTTTTCTACAACCGGCTCGTCGCCCGGCTCAAGCGGCTCACGCTGAACTTCGAGGGTGTGCTGATCCTGCTCATCATCTTCGTGATGATGATCGCCGACCTGGTCTACGAGGGCGTCGAGATCAACCATGACTACGCCGGCCAGTTCCAGGGTGCGATGCCCTTCGCGTCGCTGACGGCGGTGCTGCTCGGCGGCTTCTCGGAACCGACGCAGCACGCCTTGTGGCAGGCCGGCTTCTGGACGCACTCGGCCCTCGTGCTGCTCTTCCTGAACCTGCTGCCGTACGGCAAGCACTTCCACGTGCTGACGGTCGTGCCGAACGTGTTCGCCCGCAGCCTGACGCCCCGCGGGCGGCTCGCCCCGCTCAGCGACATCGAGGGCCGGCTGGAGCGTGAAGAGACGCTGGGCGTCAAGCGCGTGGCGGACTTCAGTTGGAAGGACGCGCTCGACTTCTACACCTGCACCGAGTGCGGGCGTTGCTCCGATCATTGCCCCGCGACGAGCACCGGCAAGCTGCTCTCGCCGAAGCACCTGACGATCGACCTGCGGGACTACATGTACCGGCACGCCGACGAGTTGATCGCGGTAGACGCGAAACCCGTCAGCGGCGCCGCGGCCGAGACGGCTGCGCCGCAGGTGCTCGTCCCGGACGTGATCAAGCCCGAGGTGTTGTGGGCCTGTACGACGTGCAGCGCCTGCGAGACCGAGTGCCCCGTCTTCATCACCTACATCGACAAGATCGTGGACCTGCGGCGGCACCTGGCGATGGAGCGCGGCGAGTTTCCCGAGCAGCTCGCGACCATGTTCCAGGGGCTGGAAAACGCGGGCAATCCGTACAGCTTCCCGAACGACCAGCGGGCCGAGTGGGCACAGGGCCTCGACGTGCCGCTGATGGTCGAGAAGTCCGACGTGGAGTATCTGTACTGGGTCGGCTGTGCGGCGTCGTTCGATGACCGCTCGCGCAAGATCGCCCGGGCGTTCGCCCAACTGCTCAAGACCGCCGGCGTCAGCTTCGCAATCCTCGGCCCCGAGGAGCGCTGCAACGGCGACCCGGCCCGCCGGGCGGGCAACGAGTTCCTGTTTCAAACGCTCGCGCAGCAGAACATCGAAGTGCTGAACAACTACAAGGTGCGGAAGATCGTCACGACCTGCCCGCACTGCTTCAACACGCTGAAGCACGAGTACCCCGACTTCGGCGGGCACTACGAGGTCATCCACCACAGCGAGCTGCTCGCACAGCTTGTGCGGGCCGGCAAGCTCGTGCCGCGGACCCGCGTGGACGCGCGCGTTGCGTACCACGACGCCTGCTACCTCGGGCGGCACAACGAAATCTACGATCCGCCGCGCGACGTGCTCGCGGCGATCCCCGGCGTGCGGCTATCCGAGCCGATGCAGAGCCGCGACCGCGGGATGTGCTGCGGGGCCGGCGGCGCCCAGATGTGGAAAGAAGAGGAAGCCGGGCACGCGCGGGTCAACCACACGCGCGTCCGGCAACTCTTGACCGCGTTGCCGGCCGGCGGCACAGACAACCTGCTTGCATCGGCCTGCCCGTTCTGCAAGACGATGCTGAGCGACGGCCTCGCCGACCAGGGGCACGAGGGCGTCGGCCAACTCGATATCGCAGAGCTGCTCTGGAAATCCGTGCAAGGGGAAATTGCGTGACGTGGGCATTGCCCACCAATCAGGCCCCCGCATTCACTTCGCGGACACTGGTTGAGCCGGGCACAGCGCCAGCATCCGCTCGAGCGCGACGCGCGCCCAGCGCTTCGTCTCCTCGTCCACGACGATTTGGTTGACCACCTTGCCGGCGGCCAGGTTCTCCAGCACCCAGCACAAGTGCTTCAGGTCGATACGGTACATCGTCGCGCAGGAGCATTGCGGACCGGCCAGCGACCGGATGCGCTTGTCCGGCAGCGTCTTCATCAGCCGCCCGACCAGATGCACCTCCGTGCCGATCGCCCAGGAGCTCCCCGGCGGCGCCTCGCGCACCGTCTTGATGATGTACTCCGTGCTGCCGACGTAGTCCGCCTGCTGGCACACCTCCCACGTGCACTCCGGGTGCACGATGACGTTCCACGGCTCGCCGCTCGCACGCAGCGCCCGAACCTGCTCGACCTTGAAAAGCTGATGCACCGCGCAGTGACCGGCCCAGAGGATGACGCGCGCCGCACGCAGCTCCTCCGGCGTCAGGCCGCCGTTCACGATGTGCGGGTTGTAGATCGCCATGCTCTCCAGCGGCCAGCCCAGCGCGTACGCGGTGTTGCGCCCCAGGTGCTGATCGGGGAGGAACAGCACTTTGTGCCCGCCGTGCGGGCCGCCGCCCGGCTTCGCCCCGCGCAGCGCCCATGCGAGCACCATCTTCGCGTTGGAGCTCGTGCAGCACGCCCCGTCGTGTCGCCCGACGAACGCCTTGATCGCGGCCGCCGAGTTCACGTACGTGATCGGCGTGATCGGGACCTCCGCGTGCTCCTCCAGGATACCCCACGCCTCCTCGAGTTGGTCGATATCTGCCATGTCCGCCATGCTGCACCCGGCGGACAGGTCCGGCAGAATCACGCGTTGCCGCGGGCCCGTCAAAATGTCCGCGGTCTCCGCCATGAAGTGCACGCCGCAGAACACGATGTAGTCCGCCTGCGTCTGCTGGGCGGCGATCTGCGAGAGCTTGAGGCTGTCGCCGGTGAAGTCGGCGAAGGCGATCACCTCGTCACGCTGGTAGTGGTGCCCGAGAATGACAAGGCTCGGCCCGAGCCGCTGCCGCGCGCCCGCAATGCGCGCGATCAACTCCTCGTCGTTGCGTTCCGCGTACTCCGGCGGTAGGGGAGCCTGATAGACCATTCCGTTCCCAAGTCAGCCATTCGCCCCTGTTACATGATAGCGCCGCCCCGCGTCTGAAACCACGCGGTTTCGTGCTCAGGCTGGCGCGGCGTCGGCGGCCGGCACGACCGCAGACGTGGATAAGTCGGTGGACGTGTCCTGCGGCGCTGCAGCCGGTGCTGCCAACGCCAGAATCTCGCGCGCCAGCGCCGCGTAGTCCTCCGCCCCGTGGCTGCTCGGCGCGTAGTCGAACACCGTCTGCCCGAAGCTCGGACACTCCGCCAGCTTGATGTTCCGCCGGATCGTCGTCGCGAATACCCGCGCGCCGAACCACGCCTCGCCGGGCGCAGCCCGCGCCAGAAACTGGGCCACGTCGTCCTGCACTTCCTGCGCGAGCTTCGTGCCGCGCTCGTGCATGCACAGCACCACGCCGCTCACACGCAGCCGCGGGTTCAGCGCCTGCCGTACGAGCGTCACCGTCTGGAGCAAGCGCCCCAGCCCGTGCAGGGCCAGGAAATGCGGCTGAAGCGGGATGATGATCTCCTCTGCGGCGGCCAACGCGTTCACCGTGAGCAGCCCGAGCGACGGGGCGCAGTCGATCAGGCACACGTCGAACCCGTCCTGATACGCCGCCAGCTTCCGTGCCAGCACCGTCTCGCGCTGCGGCCGCTCGGCCAACTCCAACTCGGCCCCGACCAGGTCAATGTGCGACGGCACGAGCACGAAGCGCTCGGTCACGCGGCGGGCCGCGTCCGCCAGCGCCATGTCGCGCGTCAGCACGTCATACGCACTGATTTCCTCCGCACCGATCTCGATGCCGAAGTGAATGCTCGCGTGCGCCTGCGGGTCGAGGTCGACGAGCAACACGCGCTGCCCGTCGCGCGCCAGCGCGGCCGCCACGTTGACTGCGGTGGTCGTCTTCCCCACGCCGCCCTTCTGGTTGATGATCGCGATGACGCGCATAAGACCAGTATACAAGCGCGCAGCGCAAAGGAAACCGGTGTGCCGCCTCACACGATTCGGCGCAGGGCCGCCCGCATTTCCGTCGCGACCGCCTCGGGATGCGACGTCAGGGCCGCTGCCAGGGCCTCCGGTCCTTCCGCCTGCTTCAGCAATGCGGCCGCCACGCGCAGCGTGGAGTCGCGCTCGGTGCAGAACGCCCGGAACGCCACCAGCAGCTCGTCCCGCGACCAGTGGCTGAGCGGATCGGCGACGTGCGCCTGCCGCCGGGCCCAGTGGATCAACGACGCGGGCTCCTCGGTGTACTCATACAGGGCGGCCAGCACCCCGATGCGCTGGGCCGGCGTCCCGAGGAATTCCGTGACGGACGCAGGCAGGCTGACGAGCCGGTCGTCCACGGTGCGCCCGGCCAGCGTATCCAGCCAGCCCGCCGCCCGCTCCAACTCGGGCTGCGGCTCGATTAGTCGCGCCGGTGGAACCAGCAGCACGCGGTGCCCGGTCGGGAACTGCACGCCGACCCGATGGACGGTCTGCCCGCTCACAATGGTCGTCTGCACGCGCAGCACCGTGCCGAGGCCCCACTCCGGCCGGTCGGGCACCGCGACCCGCCGGCCGACGAGGCCGTCGTCGATTGTCAGCTCGGACATCACCACGTTTCATACCCGCCGTTGGCGCCAGAATCCAGCACCCCAGGCCGTGCCGCGGCGGGCGTTGTGGCGGCGACCGGCGGTCCACTATACTCATTTGCCGACGTCGAAGTGGCGCTGCGCGTCAGGGAAACGGGAGTCCACGATGTCCGTGCTCGCGCAAATCGCGGAAGCAGTCATCAACGGGGATGAGGTCGCCACGCCCAAGCTGATCGAGCAGGGTCTCGCCGCCGGCACGCCGGCCAAAGACCTGCTCAACGAGGGGTTGCTCAAGGGCATGACCGAGGTTGGCCGGCGGTTCCGCGAGGGCGAGTATTTTGTTCCGGAAGTACTGATCGCCGCCGAGGCCATGAAGGCCGGCACCACGCTCCTCAAGCCCCACCTCGCGAAGGCCGGCGTCAAGCCGGCAGCGACCGCGGTCATCGGCACCGTCCGCGGCGACCTGCACGATATCGGCAAGAACCTCGTCGCGACCATGCTCGAAGGCGCGGGCTTCGAGGTCATCGACCTCGGTGTCGACGTGTCGCCGGAGAAGTTCGTCGCCGCCTGCCGGCAGCGGCCGGTACACGTCGTCGGCATGAGCGCCCTGCTGACGACGACCATGCCGATGATGGCGGAGACGATCAAGGCACTCCGGGCCCAGCTTCAGCCGACGCCGAAGCTGATGATCGGCGGCGCGCCGGTCACGGAGGAGTACGCCGTTAAGATCGGCGCCGACGGCTACGGCCGCGACGCCGCCACGGGGGCGGAGCTTGCCAAGAAGCTGTGCAGGCTCGGGCGGAACTGATCAAACCGCGAAGATGGAACTGACTTCCCGCGGCTGCTGATCCCGCACTTCCTCGACGCTGGCGTGGACATGATCCAGCCGCTGGAGGCGAAGGCCAGCATGGACGTGCGCGCGCTGGCCCCGCAGTACGGCGACCGCCTCGGCTTCTGCGGCAACATCGACGTGACGGTCCTGGCGACCAACGACCGCGAGCGAATCCGGGCGGAGCTGCATTCCAAGCTGGCGGCGGCGATGCCGTACCGCGGGTACATGTACCATTCCGACCATTCGATTCCGCCGGGGGTGACGTTCGACACCTATCGTTGGCTCCTCGACGAAGTGCGGCGAGTGGGGCGGTACGAGTAACCGAGTAACAAGGTGACAAGGCGACGAGGGTCAGCCGCGCGCCGCGCCGGCGCCCAACCCGCGCCGCGCCCGGGTGTAGCGGCCGACCCCCGTGTCGGCCGTAGAGCGCCAGATCGGAGCCCGAGCGCGAGCAAGGGGCCCTTAACCGAGCCGGCCCAGTCATGGGCCGGTCCGTCTCGCCCAGCGCGCCAATCGGCGCCCGCTTCGCGCTACCGGCAAACACGCGGCCGGCGATCCGCCACGTCGCCGTTGCAGGGCCCGCCAGTCCGCGTTATGCTGCGCGTGCGTTGGCCAGCGGCGCCTGCCGAAGCCCCTTCGCTGGTGGGAGTGCGACCCATGCAGCCAAGTCACTCCAGCCCGGGCACGCCCGATCGCGAGCTGAACCCCGCGATTCAGCTACGGCGGCCCAAACGGCTTTCCCAGTTTCGTCAAGCACCACGTGCCCGGTCCCACAGCCGACGGGATGAACTGCTGGTTCAAGAGGCCGTGACAGACGGGGTCGCAAAGGCTGGATTGACCAAGCAGGCCACTTGCCATACGTTCTGGCATTCTTTCGCCACTCACTTGCTCGAAGGCGGCTACCATATTCGAACGGTCCAGGAACTTCTGGGCCATAGCGACGTCAAGACGACGCTCATCTATACCCACGTCCTCAACCGTGGACCGGCGGGCGTCCGCAGTCCGGCTGACGGGCTTTGAGCGCCGCTCCGGCCACGGTAAAGCGGGGTGACCGGTGGGACTCGGTCGAGAGTCCGAACCGGTATCTCCGCCCCATCCAGGCCAATCGAGCCTGTGAGTGCTGCCGAGACTCCGCCCAGATGCCCTTTGTAGTGCTATAATGGCGACAGGGGGAGCCGGCGCCGGGACGGCAGATCTGACCGGGGCGCGGATGCGCCCCAGATGGCGAGGTGTGCAATGCATGTCACTGCT
>CAIWOY010000270.1 GCA_903914415.1 uncultured Phycisphaerales bacterium | reverse complement strand
CGCCGCGCCCGGCACCCCGCCCGGAGCGACTGCCGCTGGTGTGCCGCCCGCTGGCGCACGCGGCAACCCACCGCCCGCAGCACCAAGCTGTCCCAACAGGGCGGTCAAGTCCTCCGCGCTGGTCGGCAGTTCCCCGCCGCCCGCCTGCGCGAGTAGCGTCTGCAGCATGGGCATGATCGTCTGCAGCGTCTGCGGATCGAGCGTCGCCATGATCTGCTGGATGCTCACCGTGCTGGATTCGAAGCCGCCCAGCAACGAGAGCAGTTGGGGGAGCTGGGCCGCCAACTCGGCCGGCAGGCCGGCCTGGATCAGGCCGCTGCTGTCGAGCCCCAGTTGTGTGAGGTCGATCGAGGCCGGCTTGGCCTTCAGGAACGCGACGGTGCGCATAACCTGCGCACCATCCAGGCTGTCCGCGTGCTCGCGGTCTGGCTGGTGGAGCACCGCGACCGTGACCAGGCCCAGCTCCTGGTTCGGGTCATCCGGGTCGGCGGGCTCGACCTGCACCTGCCAGAAGTAACCCGGATACTGCTTGCCGAACTGGTCCGTGACCGGCTCCAGGCCGGCTTCGAGCACGCGCTGCTGAACGTTCGGATCGAGCTCCGTCAGCGCCAGGATGCGATCCATCAGTTGCGAGACCCGCAACTGGTCCTCGGCGTACGTCGTCATGTTCAGCCCGCTCACGACCTGCGCGCTGAGCAGGCCCATCGCGGTGACCAGCACGGTCAGCGCGATCACGACCTCCAGCAGAACGCCGGCGCGACGGCTCATTCGAAATCCTCGATTCTCTGGGTCTTCTGGTCCTCCGCCTCCGCCTCCGCCGACAGTGGCTTGGGGCGCTGCACGTCTTCCGGACGGATGGACGCATACTCCTCCACGGTGACGCGCCCCAGCCGGCCGTCCAGCGTCAGCAGCCGGCCGTTGCCGCGGTCGTCGCGCAGCACCCACCGTACCGAGTCGCACGCGCCGTCCGGCTGAAACTCGATCGCCGGCGACTGCTCGAATTCCTCGAGCGGCGTCGGGTTGATCTCCATGTCGGGAAACTGGAGCCGCTCATCGACGATCATGATCGGCGCCGGACCGTCCGGCAGCATCTGCACCGCTGCGACCCACACGCTCTCCAGCAGCACCTCGGTCCGCGTCCAGCCGCCGTAGGCGGGGACATACACGTGCGGCGCCTTGAGCGGGTCGAGCTGGCACTTGGCGCGCACGCTGCCGTCGGCACGGAAGACGATCCGATAGTGCCGCCCCTCGTTCATGGCCTCGGCCCGGCACATCGCCACCAGAGTCTCCATCCGCCGCGCCGACTCCTTGAGCTGCTCGGCGTGGGTGGTCCCGCTCATGTTCGGCCACGCGAACGCCAGCATCATGGCCAATAGCGCCATGACCAGGAGCAGTTCGAGGAGGGTGAATGCGTGCGCGAGCGAGCTGCGCATGAGAGCACTTCTCACGAGGGGTTGCGCCGCACGCGGCCCGCCGGCCAGGCCGCTACGTACGCTTCCAGTTGACGATGTCGTCGTCGTTGCCTTCCTGCCCGTCCCGGCCGGGGCTCGACAGGTCGTAGCCCTTGTCGTTGTACTTGCCGGGGTACTGATAGATGTACTCGTGGCCCCACGGGTCGGTGAGGTCCTTGACCTTGAGGTACGGGCCGGCCCACTTCTTGGCCAGCTTCTCGTCCTGCGGCGCTTCGAGCAGGAGCTTGAGCCCGCCGTCGTCCGTCCGGGGATAGTCGCCCATCGCCATCCGGTAGACGTCGAGGGCGTTGGCGAACCCGGATTCGACGGTCGCCAGGCACAGGCTTTCCTTCGCTTTCTCGCCGGCGCCGAAGAACTGTGGCGCGACGAATGCGGCCAACAGGCCGATGATGACGACCACCATCAGCACTTCCAACAGCGTGAACGCCCGGCCGCCGGGCCGCATGCTGCGTCTGCTACCCTTCATCGTGGTCTCCGCTCTCTTGTAGTGCGACATGACTGTTCCTACCTGTAAATCCTAGCGCTGCAAACCGGTCGTCGACATCCGCAGGATTGGCACCAGCAGCGCAATCGCGATGAACGCGATCATCACGCCCATCATCATCAGCAGCAACGGCTCCAGCATGCGCATCGTGAAGTCGATCTGCCGCGCCGTCCGCTCCTCCTGCGTATTCGCTATCTGCACCAGAACCTTGTCCAGCGAGTTGCTCTCCTCCGCCACCGCGATCATGTCCACGATCGCCGGCGGAAACACCCCGCTCGCCGCCAGCGGGCCCGCCAGCGGCTCCCCGCCCCGCACCGCCTCCGCCGCCTCGTCGATCGCCCCCGACAGAATCGCGTTGCCCGTCGAGTCCTTCGAAATCTTCAGCGACTGCAGCAACGGAATGCCGTTCGCCAACATGGTCCCGAACACCCGGCAGAAACGGCAGATCGCGATCATCGTGTAGATCTTCCCCAGGCCCACCATGCGCAATTGCAGCCGCGAACGCGCCGCGCGCCCCATCTCGCTCTGGAAGTACCCGACGACCGCCACGATGACCACAGCCACGATCCCGAGCAGCAGGAGCCCGTGGTCCCGCAGCGTGTCGCTGATGCCGAAGACGATCTTCGTCGGCAGCGGCAGCGCCTGTCCTTCGAGCACGCCGCGGATCTTCGGCACAACGTAGGCCATGATGAACGACACGGCGCCGATGGCCCCGACCAGCAGCACGCAGGGGTAGATCATCGCGCCGATGAACTTGTTCTTCAGGGCGTCCTGGCGGGAGACAAACTCCGAGAGGCGCGCCAGCACGTCCTCCAGGAAGCCGCCTTTCTCGCCCGCCCGCACCATCGACCCGTGCAACTCGGGAAACGCCTCCGGGTGTTTCGTCATCGCATCCGCCAGCGAGTCGCCCCCCGACACGTCGTCCCGCACTTCGCGCAGCACCCGGCCGAGCCCGGCGGTCGTCGTCTGCTGGGCCAGCACCTCCAGCGACCGGAGGATCGGCACGCCCGCCCGCAGCAGGTCCGAGAGTTGCTCGTACATCTGCCCGACCTTGGAAAGGCTGACGCGCCGCGCGCGCCCCGTGAAAAACGACCGCCGTTTTTCCACCTCCTCGATCTCGACCGGCAGCAGCGACCGCTCATCGAGCACGCGGGCCGCGGCCAGCGAGCTGTCGGCGATCAGCGTCCCCCGGACTTGCTCGCCGGTCGCGCTGCGCGCCTTATAAGAAAACGTGGGCATTGCTTTCGCTCATGTCACACAGCCGCCCGCCGGCGGCGCACTGACCCCGCACGAAGTTGTACCCGCGACACCCGGCCTGGGATGCACGGCCGGGCCACGCGTGTTCTTCTATTATCGGTCGGCCTGGGCACTTACGCGGCCCCGCGCCCAAGTTTGTTGCCGTGGCGCGCCACGGATTCTGCGCTTGTGATTCGGCGCGACTCCGTTAGATTATGGCGCAAACGGGGGCGCGTGAGAAGTCGTCAGTTTATCGGACGACGAGGGACACCGTCGCTGCCGACGATGGGCCCTCGAGGTCGCCGCCTATGCCGCTGGTCGAAGTTCAGCCCGAACCGCCTCGTGACGTGTGGGCCACGCTGGGGCTTGACCCCACCCTGCTCGCCACGCTCCGACGCGTCAAGTTCAAAACTCCCACCGACATCCAGCGCGAGTTGATCCCGCTCGCCCTCCAGGGCCGCGACGTCCTCGGCCAGGCCCGCACGGGGACGGGCAAGACCGCGGCCTTCGCGCTGCCGATCCTCCAGCGCATCACGCCCGGCGCCGGCTTGCAGGCTATCGTCCTCGTCCCCACGCGCGAGTTGGCCACCCAGCTCCACGACCACATCCGCGACCTGGCGCTCGAGAAACCCCTGCGCATGGTCGTCGTGCTCGGCGGACGCCGCCTGAGAGAGCAGATTACCGTCCTGCGTCAGAACCCGGAGATCATGATCGGCACCCCCGGTCGCGTGCTCGACTTGATGCACCGCAAGGAATTGAAGATCGCCCACGTGAAGATCGCGGTCCTCGACGAGGTGGACCGGATGCTCGACATCGGCTTCCGGGACGACATCCGCCGCATTCTGCGCACCATCGAGGGGCCGCACCAGACGATCTTCGTCTCGGCGACCCTCGACGAGGAGATCCAGAAACTCGCGCGGTCGTTCATGCACGACCCGGTCGAGGTGAACGTCTCGCACGATATGCTCACCGTCGAGAGCGTCCACCAGGGCTTCGTCGCCGTGCACCCGGAGGACAAGTTCAACACGTTGCTCGGCTTCCTCAAGCACGAGGCCCCGACGCTGACCATCGTCTTCACCAACACCAAGCACAAGGCCCGCCGCGTCGCCCAGGGCCTCAAACGCGCCGGCGTCAACTGCAAGGAGATTCACGGCGACCTGGTGCAGGAGCGGCGCGAGCGCGTGATGAGCAGCTTCCGCAAGCAGCACATACAGGTGCTCGTCGCCACCGACCTGGTCGCGCGCGGCCTGGACGTGATGGAGATCTCCCACATCGTGAGCTACGACGTGCCCGAGGACTCCAGCGGCTACGTGCACCGCATCGGCCGCACCGCCCGCATGGGCAACATCGGCTACGCGGTGACGTTCGTCACGCCCGAGGAAGGCAAGTCCCTCACGGACATCGAGAAGCTCATCAACAAGGAAATCCCCCAGTACGATCCGCCGTGGCTCGTCAAACGCGCCTTGGCCGCGGAGCCGGCGGCGGCCAGCGCGGCGCCGGGCGCCGCGGACGAGCCCGCCGCTGAGCCGGTTCCCTCGCGCTATGCCGAAGCCCGCAGCAAGGACGAGGCGCTCGAAGCCCACGGTCTCCACCCCGTGCGGCGGACGCTGGGCAGCCGCTTCCGCTCGCGACGCAAGTACCGCCACTAGTGTAGTGGCTCAGAAATAACCGCACGTTACGGACCGGGGAGCATGGGCCTCCGGCCCGTGCGAATCGCGGCCGAAACGGGCCAGAGGCCCATGCTCCCCAGGCGATTATGTTCACGTTCTTGTGAGCCACTACACTAGCAGGTCGCTAAAGAACCACCGTTTTCAACTGGACATTCTCCCTCCCCGTATACTTGGGCAAACCGCGTCACGGAGGATGGTCGCGGCGCGGTCGCGTGGAGGCCCAGGGGATCATGTTTCACGCCTTTCACCGCGAGGATTTCGTGCCGGCCAACCATCCGCGGCGGCCGATCAAGCGGCGGGCCGACGATGACGAGCGGGGCAATCCGACCGGCAACTTCCGCGGCGAGAAACGCGCGAACAAGACCCACCGCAGCCTCGCGGATCCGGAGGCGCGGCTGGCCCGCACGTGGTTCGTCGGCCGCGGGAAGATCCGGCCACCAAGCGCGGCGACCGCGGCGGCGTACAACCGGCTGCGGCTGGCCCGCTTGGCGCCGGGGCCGTGCAACCCGCGCCCGCCGCCCGCCAGACGTGGCCTACGACACCAGCGAAAGACACGTCCGAACGCCACAACCTGACCGAAACCACCCGCGCCGAACGTCGAAAGGCCAGAATTCCTGCCGATAGCACGCAATCTTTAGCGACCTGCTAGATCACGGGCGCGAATCGGCAGCCCCTCTGCGGTAGTGCAAAGCTCCGCCTTGCCCCGAGGACAAAGCAGCGCTTTGCACTACCAGCCGGCACGATAAGATGGCGGTCGGCCGCATGACCAAGGAGCCCGCTGTGCCCACCCAATACGAAATCGGCGTGATCGGCGCGGGGAACGCCGCGGAGGGGATCATCCACGGCGTGCTGCGCAACAGCGTGTTGCTGGAGGATCGCATCATCGCGTCCGACCCGAACCCCGACCGGCGGCGGTTGTTCGAGCGGCGGTTCCACGTCGCGACCACGGACGACAACTGCCAACTCACGCGCGACAGCTACATCTTGCTGCTGGCGGTCAAGCCGCAGCAGTACCGCGAGGCGGTCCGCGAGTTCGCCAACCTCGTGCGCGAGGATCATCTCGTCGTGTCGATCATGGCGGGCGTGTCGACGCGGAGCCTCGAGGAGTCGTTCCCGCGCATCAAGGCCCGCGTCGTCCGCGCCATGCCCAATCTCGCGTCGCACGTCGGTGCCGGCATGGCCGGCGTCTGTCCCGGCCGCTACGCCAGCGAGGCGGACCTGCTGCGGGCCCAGCGCATCTTCGACGCCGGCGGCAAGAGCGTGCACATCGAGGACGAGGCCCTCATGGACGCCGTCACCGCCGTGTCGGGTACCGGACCGGCGTATTACTACTTCTTCACCGAGGCGCTGGTGGAGGCGGCCAAACGCATCGGCCTTTCGCCGCAGTACGCAAACCTGTTGGCCAAACAGACGGCGCTGGGCGCAGCGCAAATGATGCTGGAGACCGGCGAGCCGCCGGACGTCCTTCGTGCCAAGGTGACGTCCCCCGGCGGCACGACGGCGGCCGCGATGGCGGCGATGAAGGACAGCCAGGTTTTCGAGCACATCGTGGCGGGCGTCGCCGCCGCGTTCAATCGCAGCCGGGAGCTGGGGTCGTAGTCCCGTCCAGCACAGAGGCTTAGCGCGGCCTGCGGCCGCAACCAAACAAGAAAGGCGTCGCTCCTTCGGTAAGTTGAACGCTGTTACAAGTTCACCTTTTCGGAGGAGCGACGCGTGAACGAGTTCATAGAGCGCCATCGTGATTCTGTCATCGGCGTCGTCAGCGGACTTGATCGGGTTCGATTTCGCGGGACGCTGCGTGGGCTGCGTCATGCCGACGGCGTCGGGCGCTGGTTGTCGACCATGCGGGTGCTGCTCCAGGATTTCGGGCGCCTGACGCAACGCGTGACGGACGGCATCCGCACCGCGGCCGAACGACTGGCGGCGGCGAAGCCGCCGCCGGGCCGAAGACGCTCGCAACGCCTGGATCACTTCGTGGGGAGCAGGCCGGCAGCGTTTCCGATCCGAGCGGCTGGCCGACGCCGGGCTGATCGAGCTGGGCGCGGGGCAGCAGATTCGCATCGTG
>CAIWOY010000269.1 GCA_903914415.1 uncultured Phycisphaerales bacterium | reverse complement strand
CTTAGCTTTGGCCTCAAGACGGACAGCACGGGCGATGGCCATTCCGCCGATCTCGTAACCGCCGGCGGACTTCGGGGTCATGACCAAGTCGCCGGTGGCGACGCCGATACGGAAGACGCGCTTGCCGATCGGGTCGGATTTCGTGTGGTTGTGAGCGCGAGTGGCCTCATTGACGGCGGCGGCGAAGTCATGGGCGTCGGCGGGTCGGTCGAAAACGAGGATGGCGCCGTCGCCGGTGGTTTGCATGACCGTTTTGGGCCGTTCGGCGCGGACGGCTGCCAGTCCGGCGTCGATGAAGCTCTGGATCTGGGCGTTCAGGTTGGGGGCGGTTCCGACGTCCAGACCCTGCTCGAGCGTTTGGGCAATCGTGCTGTAGCCGACGAGGTCGAGCTCGAGGACGGTCTTGGTCACGTGCGACCCCGCATATTCCGCTCCCGATGACGGCCCGCGGGCGGGCCCGCGGGGCGTGAGGGCATCATAGCGGGACGCCGGGAGGGCGCGAAGGGCGGGGGAACGCGGATCGCAAACCTCAGATTTCAGATTTGAGAGGGCGGGAGGAGGGCGAGCAAGATGGTGGGCGGTGCCCACCCTACGCGCCACATTCCTGCGCCCTGTCGGGGCGGGGAAGCGGTGCCGGCAGGTCGCAAACAGAGGCGACCTGCCCTACACGTTACGGGCGTTTGGGCTTGGCGTTGGCCGCGTCGGGGAGCTTCATGGTGACGCGGACGACGTCGCCTTCGGTTTCGGTTTCGACGATGAAGCCGGAGCGGTGGAAGATTTTCAACATGCCGCTGTTCTCGACCAGGACGTAGGCGTAGAAGGTGTGGACGCCCTTCTCGCGGCCGATCGTGACGAGGCGGTTGAAGAAGTACGAGCCGAGGCCCTTGCGCTGCCAGTTGTCCTGGACCGCAAAGGCGACTTCGGCGGTGCGCTTCTCGGGGTCGGTCATGTAGCGGCCGACGCCGACGACATCCTCGCGGCCGGGCCCGCCGTACAAGCCGACCAGGGCCATCTCGGTGTCGTAGTCGATGGTGCAGAAGACCTGCATCTTCTCGTGCGGCATGGCCTTCAGGGCCGCGTGGTAGCGGAGGTACTTGGTCTGCTCGCTGAAGTGGTAGAACATGTCGCGCATCATCGGCTCGTCGTCGGGGCGGATCGGGCGGACGAAGACCTGCTCGCCGGCGCGCGTCGTGATGGTCTCCTCGTACTGGGAGGGGTACGGGGCGAGGGGCGGCGGCATGATCTGGTTGGGGTAGACAATGTGGCGGCGTTTGGCGGCGTGCAGCAGGTCGGCGCGGAAGTCGGGGTGCGCGATGCTGATAAGCGACATGGCGCGCTCGCGCATCGTTTTGCCGTGCAAATACGCGACGCCGAACTCGGTGACGATGTAGTGCGTGTCGCCGCGGGTGGTGATGACGCCGGCGCCTTCCTGGAGGGTGGCGACGACGCGGGATTTGCGGCCCTCGGGGGTATCGGCGGTGCTGGGCATGGCGATGATGGGCTTGCCGTTCTTGGCGAGCGCGGCGCCGCGGATGAAGTCGGCATGGCCGCCGATGCCGCTGTAGAGAAGCTGGCCGAGGGAGTCGGCGACGACCTGGCCGGTGAGGTCGACCTCGAGGGCGGCGTTAATGGCGATCATGTTCTCCTGGGCGCTGATGACGACGGGGTGGTTGGTGTAGTCGGAGGGGTGCATCTCGACCATCGGGTTGTCGTGCATGAACTCGAAGAGGGCGTGGCCGCCGGCGGCGAAGCTGCCGACGATCTTGCCGGGGTCGACGGTCTTGTACTTGCCGGTGATGACGCCCGCGCGGGCGAGCTTGAGGACGCCGTCGGAGAACATCTCGGTGTGGATGCCGAGGTCGTTCTTGTCGGTGAGCATGGAGAGGACGGCGTCGGGGATGCGGCCGATGCCGACCTGCAAGGTGGAGCCGTCCGGGACCAGGCGCGTGAGCTGCACGGCGATCTGGCGGGTTGTGTCGTCTGTCTCGCCGGCCTGTGGCCATTCGAGCAGGGGCTCGTCAAACTCGACGAGGGAATGGATGTGGCGGACGTTTATGAAGCAGTCGCCGTGGGCGCGCGGCATGTGGCAGTTGACCTGGGCGATGACGTGCTTGGCGGATTCGACGGCGGCCTTGGTGATGTCGACGGAGACGCCAAGGCTGCAATTGCCGTAGTCGTCGGGGGAGCTGACGCAGATGAGGGCGACGTCGATGGGGACGCGATGGGTTCGGAAGAGGCCGGGGACCTGGGAGAGGAAGATGGGGGTGTAGTCGGCGCGGGCGGCGTTGACGGCGTCGCGCATGCTGCTGCCGATGAAGAAGGCGTTGGCGCGGAAGTTCTGGGCGTACTTGGCCTGGGCGTAGGGGGCGACGCCGAGGGTCAAAACGTGGACGACTTCCGTGTCGGAGAGGTGGTCGCCATAGGCGGCCATGGCGCGGACGAGCTCCTGGGGCTCGCCGCAGGCGGAGCCGATGAAGACGCGGTCGCCGGCCTTGATTTTGCGGACGGCGTCGGCGGCAGTCGTGACTTTGTCGGCAAAGCGTTCACGCCAGGGGGTTGCCATGTCGAGTCTCCAGATTCGTGCGCGGCGGAGGCTGAAATCGGGCGTTACGGGGTCAGAATCAGCCGCGCGTCGGCCACCATCGCGCCCTGGCCGCTGGCGTAGACCATGAGGGGGTTGATGTCAAGCTCCTTGATCCGCGGGTGGTCGGTCACGAGCTGGGACAGGCGGAGCAGGCAGTCGGCGATGGCGGCCACGTCGGCCGGGGGTTCGCCGCGGAAGCCGCGTAAGAGCTTGTGGGCGCGGATGTCCATGATCATTTCGAGGGCGACGTTCTCGCGGAGGGGGGCGAGGCGGAAGGAGACGTCCTTGAGGGCCTCGGTGTAGATGCCGCCGAGGCCAAACATGAGGAGGGGGCCGAGGCGCGGGTCGCGCGACATCCCGAGGATGATTTCCTTGCCCTTGGGGAGCATTTTCTGGACGAGGACGCCCCAGACTTCGGCGTCGGCGCCCATTTTAGCTTTGACGGACGCGAGCATTTCGTCGAAGGCGGTGGCGACGGCTTTTTCGGCGGTGAGGTTGAGACGCACGCCGCCGACCTCGGTTTTGTGCAGGATCTTGGGGCCGGAGATCTTGAGGACGACGGGGAAGCCGATCTTGGCGGCGGCCTGGGCGGCCTCGTCGGCGGAACGGGCGAGGGCATAGGGGACGATGGGGAAGCCGTAGTGGCGGAAGACCTCCAACGCTTTGAGCTCGACGAGCGTCGTGCGGCCGGCGGCGACCTCTTCGTCGAAGAGCGTGGCGACGGCGTCGCGCTGCACGTCGAAGTGCTTGGCGGCGAGCGTGGCCTGGCGGGTCCATTCGGCGAAGCGGCACTTGGCGGCCATCGCCTTCATGCCGTCCTCCGGGAAGGCGAAGGCGGGCACGCCGCTCTTGCGCAGGAGCTGGACGCCGGCGGAGACGTCGACGAGGCCCATGAGGCAGCCGACGATGGGTTTGCCGCAGAAGCCCTTGGCTTCGCGAATGACGTCGGCGATGGCGGTGACGTCGGTCATGGTCTGGGGAGTGACGATGACCATGAGCTGGTCGACGCCTTCGTCGGCGGAGACGGCGTCGAGGGCGGCCCTATAGCGATCGTGCTTGGCGTCGCCGATCACGTCGACGGGGTTTTTCAGGGCGGCGGTCGCGGGCAACTGGTAGCGGAGGGATTTAAGGGTGTACTCCTGGAACTTGGCGAGGTGCATGCCGTTGCGGATGCAGGCGTCGGTGGCCATGATGCCGGGGCCGCCGGCGTTGGTGACGATGCCGGTGCGGCGGCCGTGCGGCAGGGCGGGGTCGACGAAGACCTCGGCACAGTCGAACAGCTCCTTGACGGAGTCGACGCGCATGACGCCGGCCTGGGCGAGGACGGCGTCGTACACTTCGTCGGAGCCGGCGAGGGAGCCGGTGTGCGAGGCGGCGGCCGCGGCGCCTTCCTGGGTGCGGCCGGTCTTGATGGCAATGATCGGCTTGGGGTTGGAGCCGTGCGTGATTCTCTGGCAGGTGTCGATGAAGGCCTGGCCGTGGGAGAGCTCCTCGACGTACATGAGGATGGCCTTGGTGAGCGGGTCGGCGGCGAGGGCGAGCAGCAGGTCATTCTCGCTCACCGCGACCTTGTTCCCGAAGCTCACGAAGCGCGAGAAGCCGATCCCGACCCCCTTGGCGTAATCGAGCAACGCCGTGCACAAGGCACCGCTCTGCGAGATCAGGCCGAAGGGGCCGGCGTTGGGCATGCCGCGGCCAAAGGTCGCGTTCATCGAGACGGTGGGGGCGGTGTTGATGACGCCGAGGCAGTTGGGGCCGACGATCGTGAGGCCGCGCTCGTGGGCGAGGGCCTGGAGGCTCTGCTCGCGGGCGACGCCCTCGCCGCCGACCTCCTTGAAGCCGGCGGAGATCACGACGAAGTGCCTGGTTCCGCGGGCGGCGCAGTCGGCGACCGCGCCCTGGATCAGCGGGGCGGGGATCACGAGCACCGCGAGATCGACGTGGTCGTCGATCGCGGCCATGTTGGGGACGCAGCGGTTTCCGAGGATGCTCTTGGCTTTCGGGTTGACGGGATAGATGACGCCGGTGAAGCCGCCGTACACGAGGTTCGTGATGATCGCGTTGCCGACGGAGCCGGCGGTGCGCGAGGCGCCGACGACGGCGATCGAATGCGGCGCAAAGAGGGGTTCAAGGTCCACCGCATCGGTCTTCGTAACGGATTGGGCTGTGACAGTCCGTGTCATGGGCTGCGCCTCCTGCGGGGAGTTTCGTGGTCGCGGGCGCCCAACGCGCCCGGCGGGCATCATACCACGCGAATCAAACGTCGCCACGTGGCGGCGACCAGTGGCCGATGGCGATCAGTCGGGCGGGCCATTTCAGGCGGGCGCGGAGCGCGGCGGCGCGGGCGTCGTCCTGCTCGGCGGCGGGGTGGCCGATTTCGCGCTCGTAGTCGACGCAGAGCTGCATCAGGTCGAGGCCCCGGGCTAATTGGGCGGCGTGTCACGTCCGTGCTACCCCGTCGTCCCTACGGAACAGCAGGACTCCAGGAATCGGTCGCTGACCGGTCAACGCCGCGGCGCGCAACGGCTTCGTGCTGAGAGAGATCGGGGCGACTGCGGATCTGAACGCCACGGCGAGAAAAAGTGTATAATGGGGGGTGAGTCTTTTCGGGAGTTGCACCGGAGGGCGTTTGGTGACGTCGACTCGAGGCCCAAACGTGCTTGCACGGCTGCTTGGCGTCGTTGCGGCGTGCGCGGTTGCGGGGGCGACGCCGAGTCCCGCGGCGACCCCTGGATACGGCGACTACACCGATTGGGGCGGCTGGGCCCTGCTGCAGCGCGGCGTACAGGCGGGACTGGCGTCGAGCTACGACCGCGCGGGCGCGAACGCCGACTTCAGCCAGTACGAGTACCCGCCCGGGCTCGTCCGCGACGCCAATATCCCGTGCGTTGTTGCGACATTGACCGGTCCGGGCGTGCTCTGGCGTTTTTGGATGCCACACCTGACGGCCAGGCGGAGCTTTCCCGCCCGGCTGTACTTCGACGGCGAGTCCGCGCCACGGATCGACACCACGAGCGACGTGTGGCTCAACGGCCAGTACGGCTATTTCCAGGTGCCATTGGTCGACACCTGCGCCGGGGGACAGGTCTGCTACGACCCAATTCCCTTCGCGCAGTCAGTGCGCATCGAGACCGTCAGCAAGGCGGTCCCCCCCGGGGGTTGGTCGGCCAACCAGCACTACTACCAGTGGGGATACACGCTGTATTCGCCCGGCACGACAGTCACGTCCTACAGCGGCGCGCTCGCGCCCGAGGAGCAGGCGGCGCGGGCGGCAGTGGCCGCGCTCTTCAGCAACACCGGCGCGCACCCCGCGGGGAGCGACCCGAACGCAATCCGCCTCGATATGCCCGCGCAGTCCGTTCCCGGCGGGCAGTGCGCCGTGCTGGCAGACCTCGCCGGGCCGGGCGTGATGCGCGAGATACGGGTGCACATGGAAGCGCCCACAGACGCGGAACTGGCCGGACTGCACCTCCGTGTCTGCTACGATGAGGACGCGCTGCCCGCGATCGATGTTCCGGTGGG
>CAIWOY010000268.1 GCA_903914415.1 uncultured Phycisphaerales bacterium | reverse complement strand
GTCGAGCCTCCCCGTACTACAAACAGTCGGGATCTTCGCGCGCCGCGCAGGTCCTCCCGCAGTCTACGGCCGACACGGGGGTCGGCCGCTACATTGGGTTGCGGGCGCAGCCCGCGCTGCGGCGCAGAGATTCCAACGACTCCCAGTACAATGTCCGCTTGCACCGCAGCCGACGTAGCGAGGATGATGAGCAGAATTGACCGCATCGGCTGGTCCGCATCCGAAGCGTGGCACCGCACCCGCGGCGGCATTATACGATGACGACCACGACGAACAACGACCGCTCCTCGCCGGCCCGGCTGCGGGTCGGGCTCATCGCCGAGGGCGAGCGGTTTGCGCTGGTCGCGCCCGCCGTCCAGGCCTGCCCGCTCGTGCAACTGTGCGGCCAGTCGGGCATGCCACAGACCGCCGCCCTGCCAGACGCACCCTGGTTCGACGACCGCCGCCAACTGATCGGCCACCCCGACGTCCAGGCCGTCATTCTCGCGACCACGACCCGCGGCGACCTCAGCCTGGGAGCCATGGCACTGGAACGCGGGCTGCCCGTCTGGCGGCTGCCGCCCATCGCCCGCAGCTTCGCGGAAGCGGCCGAGCTGGCCGCCGCGGTTGCGCGCCAGACCACGGTTTACCGCGTCGCGTCCTGGTGGGAGCATGTGGAGGACCACGCTTGGCGCGAGCTGCAATGGCCGGAGGATTTCGAGCCCATCCTCTCCGAGCTGCGCGTCGCCGTCCGCGGGCCGCACCCCCAGTCTTGGCGCTGCAATCTCACCGAGGCCGGCGGCGGCGTGTTGACCCATGACGCGTACGGCTGGCTGGAGGCCCTGGTCGCCGTCCGCGGGCTCCCCGAGACCTTGTCCGCCACCGTGGCTCGGCAGCGCGTCGCCCCAGGCGCGGCGCCCCGCGAGACGGAAGACGCCGCCTTGGCCACCCTGCGTTACGCTGGCGACGGCAGCGCCGCCCTCCGCGCCGCCTGGGATGCCCCCCCCTTTGAGCAGACGCTCTCGCACCACGGCCATTCGGCCACCGTGACGTTGAACCCCGACGAGGTCGCCCTGCTGGACGCCGCGGGCACCCTCCGCGACCGCCACCCCTTGCCGACCGATTTTCTCGCCGGCGAGCTCCACCGTTTCGCCGAGTGGGTCGGCGGCGATGCCCATGCCCGCGCCGCCGCGGCCCTCGAGCGCCACCTCGCCGTCAGCGCCTTGCTGGAGACCATCTACCTGTCCGCCCGCACCAATCACCCCGAATCGCCACGCAAGCTTTACGAGGCACAGGGTTGGCCGCTGCCACGTTCATGAGCGCGCCGCGCGTCCAGCACCGCCGTGGGGCGCTCGCCGCCCTCGCTGCGGCCGGCCTCGTCCTCGGGGCCGGCTGCCTCGCTCCTGCACCCCGCACGCTCACCATCTGGGCCGCCGCAGAGGATGAGGACCTCACGCACGACACTCCGCCCGCCCTCGAAAACGAAATCTACTCCGCGTCGCGCGGCGAGCTGCGCCTGCACGCCGCGCTGAACGAGACCGTCGCTTTCCAAATGGGTCTGCGCGCCGCCCGCCCGCCCGCCGGCCCGCTGACCATCGAGCTGTCCGACCTGGTCGGCGCGTCCGAGACGCTTGCGCAGTCCGCGCTGTCCGTCTACCGCGTGCACGACACGCGCGTCGACCGCTTCCGCAGTTGGTACCCCGACCGCACCGGCCGCCCCGCCACGCCCACGCTCGTCCCCGACGTGCTGATCCCCTGGGACGCTCCGCGCGGCGGCGGACCCCTCGTGCTCAGCGAGCCGCGCACCGAGCTCGTGTGGGTCGACATCCGCGTGCCGCCCACGCTCGCGCCCGGCGAGTACCGCGGACGCATGGTCTGGCGGAACACGACCACGGGCGTCACAGAGTTTGCGTGCGAGCTGCGCCTCGACGTGCTCCCGCTCGCACTTCCGGCCCGCCGCAGCCTGCCCGTGATTTGCCGCATCGATCCGCGCGACCTCCTGGAAACGTACCTCCACTGGCCCAGGACCTCCGCCGAGCAGACCCGCCTCCTGCCCGACGTCCCCAGCCACTTCGCCGCCGTCCAGCTCGTCAACGCCACCATGCGGCTGTTCGAGGAGCATCGCACGACGCCGATCCTGTGGGCGTCCTTCCCGAAGTTCCGCCCCGCCGGCGAACGGGCGGTCGAGGTGCAGTGGGACGAATACGACAGCCTGGTGTCCGGCTGGCTTGACGGCTCCGCGTTCGCAGACCACACGCGCCTCGAAATCTGGCCCCTCCCCGCCTCCGTCGAGTATCCCAGCGCTCAGCAGAACGGCGGGCTGGACTCCCAGCAGTACGCCCGCTTGCTCGCCGCCTATCTCCAGGAGTGCCAGCGCCATTTCGCGCAGCGCGGCTGGCGCGAGCGCGCCGTGCTGCGCCTCTGCCCCCCCGAGCAACTTTCGCTCGCCGCCGTCGAGCACGTCCGGCGTGCTGCGGCCATTGCCCGCCAAAGCGAAACCGCGCTGCCGATCATCGCCCATCTGCCCCCCCGTTCGTTGCGCGGCCTCGGCTGGTTCGACGCACCGCCGATCGAGGTCACCGGCGTGGACATCTGGGCCCCGCCCGCCATCTGGTTCGAGCCGGACGCCATGGCCCAGCAGCGCCGTCTCGGGCAGTCCACCTGGTTCATGCCCGGCGACCCGCCCTATAGCGGCACCCTGGCGATCGGCGCACCCGCCAACGACCCGCGCATCCTGCCGTGGCAGGCGTATGCGTCCGGAGTCACCGCCCTCTGGATCGAGCATGCCGCCGAGTTCCGGACGCCGCCGCCCGCCGACGGCGCCTTCGCATCCGACGCCGCGGCCCTGATCTACCCCGCCGACGAGTATGGGCTGCGCGAGCGCGGCCCCGTCGCATCCGTGCGGCTCAAGCGTCTGCGGCGCGGCATTCAGGATTACGAGCTGCTGCGGCTGTTGGAGACAAACGGGCAGCAGCTTTTGGCGCAGAAGATGGCCGCCCAGGTCGTCCGCTGGGTCGGCACCGACGCGTGCCTCGACAACCTGCTCAGCACCAAGGAAGCCGGCTGGCCTGCCTCACCGTCCGTGCTCGCGCTCGCGCGCCTGCTGATGCTCCGCGAGCTGGCCGGCGAGTTCGCGCCGAATCCCGCCGCCCGCCGGCAGCAGATCGCCAGCCTCTCGCAATGGAGCCTGCTCTTCAACCAGGCCGAACGCGTCACGATCAGCGTGGACGGCGTCCGCCTGACCGCGCCACCACAGGGCTTGCAAGCCCAGGTCTTCACGAGCCTGTCCAACGCCACCAACCGCCCGATTGACGGCCGTTGGCTCCTGCCGAATCCGCCGCCCGAGTGGACCCCGCCCACCGACGTGCCCGCTAGCGTCGCGCCCGGCGCGCGGCGCCCGGCGCGCCTCGACGTGGACCTCAAGTCCCTCGCGTACAACGCCGACGGCGTCTATCCCTTCGACGTGGTCTTCGATTCCCCGACCCTCGGTGCCTTTCGCCGCGAAGCCCGGCTGGCCGTCGCCGCGTGCCCGCCGCTCGAGGTCCCGCCCGTCATCGACGGCCGACTGGACGACTGGCCGCTGGCGTCGAACAACGCCGCCGGCGACTTTCGCCTCTGCCGCCACCGCACCCCGGAACTCAGCAGCCCCACGCTGCCCACCCAGGCCTTCTTCGGCCTTGACCCGGAGAATCTCTACATCGGCGTCCGCTGCGCGCTCCGCGGCGGCGAGCCCCCGCTCTGGCGCGCCGACAATACCATGCCGATCGACGGCATCATCCCGTGGGGCCAGGACCTGGTCGAAATCCTGATCGACCCGCGGCCGACCACCGCGGGAACCAGCGGCGACTTGTACTGTTTACAGGTCAAGCCGAGCGGCCTGCTCGTGGCCCGCAAGGGCTGCCGCACCGACCCGCCGATGGGCGCCTCGCAACCCTGGCCGATCGGCTCCTCGCAGGGGCGGCCCAGCGGCGCCCGCGTGGCGGTGACCGTTGGCCGCGACGCCTGGGTCGTCGAGCTCGCGATCCCCCTCGACGCCTTCGACCCGCAGACGCGGCGCAACAACTACTGGGGGCTCAACGTCACACGGCTCGACGCCCGCCGCGGCGAATACTCCTCCTGGTCCGGCGCCCGCGGAAACTGCTACTCCCCCCAATCCCTCGGCAACCTCATCATGGTCTGGCCTTAGTGTACCTAACAGAACCCCCCTCCCTCTTAGGGAGGGGTTGGGGGAGGGTCGAAACACCCGGGTTTTGATAGGGGTTCTTAGAGCCGCGCCGCCACCCGCCGGAAATGGTACCCGGAGATCGCCAGGTTCATCGCCTCGCCGAACGCCCGCGGATGGAACAGCAGCGACTTCGTGAAGAACTTCCAGAACTCGCGCCGCCCCGGTGTCCAGATGCCGATCACCCACAGCGAGTATAGAAACGCGCGCACCTCGCACCACGGCCGCTGCATGCGCGGGCCGCGCCGCCGGTAGTTCCGCAGGAACGTCAGCGCCCGACGATAATACTCCCGTGGCGTGTACAGCCGCTTGACCAGCGCGCGGTACCCGTTGATCAGCGCATCCCGGTCCAGCTTCGGCACGAAGTTCACCACCGCGTCGAGGTTGTTTCCCGTGCTCTCGCGCAGCAGCCGCCCTTCGCGCTTCAGCCGCTCGAACAGCCGCGTGCGCGGCAGCGCGTTCAGCATCCCCACCATCGCGGTAACCACCCCGGCGTCCTGGATGAACCGCCGCTGCCGCTCGAAGATGTTGCTCGGGTCGCTGTCGAATCCCACGATGAACCCCCCCATCACCTCCAGCCCCGCCTCCTGAATCCGGTTCACCGCCCCCACCAGGTCACGCGACGTGTTCTGCACCTTCGCGCACTCGATCAGGCTGCCCTCCTCCGGCGTCTCGAGCCCGATGAACACTTTCTTGAACCCCGCCGCCACCAGCAGATCCAGTAACTCCGGATCGTCGACCAGGTTCAGCGACGCCTCCGTGATGAACGGCACCCGGACCTTCCGGCGCGCCCGCCAGGCGATGAGCGCCCGCAGCAGTTCCTTCACCTTCGGCTTGTGCCCGATGAAGTTGTCGTCCACCATGAAGATCGTGCCGCCCCAGCCCGTGTCGATCAACGCATCCAGCTCCGCGATCATCTGGGCCGGCGTCTTCGCCCGCGGCACGCGCCCGTACACCGCCACGATGTCGCAGAACTCGCAGTCGAACGGGCAGCCCCGCGAGAACTGCACCGACATGGTCGCATAGTCGCGCTGCTTGACCAGATCCCAGCGCGGCACCGGCGTCTGGCGCACGTCCGGCTTGCCCGCATCCTGATACACCGCCTGCACCTGCCCGGCGCGCATGTCCGCCAGCAGTGCCGGCATGATGTTCTCCGCTTCGCCGAGCACGAAGTGCGGAATCTCCGGGAACCGCTCGTGGCCCGAGGTGACCAGCGGGCCCCCGGCGATCACGGTCTTCCCCAACGCGTTGCAGCGCGCCGCCACTTCACGCACCGAACGCTCCTGCACGAGCATCGCGGACACGAGCACGTAGTCCGCCCACCCGATCTCCTCGTCCGTCAGCCGCCCCACGTTCAGATCGACCAGCTTGAGGTTCCATTTCCGCGGCAGCATCGCCGCTACCGTCAGCAGCCCCAGCGGCGGAAACGCCGCCTTCTTCGCGATGAACCGCATGACGTGCCGGAAGCTCCAAAACGTGTCCGGCGTAGCCGGTGAAACAAGCAGTATGTTCATCAGATTCTCGGCGGCCCGCACGGTCGGTACCGCGGCCTCACGAGCCACGGCTCCAGTCCTATATTATAACAGTGCGTGCAGCGTACCACAGCGTGAGAACTTTGCCACCCCCGCCCCGGCACAATTACGTCCACGCTCCTGGTGGCGGCGCGTGGCTTCGCCATCCCGATCAACATGGCCAAGAACATCATGCACAGCCTGATCGGCACCGGCCAGGTGACGCGCGGCTGGCTCGGCGTCGCCATCCAGCCCCGCGCGTACCCGCCGACCCACACCATGTAACGGCCGGCACCCACGATGTAGCGGCCGGCGCCCACAATGTAGCGGCCAGCGCCCCTGCCGGCCGTAGGAGACAATGTGGTATCCTACGCGCGACACGGTCACCACCCAGCAAGGAACGAGACCCATGACCGACTGCGACATCCTCATCCGCAACGGAAATATCTACGATGGCCTTGGCGGACCCCCGGTCGCCACCGACCTCGCCATCCGCGGCGACAGAATCGCCGCCATCGGCCCGCGCACCCAATTCCGCCCCCGCACCGAAATCGACGCCCGCGGCCTCGCCGTCGCCCCCGGCTTCATCAACATGCTGAGCTGGGCCGGCGAGGCGCTCATCCACGACGGCCGCTCCCAGAGCGACATCCGCCAGGGCGTCACGCTCGAGGTCATGGGCGAAGGCTGGTCCATGGGCCCGCTTAACGCCGCCCTCAAGCAGGAGCAGCTCGAGCAGCAAGGCGACGTGAAGTACGACATCAAATGGACCACCCTCGGCGAATACCTCGACTGGCTGACGCAGCGCGGCGTGTCCTGCAATGTCGCCTCCTTCGTCGGCGCCACGACCCTTCGCATCCACGAGCTCGGCCACGAAAACCGCCGCGCCACGCCCGCCGAGCTCTACCGCATGTGTGCCCTCGTCCGGCAGGCGATGGAAGAAGGCGCCATGGGCGTCGCCTCCGCGCTCATCTACGCCCCCTCGATCTTCGCCGACACCGACGAGCTGATCGCCCTGGCCGAGGTCGCCGCCCGCTATGACGGCATGTACATCTCGCACCTGCGGAACGAGGCCGACAACCTGCTTGAAGCCTTCGAGGAGTTCATGACCATCGCCCGCCGCGCGAACATCCGCGCCGAGGTCTACCACATCAAGGCGTCCGGCCGCTCCAACTGGCACAAGCTCGACGAGCTGCTCGCCCGCATCGAAGCCGCCCGCGCCGAGGGCCTCGCCGTCACCGCCGACATGTACACCTACAACGCCAGCTCCACCGGCCTCGACAGCGTCATGCCCCCCTGGGTCCAGGAAGGCGGCCGCAAGGCCTGGATCGAGCGCCTCAAGGACCCCGCCATCCGCGAGCGCGTCAAACGCGAGATGAACACGCCCACCAAGGAGTGGGACAACGGCTGGATCGCGTGCGGCACGCCGGAGAACATCATCCTCGTCGGCTTCAAGCAGGAGCACCTCAAGCCCCTCGCCGGCAAGACGCTCGCCGAGGTCGCCGCCCTCCGTGGCACCCCGCCGGAAGACACGGCGTTAGACCTGGTCGTCGAGGACGAGAGCAACGTCGGCGCCGCCTTCTTCACCATGTCCGAGGACAACATCCGCAAGGAAATCCAGGTCCCGTGGATCAGCTTCTGCTCCGACGCCCAATCTATCGCAACCGAAGGCGTCTTCCTCAAACGCAGCCCGCACCCGCGCACCTACGGCTCGTTCGCCCGCGTCCTGGGCAAGTACGCCCGCGACGAGAACCTGATTCCGCTCGCCGACGCGATCCGCCGCCTGACCTCACTGCCCGCGGCCAACCTCAAAATCGACCGCCGCGGCCGCCTCGCCCCCGGCTACTTCGCGGACGTCGTCGTCTTCGACCCTGCCACCATCGCCGACCGCTCCACCTTCAAACAGCCCCACCAATACTCCGTCGGCGTCCAGCACGTCCTAGTCAACGGCGTCCCCGTCCTCCGCAACGGCGAACACACCGGCGCCACCCCGGGCCGCGTCGTCCGCGGCCCCGGCTGGACCCGCAGAACGTAGTGCCCCCCTCCCTCTCAGGGAGGGGCTGGGGGAGGGTTGGCACCCCCGCAGGTCGAGCCGCACGCCGGCCGGTGGGTGCCACGGCCTTGCTCGATCCGGCGGGGCCGCGGGCCGGCCAAGGCCCTGTTGGCGCGCGGCGCGGGCGCGCAGGGGGGGCGCGAAAGGCGGCCAGAACCCGCAATTCGGGCGGTAGGCGCGCCTCGGGTTCGGAATCGGAGTGTGTTTTGGTGTCCCCGGTCCCCAGGGTGGGCAGCGTTGTGCAGGCGACGACGACGTGTCACCAGCAATGGCCAATCGTCGGCCACTCGGGCCGAGCGAATCGCGTCGCGGACAGCGCGGTCAACATGGGGATGGCAAGGCGCAGAGTGGGCGCGGTGTGCGGTGAGTCCAGGCCGACGCAAACGGCCGTCGGTATGGCACCCAGCCGCACATGCCGCCGCGAATGACCGTCGGCATGGCACCGAGCGAGAAGCCGTCAGCTTTCAGCTATCAGCCGGCGGCGGGCTGCGGCTTGCCGGGTTTGGCCGGCGTGAGCGACGCCGGCGCCGTTGTGGGGGCAACGG
>CAIWOY010000267.1 GCA_903914415.1 uncultured Phycisphaerales bacterium | reverse complement strand
GGCCCTCCAGGCTCTGCGCCTGAACGTGTCCGGCGACGCGTACACCCGTCACTCCGGCACGGGCGGCTTCACGCTGCTGGCCGAGACGGACGTGTCGCTGCTGCACGCCCTCAACACGCCCGCCGGCCGCGCCGCGCTGAATCTGTCTGAGACGGCGCAAGAGGCGCTGCGCGACGTGGCCTTTTTCCCATTCCGCCTGCGGCCCGGCGACGAGGCAAGTTGCCGCAACCTCTACGTTCCGACGCAGCCGCGCGTGCTCGGCGTCCCGGACGCACTGCTTGATCGCGGCGGCTTCTCGTTTACCGCCACGCTCGCCGGCGACGGCGCGGCGCGGCGGAGCCCGTGGCGGCTGCTGCGCGAGACGCTCGCCGACAGCGCGATCCCGACGATCGCGGACGAAACCACGGCGCTGTGGCAACTGCACGTCCAACTCGGCGACACGCTGCACGTCACCGACGAGCGCGGCCGGGACGTGCGCCTGCGGCTGGTCGCGCTGCTCGACAACAGCATCCTGCAAGGCGCGCTGCTGATTGCAGAGACACGGTTCACGCGGCTTTTTCCGTCGATCGCCGGCAGCGCGTTCCTCCTCGTGGAGACGCCGCCGGCCCGTGCCGCCGAAGTGCGGCGCGTGCTCGAACGCGAGCTGGCCGACTTCGGCCTGGCCGCGACATCCACGCGCGCGCGGCTCGGCGACCTCCTGGCCGTGCAGAACTTGTACCTGACGACCTTTCAGGTTCTCGGCGGGCTGGGGGTCGTGCTCGGCACGGCCGGCCTGGCGGCGGTGCTGCTGCGGAACATCGCCGAGCAGCGAAGCGAGCTTGCGCTGCTGCGTACGCTGGGCTTCTCCCGCGCCGCCCTGGGCGTGCTTGTGCTGGCGGAAAACGCGTTCCTCGTCGTCACGGGGCTGATCGCGGGCTTGGTCTGCGCCGCGGTCGTGGTAGCGCCACAGGTCGCCAGCCGGGCGGCCACCGTTCCGTGGGTGTCGCTGGGCGGGATGCTCGCGGCGGTGTTGGTCGCCGGACTTGCGGCCGGCGTGGGTGCGGTAGTGCCCGCCTTACGAGCCCCTCTGCTGGCGGCCCTCCGCTCCGAATAGGGGCGAAAACATGCCGCGGGCGGAGCGGGCTTCCGGTGCGCGGGCGCGGATGGTATGCTCCCGCGCTAATTGTCTACCAGGAGCTCGACCATGCGAAGCTGCCGATTCCGGATTCTGGCCGTCGCGAGCGCTGTCGTCGGTTCTCTGGCCATGGCCAGTGCCGCGGACTGGCCCAACTGGCGTGGTCCGAACTACGACGGAATCAGTGCCGAGAAGGGGTTCAAGACAGATTGGCAAAAGCCGCCGCCGAAGGTCTGGGAGGTCGAGCTCGGCTCCGCGTTCAGCGGGTTGTCGTGCGTGGACGGCAAGCTGTACACGTGCGGCACGGCCGACAAGCAGCAGGTGGTGTTCTGCCTGGACGCCGGCACGGGCAAGGTGATCTGGCAAACGCCGCTCGAGAAGGAGTATCGCGAGAAGCAAGGTGGGGACGGGACGCGCGCGACTCCGACGGTCGAAGCCGGCCGCGTCTACATCCTGGGGGCGCAGGGCAAGCTGGTTTGTCTGAATGCGGCGGACGGCAAAGAGGTCTGGAGCCGGCAGTTCGACGCCATGCCGCAGTGGGGCTACGCGGGCTCCGTGCTCATCGAGGGCGACGTGGCGTTTGTGACCGCCGGCGGAGACGCCAGCCCGCTCTTGGCGGTCGACAAGAAGACGGGGAAGGACATCTGGAAATGCGGGACGGGCAAGGCCGGGTATTCGACGCCCTACCCGTTTACGCTCGACGGCACGCGGTACATCGTCGGGTTCATGGGTACGGGCGTGCTCATCGCGGAGGCCAAGACCGGCCGGCTCGTCTGCTCGATTCCGTGGAAGACGGACTGGGACATCAACGCCGCGTCGCCGATCTTCCACGACGGGCTGCTGTTCCTCAGCTCCGGCTACAAGACCGGGTCGGCGGTGCTCAAGCTGGTGCGCACCGGCGACGAGCTGAAGGCGGAGAAGGTTTGGCCAGCGGGCGAGGCGGCGGCGGACAAAGTCATTCTCGGCAAGTTCCAGTCGGCCGTGCTCGACAACGGGGACCTGTACGTGAGCGACGAGAAGGCCCTCAAGTGCGTCGAGTTCGCGACCGGCAAGGAAAAGTGGGCCGAGCGCGGCATCTCCAACGGGACGGTCATCCTCGCGGACGGACACCTGGTCGTCCTGAGCGAAGAGGGCGAGTTGCTCATCGGGAAGGTGTTGCCGAAGGGCTTTAAAGCGACGACGAAGGTGCCGGTGCTGTCCGGCCGGTGCTGGACCATCCCAACGCTCTACCGCGGCAAGCTGTACGTCCGCAATTTCAAGGTCGCCGCGTGCTATGACCTGTCGGGCAAGTAGGACGTCCGCACGGCGTCAACGGGCCGCGGTCTCGCGGATCAGGCCCTTGCGCACGTAAATGGGGCGGATGTACGGGCGCAGCCTGTGCATTTGCAGCGCGAACACCACCGACCCCAGTAGACAGCATGAACCGCCGACCATCAGCGCCCCCGGTGCGCCGAACACCTGCGCCAGGCTGCCGGCGATCATGCTCCCGAACGGCGTCATGCCGAGAAACGCCATGGTGTAGATGCTCATCACCCGGCCGCGCTTGTCGTCGTCCACGATCGTCTGCAGGACGGTGTTGCCGGACGCGATCAGCAGCATCATGCCCAGACCGGCCAGCATCATGCACACCAGTGCGACCGGCACCGAATGCGAGAACGAGACCGCCGCCAGGCACACGCCGAAGAGGCCGCCGCCGAAACTGAGCAGCTTGCCAAGCCCGACCACGCTCCGGCGCGAGGCCAGGTAGAGGGCGCCCAGCATCGCCCCGAGGCCAGTGGCCCCCATCAGAAAGCCGAACGTGTCGGCTTCGCCGCCCAAGACGTCGTGGGCGAAAACCGGCATCACGGTGCCGTATGACATACCCATCAGGCTGATGAGGGCGAGCAGGAGCAGGATCGCACGGATCGGGGGGAAGCCGAACGCGTAGACGAACCCTTCGCGCATTCCGTGGGCCAGCGAGGGGTGACGACTCGGACCCGCCGACGGCGGCAGCCGCATAGCCAATAGCGCGCCGATCACGGGCACGTAACTCACCGCGTTCAGCAGGAAGCACGGGCCCTCGCCGATCGTCTTGATCAGCAGGCCCGCGAGCGCCGGGCCGACCAGGCGGCTCGCGTTGACCAGCGTCGAATTGAGGGCGATGGCGTTGCCCAGGTCCTCCGGCCGCTCGATCATCCGGGGCACGAAGGCCTGCCGCGTCGGCATGTCAAAGGCGTTGATCACGCCCATGCAGATGCTCAGCGCGAACAAGTGCCAGATCGTGACGACGCCCGTCAGCGTCAGGACGGCCAGAACCAGCGCCTGCACCGCGGCCAGCGTTTGAGTCAGCACCAGCGTCCGGCGGAGGTTCCAGCGGTCTGCCATCACGCCGGCCACCGGCGCGAGCAGGAGTGTTGGGAGCTGGCTGACTAGGCCCAGCGTGCCGAGAATCAGGGCCGAGCCGGTCAGGCGGTAGGCCAGCCAGCTTACCGCCATTTGCTGCATCCAGGTGCCGGTCAGCGAAATCCCCTGCCCACCGAAGAAGAGCCGGTAGTTGCGCGACCGCAGCGACCGGAGCAGCAAGGCCAGTCCGCCCGGGGGTGGCGCGGGCATCTCGCCCGCGAGCGGCACGGCCGACGGCGCGGGCGGCGGCTCGTCTGCCGTCTCGGTTGGACGCACTCCGGCTTCCTCGCTCTTCATCCTGGCGGAGCGTTTGCAATACGGTCGTACGGTACGCAAGACTCGTGATCTTAGCGGCGGTTCCAGCGCTGCGTACGATGCGAACGCGGGCGACTGGCGCGGCGACGATTGGCGCGTAGAATACACTGCGGGGCGAGTTGAGCGTACCGGCAGCGGAAAGGTCTTGGTTTCGATGCGCAGTGCAACCCTGGGGCTACTCGTACTTTGCAGCGCGGTCGCGCTGGGCGCTCGGACGCGGGCGGACGACTGGCCGCAGTTCCGCGGTCCCAATCGCGACGGCATCTCGCGGGAAACCGGCCTGTTGCACAAGTGGCCCGCGGGCGGCCCCAAGGTCCTCTGGACGACCGACGCGTGCCAGGGCTACGCCGCCGCCGCGATTCACTCCGGGCGGGTCTACTTCGAGGACTACGACCGCGAGGCGAAGGAGTACCTCGTCCGGTGTCTGACGCTGGCGGACGGCAAAGAGCTGTGGCGCTTCAAGGAGAGCAAGACGCTGCGGCCGAACCACGGCATCACGCGAGCCGTGCCGGCGGTCGATGACCAGCACGTCTTCACGCTCGATCCGAAGTGCATCTTCCACTGCCTCGACGCAAAGACCGGGCGCGAGGTGTGGCGCAAAGATCTCGTCGAGACCTACAAAACCGAGATTCCGCCCTGGTACAACGGGCAGTGCCCGCTCATCGAGCCCGACCGGGTGGTCATCGGCGTCGGCGGCGACGCCGTCCTCGTCGCCCTCGACAAAGCCACCGGCAACGAAATCTGGCGCACGCCGAACCCCGAGAAGTGGCCGCTCGCGCACTCGTCGGTCATGCCGGCGACGCTGGGCGGCGTGAAGCAGTACGTGTGGTGCACGCTGTTCGGACCGCTGGGGGTGCGGGCGGAGGACGGCAAGCTGCTGTGGCATCATGACCGGAAGTTCAACGTCGCGGTTGCGACCTCGCCGCTGCCGATCGGCGACGACCGCGTGTTCATGACTGCGGGCTACGACGCCGGCAGCGTCATGGTACGCGTCGCGAAGGACGCCGGCGGCGAGTTCAAGCCCCAGACGGTGTTCGAGCTGACGACCGAGCAGTGGAACTCGGAAGTGCACACGCCGATCCTGTTCGACCAGCACATGTTTGCGGTCGGCAAGAAGCAGCGCGGGCTGTTCACGTGCCTGGATCTCGACGGCCAGGCGGTGTGGACCAGCGCGGACCAGGCCTTCTTCGGCCTCGGCAGCTACCTCCTCGCCGACGGGCTGTTCTTCGTGTTGGAAGGCGACACCGGCATGTTGCGGCTGCTCGACGCCAACACGACCGCGTACCGCGAGCTGGACCACGCCCAGCTCCTCGCCGGCGACAACGTCTGGGGGCCGATGGCCCTCTCGAACGGCAAGCTAGTTCTCCGCGACATGACCAAGATGATCTGCATCGACGTGGCCGGCCAGACGACATCCTCGTCTGCTTCCGCCTGGGGAGAAGCGCTGGGGATCACGGTTCTGCGAGCTGCAACTACGCCGGGTCCCACGCCCAGGATCGTGCTTTGCTCCGCGGCGGAAGATCGCGTCCCGTCCGCCACTACTGCCGACGCCTTGCGCATGGGGTACCGCAAGGTGCGTGTCATTGACGCGAAAGGCGACGGCCCCGGCCAGTTTGCCGACGAGCTGCGCGGCCTGGCCATTCGCGGCGACGAGCTTTATGCCGTCGGCGACAGCCACGTCGTCGTCTTCTCGCTCGAAGGAAAGGTGCAGCGGACCTGGAAGACCGAGCGGCCCGGCACCGCGGTCGCCGTCGCGCCCGACGGCGCCGTCTACGTCGGCGAGGAAGGCCAGATCGAAATCTTCGAGCGCGACGGCAAGCTCCGCGACACTTGGCGTGACGCCGACCGCTTCGGACTGGTGACCGCCATCGGTTTCGCCGGTGACGCCGTGCTGATCGGGGACGTCGGCGACCGCTGCATCCGCCGCTACGACAAGTCCGGTAAATTCCAGGCGAACATCGGCCGCGACAGCCATAAGCGGGGGTTCATGCTCCCGAACCGGCACTTGGACTTCGTCGTTGACCCCAACGGCCTCATCCTGGCGGCCAATCCCGGCCAGCACCGGATCGAACGCTATTCATCAAGCGGTGAATTGCTGGGCCAGTTCGGCCAGTTCAGTGAGACCGACCCGGCCGGCTTCCCCGGCTGCTGCAACCCGACGAACCTCGCGCTCGGCCCGCGCGGCGAGATCGTCGTGACCGAGAAGGCCGCCCCGCGGGTCAAAGTCTATACTTCCGGTGGTGAGTTGCTCGCTGTGATGGGCGAAGCCGATTTCGACCCCAACTGCAAGAACATGGACGTGGCTGTCGACGCACGCGGCCGCGTGTACGTGGCCGACACGGAGCGGCTCCAGATCGTCGTCTTTGAGGCGACGACTGCGACCAGTCATTCTGTGTCCGCGCCGGCGAGTCGGGGGAGTCAGCCATGAGTGAACAGCCGACGCGGCGCGACGTGCTAGGGCACGCGGCGCGCGGCGCCGCCTTGCTCGGCCTCGGCGGGCTGGGGGCGTACCTCACCCGCAAAGGCGGCCCCGCGGGTGCCTGGCAGATCGACACCGGGCTCTGCATCAACACGCGGCTCGGCCTGGTCGGGCTCGACGCCTGCCAACTGTGCGCGACGACCTGCGTCCTGCCGCTGTCCGCCGTCCGGGCGGTCAACGACCACGCCAAGTGCGGACGGTGCTACATCTGCCCGGCGTATTTCGACGTGAAAAGCGCGCTCGACGAGCACGGCCTGCCCAGCGGCAAGCTCTGCCCGCGCGACGCGATCGTCCGCAAGCCCATCGGCGACATCGACCCGCGCGACCCGGCCAACAACTACTCCGAGTACGTCATCGACGAGCTGCGCTGCAACGGGTGCGGCCTGTGCGTGCTGGCCTGCAAGGAGCCCGCGGGCCTCACCTCGCTGCGGCTCGAGGTGCGCTACAACCTCTGCACGAACTGCAACCGCTGCTCGATCGCCCAAGCCTGCCCGAAGAACGCGTACGAGCGCCGCCCTGCGAGGACGACGTGACAAAAAACGGGACCGGTTCGTTTTCTCTGCCCTTGTTCGTGGTCGTGCTCGCGGTAGCCGCGTCGCCCGCCCGCGCCCAGCAGCAACTCCACTACGAACGGCCGGTCGAGGCCGCGCCGCAGGCCGAGGATATCGGTGCCGGATACGTCGTGCCCGTCGTACAGCACTACCCACCCCGCACCCAGTGGCGTGAGGTCACAGATGTGGCCATGCTCGCGGCGGCACTCGCCATCGGAACGTGGCTCGCGCTACGCCGCCGCAGCCGCACGGGGTTCCTCTTGCTCGCGATCGGCTGCCTCGCCTATTTCGGCTTCTACCGCCAGGGCTGCGTCTGCCCGATCGGTGCGATCCAGAACGTCACGGCGGCGCTGGTCTACCCCCAGTACGCCATCCCGTACGTCGTCGTGGCGATCTTCCTACTGCCGCTCGTTTGCGCCGTGCTGTTCGGCCGCATTTTCTGCGGCGGCGTGTGTCCGCTGGGGGCGATCCAGGAACTGGTGCTGCTGAAGCCGCTGCGCGTGCCGGCCCGCCTGGACAAAGCGCTCGGCTGGCTCAAGTGGGTGTATCTGGGGCTGGCGGTGTGGTTCGTCGTGCGGCCGGCGGCCAAACCGGATTTCATCATCTGCCGCTATGACCCGTTCGTCGGCTTCTTCCGCTTCACCGGGCCGCTGAACATCCTCCTGCTCGGGGCGGGGCTGCTCGTGCTGGCCGTCTTCATCGGCCGGCCGTACTGCCGCTTTCTTTGCCCCTACGGCGGCCTGCTGTCGTTGCTGTCCCGGATTTCGTGGCGCGGCGTGACCGTCACGCCGGACAAGGAGCTGGATTGCGGCCTCTGTGCGGAGGCGTGTCCGTACGGGGCGATCAAGAATCTGCGGGCCACGCGGCCGGCGTGCCTGGCGTGCGCCCGTTGCTTTCGGCACTGTCCAAGACACCGCGTCCAAACCACCGGCGGGCAGGCCCCGCCTGCGACACCATGAGCCGCACCCCACAGAGACTGGTCGCCGCCGTCGTCGCCGTCACCGCCGGGCTGGTGCTCGTGGCGGCAGCCGGCTGGCTGACCGTCGATGCCTTCGCGGTGCTGCACCAGGCCCCGCGCGCCGACGCGCTGGTCAAGAACCTGGTCGAGAGAACCCACGCGGACGCCACGTATTCGCCGTTGGCCGGCGCGGAGTACGAGCGGCACACGGCCGCCTCGCTCGCACGCGAGCGGCGCAATGCGCTGCTCAACCGGACGCTGCTGGCCGCGGCGGCTCTCTTTCTGATCGGCACCAAGTCGTTCCTCGCCCTCCGCCGCGCCGGTCCCGCACCGCCGCGACAAGTGCTCTTCCTCTGCCAGCGTTCGACTTCGGGCTCGGCGCCGGGCGGTTCAGCCGTGCCGGCCGCCAGCGGCCCCGGGAGCGGCCATCAGCCCCTGCCGATCGCGGAGGCCATCGACCTCTCCCCGGTGGACAAAATCGTCGCCCGCACGGGCCGCCAGGCCGCGGCGACGATCCCGATCTTGCAGGCCATTCAAGCACACTATCGTTACCTGCCCGACGCGGCGTTGCGGCGGGTGTGCGCGCTGACCGAGATCACGCCGGCACAACTGGCCGGGGTCGCGTCGTTCTACACGCAATTCCGCCGCACGCCCATCGGCGAGCATGTGCTGACGGTCTGCCACGGCACGGCGTGTCACGTGGCCGGCGCGACCCGGATTTCGGACGAGTTGCGGCGCCGACTGAACATTCCCGCCGGCACGGACACCGACGCCGGTCGCCGGTTCACGATCCAGGAAGCCCCGTGCCTCGGCTGTTGCACGCTGGCGCCGGTCGTGCGGGTCGATGGCGTCACGCGCGGGCATACCGACCCGGAAAGCGTCGCGGCGGTCGTGGAAGCGGTGGTCGCAGCGGGTATCCGCCGCGGCAGCCCGGGGGCGGACCGGTTGGAAACCGGTCCCACAACTGGACGGGCTGCGGCCGGCGGCGCGGCGGCCGAAATCCGCATCGGGCTCGGCTCGTGCTGCGTCGCCGGCGGCAGCGGAGCCGTCTACGACGCGCTGTGGTCGGCGCTGGCCGCCGCCGGCGTCAACGCGGTCGTCAAGCCGGTTGGCTGCGTCGGCATGTGCCACCAGACGCCATTCATCGAGATCACGCGGCACGACGGCTGCGACACCGATGGTGACAGGCGCGAGGCGCCCATTCTCTATAGCCGCGTGACGCCGGAGCAGGCCGACGGGATCATCCGTCGGCATTTCCGGCCGCGTGCTCTCGGACGCCGGCTGCGCTACGCATTCGCGCGGCCGCTGACCCGCCTGCGATTTTCTCCGCCAAGAGTGGCTCCGCCGCAGATCATCGAGCTGCGCAATCCGCCGGTCGCCGCGTTTCTCGGCCGGCAGGTGCACATCGCGACGGAGCATTGCGGCGAGCTGGACCCGCTCGATCTTGATGAGTATGTCGCCCACGACGGTTTCAAAGCCCTGCGGAGCTGCCGCGCGCAAGACCTGTCGGCAGAGCAGATCATCGAGCAACTTAGGCACAGCGGCCTGCGCGGCCGCGGCGGCGCGGGGTATCCGACGTGGCAGAAATGGTCCCGGGTTCGGGCGGCGCCCGGCGAGACGAAATACGTCATCTGCAACGGCGACGAGGGCGACCCCGGCGCGTTCATGGACCGCATGTTGATGGAGTCGTACCCGTACCGCGTCATCGAGGGCTTGGCCATCGCCGCGCTGGCCGTCGGCGCGACCGAGAGCATCTTCTACATCCGCGCCGAGTATCCGCTCGCCGTCGAACGCATCACGGAGGCCCTGCGCCGCTGCGCGGAACGCGGCATCCTGGGCCGACCCGGTACCGACCTCCACGTTCGCGTTTTCCACGGCGCCGGGGCGTTCGTCTGCGGCGAAGAGACGGCGCTGATCGCCTCGCTTCAAGGCCAGCGTGGCACGCCGCGGCTGCGTCCGCCGTACCCGGCCGAGGAGGGACTGTGGGGACAGCCGACGCTCGTGAACAACGTCGAGACGCTCGCGGTCGTCCCGTGGATTCTCCGCCACGGCCCCGCGGCGTATGCCGCGCTCGGCACGCCCGCCAGCAAAGGCACAAAGGTCTTCGCGCTCGCCGGCAAGATCCGTCGCGGCGGACTGATCGAGGTGCCGATGGGCATTACGATCCGCCAGATCGTCGCGGAGATCGGCGGCGGCATCCGGGACGAGCAAACCGCCGCCGGTGTCCGGCACCACGCGTTCAAGGCCGTCCAGATCGGCGGGCCCTCCGGCGGGTGCATTCCGGCGGCCCTCGCCGACACGCCGGTGGATTACGAAGCCCTCACCGCGGTCGGCGCGCTCATGGGTTCCGGCGGGCTGGTGGTGCTGGACGAGACCGACTGCATGGTCGACATCGCGCGCTACTTCCTGAGCTTCACGCAGAGCCAATCCTGCGGCCAATGCGCCCCCTGCCGCGTCGGCACCCGCCGGATGCTGGAAATCCTCGACCGGCTGTGCAGCGGCGGCGGACGGCCCGACGATCTGGCGACGCTCGAACATCTGGCGCGGACGGTCAACCAGGGCAGCCTGTGCGGGCTCGGCAAGACCGCTCCGCACCCGGTCCTGACCACGCTGCGGTACTTCCGCGACGAGTACGAGGCGCATTTGCAGGGCCGCTGTCCGGCCGGCAAATGCAAGGCCCTCGTGCGGTACGTCGTGACGGACGCCTGCACCGGCTGCACGCTCTGCGCCCAGCACTGCCCGGTCGGGGCGATCGGGCTGCGGCCGTACGAGCGGCACGAAATCGACGTTGAGGAATGCACGCGTTGCGACGTGTGTAGAATCTGCTGTCCGGAGGACGCGATCCGCGTCGTGTGATATGCCGCGTGTAATCAAAGTGCTGTAGCGGCCAGACCCCCGTGTCGGCCGTAGAAGGGCAAGTGCCCTCGCTGCCTGTGTGTGAGATGCCGCGCGTGATTATCGACAACCAGCCGGTCGACGTGGTGCCGGGGAGCAACCTGCTGGCCGCCGCCCGCAAGCTCGGCCTCGATGTCCCCGCCCTGTGCTACCATCCGGGCTGCACGCCCAACACGTCCTGCATGGTGTGCCTCGTGAAGGTG
>CAIWOY010000266.1 GCA_903914415.1 uncultured Phycisphaerales bacterium | reverse complement strand
GTGGTCATGGACATCTGCGAGCGGATCACCGTGCTGGACTACGGGGTGACGATCGCGGTCGGGTCGCCGGCGGAGATTCAGCGCGATCCGCGGGTGATTGAGGCGTACCTCGGGGGTGATAAGGTGACAGGTGATAAGGTGACACGGGGCGCAAACGCGGGGTGATCGGTCGGTTGCATGGCGTTGCTTGAAATCCGCGATTTACACGTGCACTACGGCGCGATTCACGCGCTGCAGGGGATCGACCTGATTATCGAGGCCGGGCAGATCGTGACGCTGATCGGCGCGAACGGGGCGGGGAAGTCCACGACGCTGCGGACGATTTCCGGGCTGCTGCGGCCGTCCGCGGGCACGCTGGCGTACGACGGGCAGTCGCTCATCGGCCAGCCGCCGCACGAGATCGTCCGGCGTGGCGTGGCCCATGCGCCCGAGGGCCGGGGCATCTTCGCGAACTTCACGGTGGCCGAGAATCTGGCGATCGGGGCGTACGCGCGGCGCGACAAGGGCGGCATCGCCCGCGACCTGGAATGGGCCCTGACGCTGTTCCCGCGACTGCGCGAGCGGCTGACCCAGAGTGCCGCGACGCTCTCGGGCGGGGAGCAGCAAATGCTGGCGATCGGCCGGGCGCTGCTGGCGCGACCGCGGCTGCTGCTGCTGGACGAGCCGTCGCTGGGGCTGGCGCCGCAGGTGGTGCAGACGATCTTTCAGATCATCCGCGCGATCAACGCCGCCGGCACGACGATCCTGCTGGTCGAGCAGAATGCGCACATGGCGTTGCAGACGGCGCACTACGGGTACGTGCTGGAGGTCGGCCGCATTGCGTTGCACGCGACCGCGGCGGAACTGGCCGCCAGCGACCGGGTCCGCCGGGCGTACCTGGGTGTCGCGTAACAGCGATGCGGTGGGGGCGAATCAGTTGCCGCCTGTCGCGGCCGCGCGCGGATTCAACAGGCTGCGTCGCCGGCCGTAGCCGAAGTAGATCGCCAGGCCGATGACCAGCCACACGCCGAGCCGCAGCCAGTTCTCCCACGGCAGCGAGAACATGAGCAGCAGGCACATGAGGATGCCGAGGATGGGGACGAGCGGCACGAGCGGGGCGCGGAAGGGGCGCTCGGCCTCCGGGTGGGTGCGGCGCATCACGAGGACCGCCCCGCACACGATGGAGAATGCCAGTAGCGTGCCGATGTTCACCAGCTCCATCAGGAAGCGCAGCGGCAGCAGCCCCGCCATCAGGCAGACGACGAAGCCGGTGAGCAGGGTGGACTTCCAGGGCGTGCGGAAGCGGGGGTGCACCGCGCCAAAGAACCGCGGCGGCAGGAGCCGGTCGCGGGCCATCGCCAGCAGGATGCGCGGCTGGCTCAGCATGAGCACCAGCAGCACCGACGTGATTCCCGCCATGGCGCCGGCCGAGATGATATACCGCGCCCACGGCAGACCGACGTGCCGGAACGCGGCGGCCACCGGCGCCCGGGTTTCAAGCTCGCTGGAGGGGACCATGCCGGTCAGGATCGCGGAGACGGCGCAGTACAGCACCGTGCAGATCAGCAGCGAGGCGATGATGCCGATCGGTACGTCGCGGCGCGGGTTGCGGGCCTCCTCGGCGTGCGTCGAGACCGAATCGAAGCCGATGTAGGCGATGAACGAGATCGCGGCCCCCGCCAACATGCCCAGCGGCTTGCCTGCGGCGTTTTGCTGGCCCCAGATGGTCTTGCCGAAGAAGCTGAGCCCGGTGTAGCCGTGCGGGGCGAAGGGGTGCCAGTTGGCGGGATTGACGTAGAACGCCCCGACCGCAATCACGAACAAGACGATGGCCACCTTGATGATGACCATCGCGGCGTTGAAGCTGGCGCTCTCGCGGATGCCCTTCACCAGGATGGCGGTAATGGCGATGCAGATCAGGACGGCCGGAAGGTCGAAGAGGGTGCCGGTCCTCAGCAACAAGCCTGTTTGTAGGTCGAAGTCGAAGGGGGCCGAGGTCAGCGCGGTGGGGATCTGCAGGCCGAACATGCTGATGAGGTCCCGGAAGTAGCCGGACCAGCCGTTGGCGACGAAGGCGGCGCCGATGCCGTACTCGAGGACGAGGTCCCAGCCGATGATCCAGGCCAGCAGCTCGCCGAGCGTCGCGTACGCATAG
This sequence comes from uncultured Phycisphaerales bacterium, assembly GCA_903914415.1. Classification (GTDB taxonomy): domain Bacteria; phylum Planctomycetota; class Phycisphaerae; order UBA1845; family Fen-1342; genus Fen-1342. Next base: position 12,633 of record CAIWOY010000266.1, on the reverse strand, counting down.
GTGTAGGCGGAGCCGGCCACGGGCACCATGGAGGCGAATTCCGCGTAGCACAGGGCGGCGAAGACGCAGGCCAGGCCGGCCACCACGAACGACAGGATCATGGCCGGACCGGTCTGGTCGTGCGCAACGGCGCCGGTGGTGACGAAGATGCCGACGCCGATGATGCAGCCGACGCCGAGGCTGGTGAGCTGAACGGGTCCGAGGATGCGCCGCAGGCGGTTGCCGCCTTCCATTTCGTTGAGCAGGACCTGGAGCGGCTTCCTGGCGAAGAGTTGGTTCATGGGGGTGTATCTTGCCGCTGCGCTGCAACGGTGCAAGAGACGAAAAACGGCTCCTGACCCCGTTTTCTCTACTGCGTGACCCACCACGCGCGGAGGATCTCGGCCACCGACCAGGCCTGGGCTACGCAGCCGCGGGGCGTGTGCGGCTCCTCGCCGTCGAAGATCTCGCTGAGCGAGCCTAGCGCGTGCGTCCAGACCTGCCCGAGCATCGGCGCCAGGAACGCGCGGGCGGCCGACGAGTCGCGGTGCAGCCGGTAGTGTGCGATGACGAACGGGCCGAGCAGCCAGCCCCACGCGGTGCCCTGGTGGTACGCCGCGTCGCGCGCGGGCAGGTTGCCGACGCAGTGCCCCCGATATCCGTGTTCCCGCGGCGCCAGGCTGCGCGGCCCGAACCAGGTCAGCAGCCGGTCCTCGCACTTCTTGAGGAGCGCCAGTTGCCGGTCGCGCGGCAGCGGGCTGTGCGCCAGCGAGACGGCGAAGATCTGGTTGGGGCGGAGGCCCGCGTCGGGCCCGTCCGGTCCGTCGATGACGTCCTGGCAGCAGCCGCGCCGGTTGTGCCAGAACCGTGCGAACGAGGTGCGCGTGGTGTTGGCGAGCCGCATGTACTCGGCGTCGGACTTCTCCAGCAGGTCGGCCAGACGGGCCATGTTGCACAGCGCGTCGTACCACAAGGCGCTCAGCTCGACCGGCTTGCCCATGCGGGGCGTGAAGACCTGCTCGCCGTGCTTCGCGTCCATCCACGTCAGGATGAGCCCGCGCTCGCCGGCGGCCACGAGCCCGTCGTCGCCGACGCGGACGCTGTGCCAAGTCCCGCGGCGATACCAGGAGATGATCTCATTCATCACCGGGAACAGCTCGGCGGCGGTCTGGACGTCGCCGGTGGCGCGGACGTACTGGTCGATGGCCCACAGGTACCACAGGGTGGCGTCGGCGGTGTTGTATTCGGGGCTTTCGCCCTGGTCGGGGAAGCGATTCGGGATCATTCCGTGATCGACGTGGCGGGCCCACGTCCGCAGGATCTGGCGGGCAAGATCGAAGCGCCCCGTCACCAGCGTCAGTCCGGGCAGGGAGATCATCGTGTCGCGGCCCCAGTCCGTGAACCACGGGTAGCCCGCGATGATCGTGTGCCCGTCGGGCTCCTCGGGCGACGGGCGCCGCACGATGAACTGGTCCGCCGCGAGCGCTAATTGCCGCACCGCGGCCGGGGTCTTTTCGGGCGGCGTGCGGGCGCGGCCGGCCCACGCGTTTAGCAGACCCTGCGCACGCTGCTCGCACCGCGGCAACGCGTCGCGCTCGTCCGCCTGGCTGTCCGCCTCGGTCGCGACCACGAAGGTCACGTGCTGGCCGGGCTTCAACGGCACCGAGCACAGGCCGACCACGAGGTGGCTTTCGAGGTGTTCGTAGCCGTGCAGGGCCTCAACCGCGAGGTGAAAGCCGTGGCACCAGGTGTAATCGAGCTGCCAGCGGGCGCGCCGGGCCGGGTCGCCGGCACAACGCACGCGGATCGGGGTGCCGCCGGCGTCGGCGCAGACTGCGAGTGTCGGGCCAGCCGCGTGGACCTGGAAGGTGCGGTGGGCGCCGCGCACGAGCTGGTGATGGTCGCGGTCGTTTACCACCAGCCGACATTGCAGCGTCACGCCTGGGGCGTGGGGATCCAAGTCGTAGCGCACGTACGTGGCGTTGCGGCCGGCCTCGAGCCAGATGCGTTTGACGAGCCGCACGCCGGCGAATTCGTAGGTCCAGGTCGGCACGTTCCAGTTGAGGTCGAAGCGCTGCAAAAAGCGGACCCCCGGCGGCGACTCCACGCCGCTCTCCCAGACGTTCGTGTAGAGCTGGAACTTGTCGCCGTTGAGCAGGACCGTGTCGTCGAGCTTGGCGACCAGCAGCCGGCGGCCGACCGGCGGGGCGAGGACGGGCAGCAGCAGGCCGTGGTAGCGGCGCGTGAGGGCGCCGGCCACGGTGCCGGAGGCGAACCCGCCGATGCCGTTGGTAACCAGCCATTCGCGCTCCAGCGCGGTTTGGAGATCACGGCACAGTCTCTGGGGCAGGTGGATGTTCACGCAGGGCTCCGAAAAAGCGGGCGTTCTGCTCGTTCACGACCGAGGGCAGCGCCCCCTTTTTCTCAGCTCTTGGGCGGCTCCGCGCCGAGCGCTTTGTGCATGTTCGCGAGCAACTGCTCGACCTTGAACGGCTTGAACAGGACCGCCGCCAGGCCCTCCCGGCTGGCGCGCACGATGGAATGGTCGGGATCGTAGCCGAAGCCGGTGATCAGGATGACCGGACAGGCCTTGTTGACGGCGCGGGCGGCGGCGAAGACCTCGTAGCCGCTGCGGTAGGGCATCTTGATGTCGGAGAGCACGAGGTCGAACGATTGCGAGTGGATCATCGCCACGGCCTCGTCCCCGTCGCGGGCGGTCACGACGAGGGCCCCTGCCCTGGTCAGCACGTCGGCGATCGTGTCGCGGATGATGTCCTCATCGTCCACCACCAGCACGCGCCGGTCGCGCAGGATCGGGTCGGCGGCGACCGCTTCCGGCACCAGCCCGCGTATCGCCGCGGGCCGGCCCGCCGCCTGCAACACCCGCTTGACGCGATCGACGCGCTCGATAATCGTCCGCAGGCGGCCGCGGGCGTCCGCGCTGGCCGGGGCTTCCTCCATCAGGCGGCTGGCTTCGCCGACAATCCCGTCCAGCGGCTCGGTGACCTCGGACACGACGTCGGCGGCGACCTGGCCCGCGACCTCGCACCGCTCGACCGCGAGCAGCTTGAGCGTGTGCAGCGCCACCGCGATGTACCGGCCGAAGATCTCCGCGAACTGGCGGTCCTCCTCGGCGAAGGCCGCCAACTGGTCCGACTCGACGTTGAAGACCCCCACGATGCGGTCGATGAGCCGCAGGGGCACCGTCAGGGACGACGCCGCACACTCGAAACCGGGCAGATAGAGCGGGTCCTGCGAGATGTCCGGACAAATGTAGGATTTTCCGGTGGCGGCCACGTATCCGCTGATCCCGTTGCCCGTTTCGCGGGCGTAGACCTCGACGTTCCGCGCTTCCTCGGAGAACCCGCCCGCCAGCACGGTCTGCAAGCGCGCCGACTTCGGGTCCAGCACCAGCACGTTGAAGTGCGTGAAGCGCAGCAGGTCGCGACAGTAGCGGATCAGCTTCTCTTCGAGCAGTTGGAGGCGCTCGCCCACCTCGAGCAGGGCCGTCTCGTCCGCATTCAACGCCACGAGCTCGCGCCCGGCACCGTCAACCGCATCCAGCTTCTCGCGCATCCGCGCCACGGCGGTCGTGTCGGTACACAGGCCGAGGACTTCCTCCACGCTGCCGCTCGTGGCCGGCAGCACGGACACGGAAAGCTCGCAGCAGAAGTCCGGCCCGACGCGCACCAATTGCTGGCGCACATGCCCGGCCGGCGGCGACGGCGCTGCGCTGGCCCACTCCCCGGCGACGCGGACGCAGGTCTGGCGGATGGCGTCCGCCACCTCCGGCGGATACTGGCGCAGCGCCGCATTTGCCCAGATCAGCCGGCCGTCCCGCGCGACGATGCAGGCGCCCTGCGCGATGCCCTCGAGAATGCGGCCCGCCCGGTCGTGGGCCGCGGCGCGCGTCAGCGGGAGCAGTTCCGTGCTGCCCGTGAGGACGAGGTCGAAGGGTTCGTCACGCAGGGCCGCGACGGCCTCATCCACTGATGCGGCGACGCGGACGCTGCCGCGCTCCTGGAGCAGGGGCAACAACTCGGCGAGTGCCCGTCCGCCATCGGTCAGGACCAACATGCGGGGGCGCTGCTGGGTATTTGGCTGGTCACCCATCACGGTTTCCGAACGCAGGCTGTAGACCGCGCCACACGGCTTTCGACGCCCTTACATACCTTAAGCCGGTTTCTTTTCCAAGTATGGCATGGCGCAAGAGAACGTCGGAACCCGCCGCGCCGGCCGCGCATTCGGGTCCGAGAGCCCTATAATAGCACAGCTTGGCGACCGACAAAGCGGAGTTGCGGCGCCGAGCGGACGCTCGGGCGACCGCGAGCGGATCGCCAAACTTGACGCTCGTCGCCGGCCGCGCTAGATCCGCGAGCCGACCACGAAGCGGTCCCAGACGGTACGTGCGCGTCCGCGCATCCGGGTTTGCAGGCCGTGCGGTCGAGGCCGGGCGCATGTTCGGGCGTGCGTGTGAAAAGGCAACGTGAGCGTAAATCCCTGCCAGCCCACGATCAGCCGCGCTACTCCGCGTACCGATATGCCGGACTAGGCATGGAGCTCGCCGGTGCGGTGGTCGGCCTGACGTTGGCTGGCCTATGGGTCGATTACCACTTCCGGACCCGGCCGATCGGCGTCTTGGTCGGCGCGGTGCTGGGCGTGGTCGGCGGCCTGTACAACTTTCTGCGCGAAGCGCTGCGGATGACCAAAGCCCCCGGCCGCGAGCAACGGCAAGAACCGGGACGCGAAGACGATGGCGATGCTCCACGGCCATGAGCTGCGGCCCGCGACGGCCTTCGGCCGGCTCGCCACGTTGTCGGTGGCGGCCATCGCCGGCGCCACGGCGATCGCGTACTTTCCGGTGCGGACGCTGGCCGGACCGGCGGCGACGACGGCTTTGTGCCTCGGCGCAGGGATTGCGCTGGTCGCGGCTTTGGCCGGTCTGGTTCCGCCGGCGTTGACGTTGAGGTTGGAGGCACGGCAGCGGCTGCAAGGGCTGCTGGCCGGCATGGCGCTGCGGTTCGTGCTCGCGTGCGGGCTGCTGTTGGCCGCTTTGCTGAGCCGCGTGGCGCCGCCGGTAACGCTGGCCCTGGCGACCGGCGTCGGGTACATCGTACTGCTCGCGGTCGATACGGTTGGCGTGGCCTGGCTGATGCGGCGTGATGTGAGGAAATCGCCGTGACGGGATTGCTCCTGGCCGAGACGAATCCGCTGACGCACGTGGTGCAACACCGGCTGGTGTCGGTGCCGCTCCCGGCGCCCTGGCCTTTCGATCAGGTCACGCTGGTCAGCAATCAGATCGTCATGCAGATCGTGGCGGCGGTGCTACTGATCTATGTGTTGCCGCGGGCGCTGCGGCACCGGGCGGGCGCAAACGGGGTTGGCAGGCTCATCCCCACGGGATTCGGGAACGCGATCGAGGGCATTTGCGAGCAGCTTCGCGAGCAGGTGGCCAAGCCGACGCTGGGCAAGCACGCGGATACGTTCCTGCCGTTCATCTGGTCGGCGTTCTTCTTCGTCTTTACGTGCAACATCCTGGGTTTGATTCCGCTGGGGGACTGGTTCAAGTTCATTCCCGGGCACGTCATCGGCGGCACGTCGACCGGCAACATCATGGTGACAGCGGCGCTGGCGATCTGCACGCTGGCGATGATCGTGATCAACGGACTGCGGCTGCACGGGATGGGGTACATCAAGCACTTTTTCATGGGGCCGCCGGGGTTGAACGTGTTCATCGCCCTGCTGGAGGTGGTCGGCCTGCTGGCGAAGACGTTTGCGCTGGCGATGCGTTTGTTCGCGAACATGCTGGCCGGGCACATTCTGCTGGCGGTGCTGCTGAGCTTCATCGGGATGGCGTGGAGCGCGATGGGCACGACGGGCGGGCTCCTGATCTCCATTCCGGTGATCCTGGGGAGCGTGGCGATCAACTTCCTGGAGATTCTGGTCGCGCTATTGCAGGCGTTCGTGTTCACGTTCCTGAGCGCGACGTTCATCGGGCAGGCGGTCAACATTCATCAGGAACACGAAGAGGAGCACGCGGCCGAGGCCGCATAGGCGCACAGCGATTAAACGCCATGCCCGGTACGTGGGGTAACGGGCCGTAAGGCTGGAATACGCGATGGCGAAGGCCGAGAGACGGCGGCCCCGACCCCACCGGGGCAGGCGACCAGAGAAAGGGATCGGTTCATGACCAAGCTACGTTCATGGATGGCGCTGACGCTGATTGTGGTCGGCCTGGGTCTGATGGGTGCGGACGTCGCCCGGGCCGAGGAAAAGGGGGCCAAGGAAGGCGAGGCGGCCAAGGCGGCCAGCTTCATGGGTGACAAGGGCCTCAAGGGCATTGGGGCCGGCATCGGCGCCGGCCTGGTGGTCATGGGCGGTGCCGCCGGCATCGGCCGCATCGGCGGCAGCGCGGTTGAGTCCATGGCCCGGCAACCCGAAGTGGCCGGCACCATCAACTTCGCCATGCTGATCACGGCGGCCATGATCGAAGGCGCGACGCTGTTCGGCGTCGTGGTGTGCTTCCTAGCGATCATCCTCGGGATGTAGGCCGCCGCGCAGATAGGTCGCCGCGGATGCCCGCCTGCGGCCCGCACAGGAGAGTCCCCGTGACGAGTTGGAAGGTCCTCCCGGTAGTCGCATGGTTGTGTGCCTGGGGGCCCCCGGCGTTGGCAGCCGGCGAACACGGCGACGACACCAACATCTTCAACGCCGACATCGGCAACTTCGTTTTCACGCTGATCATCTTCGGGCTGGTGGTACTGGTCCTGGGCAAGACGCTCTGGAAGCCGCTGCTCAACGTGCTGAACGAGCGGGAGAAGACGATTCGCGAGGCGTTGGAGTCGGCCAAGCGCGAGCGGGAGCAGGCGGCCAAGCTGCTGGCGGACTACCAGGCCAGGCTCGACCAGGCCCGGGTCGAGGCCGGCGCACTCGTCGAGGAAGGCCGCCGGGACGCGGCAGCGACGCGGCAGCGGATCCTCGAGCAGGCCCACAAGGACACGGCGCAGCTGACCGAGCGGGCCCGCAAGGACATCCAGCTTGCGAGCGACGCGGCGATCAAGGACCTGTACGACCGGACGGCGGAGTTGGCCACCGACGTGGCGGGGCGCGTGCTGCGGAAGCAGCTTTCGCCGGCCGACCACACGCGGCTGGTGGCGGAGTCGATCACCGAGATCCGGGCCGGCGGGAAGGCGAAGCTGAACTGACGGCGGAGCGCGGATGGCCGAGTCGCTCGACAAGCAATTGGAAGTCGCCGACGTCTACGCGGCGGCGCTGTTCGAACTGGCGCGCGAGGCGAACGCACTCGACGCGGTCCGCCGCGAGTTGGCAGAGCTAGCCCGCTTGGAGCAGACGGAGCCCAACTTTGCGGCGTTCCTGGGCTCGGGCGCGATCGACGTTGAGCATCGGCGGGGCAGTCTGGAGCGGATGTTCCGCGGCAAGCTCAGCGACGTCGTGGTGGACACGCTGCTGGTCATGAACGGCCATCGGCGCGTCCATTTGCTGGAGGCCCTGGCGCGGTGCTTTGCGGTGCGCCAGGAGCACGCGGCCGGCGAAGTCGAGGTGACGGTGACCAGCGCGGTGGAGCTGACGAGCCAGCAGAAGGCGGAGATCGGGGCACTGGCGGCGGAGCTGTCGGGCAAACGGCCGCTGCTGACGTGCCGCGTCGATCCGGAGGTCATCGGCGGGCTGAGCGTGGAGATCGGCGGCTACCGGTTCGACTACTCGCTGCGCCGGCAATTGCAGATGGCGCGGGCGCGGCTGCTGGAGCGGAGCGCGCGCGGGTTGGCGGTAGGCGCGATGAGCGAATAGCGAATTGCGAGTAGCGAGTAACGAGTTACGGAGCGTCACCGCACGCTAGGCTGATAGCTGACGGCTGAAAGCTGAGAGCTACCCATGAAGTTCAAGGCCGATGAAATTGCGACGGTCATTAAGCAGGAAATCAGCCAGTACCGCGCCGCGCTGGACGCGACCGAGATCGGACGCGTGCTGGAAGTCGGCGACGGCGTCGCCCGCATCTACGGGCTGTCCAAAGCGATGGCCAGCGAGATGCTCCAGTTCGCCAGCGGCGCGACCGGCTTGGTTTTCAACCTCGAAGAGAGCTCGGTCGGCGCCGTCGTGCTCGGCGAGTACTTCGACATCAAGGAGGGTGAGGAAGTCCGCACGACCGGCCGGCTGCTGAGCGTGCCCGTCGGCGACGCCCTCGTCGGCCGCGTGGTCGATCCGCTGGCGCGACCGCTCGACGGCAAGGGGCCGATCCAGTCGCCGTACCGCCGGCCGCTGGAGGTCATCGCGCCCGGGATCGCCGGCCGGCAGCCGGTCAAGGAGCCGCTCCAGACCGGCGTCAAGGCGATCGACAGCATGATCCCGATCGGCCGCGGGCAGCGCGAGCTGATCATCGGCGACCGCAAGACCGGCAAGACCGCGATCGCGATCGACACGATTCTGAACCAGAAGGGCGGGGACGTCGTCTGCGTGTACGTCGCGATCGGACAGAAGGAATCGACGGTCGCGGGCATCGTCGAGACGCTGCGCAAGCACGGGGCGATGGACTACACGATCGTCGTCACGGCCGGCGCATCCGACTCCGCGCCGCTCCAGTACATCGCGCCGTACGCCGGCTGCACGATGGCCGAGCACTTCATGTACGAGCAGGGCCGGCACACGCTGTGCATCTACGACGACCTGTCGAAGCAGGCGCAGGCGTATCGCCAGCTCTCGCTGCTGCTGCGCCGGCCGCCGGGGCGCGAGGCGTACCCGGGCGACGTGTTCTACTTGCACAGCCGGCTGCTGGAGCGGGCCTGCAAGCTGGCCGAGCAGCGGATCATCATCCGGAAAGGCGCGCCGGCGAACGTCGAGCAGGGCGTCAACGGGAAGGTGTACCTCGGGCGGCAGGATGAGCACGCGCTCCAGCACGACCTTGCCGCCCTGCCCGACAAGGACCAGCACGAGGTTCGCAAGCTGACCAAGTCCGGCGGGAGCCTGACGGCGTTGCCGGTCATCGAGACGCTCGAGGGCGAAGTGTCCGCGTACATCCCCACCAACGTGATTTCGATCACCGACGGGCAGATTTACCTGGAGCCCGATCTGTTCTTCGCCGGCGTGCGGCCCGCGGTCAACGTCGGCATTTCCGTCAGCCGCGTAGGCGGCAACGCCCAGGTGCCGGCGATGAAGAAGATTGCGGGCTCGCTGCGGCTCGACCTGGCCGCGTTCCGCGAGCTGGAAGCGTTCGCGCAGCTCGGCACCGAGCTCGACCCGGCCACGCAGCGACAGCTCGACCGCGGCCGCCGGATGGTAGAGCTGCTCAAGCAGCCGCAGTACCAGCCGATGGACGTCTGGGATCAGATCCTGTCGATCCACGCGGGCGTGCGGGGCTTTTTGGACGACATTCCGCTGAACCAGGTGCGTGCGTTTGAGCTGGAGCTGCTGGCGCATTACCGCGACGAGTTTCCGGAAGTGCGGGCTCAGCTCGTCAAGGAGCGGCAGCTCACCGACGCGCTCGACGCGAAGCTCAAGGAGATCGTGGCGAATTTCAAGCGGCGGTTTGTGGAGACCAAGAAGTAGCGAGTAGCGAGTTAAGAGTAACGAGTTCCGTCTTCACTCGTTATTCGCTACGCGCAACTCTGAACTCGGTGGAGCGATGGCCAAGGCCCGTGTGATCGTGAAACGCCGCGCGGCGGTGCGGAACATCCGCAAGATCACGCAGACGATGCAGCTCATCGCCACCGCGCGCTTTCAGAAGTGCATGCAGCGGGCCGTCGCGTCCCGGCCCTACACGCGCAAGATCACCGAGTTGATCGAGGCCCTCGCCGGCCAGCAGGCCATTGAGCACCCGTTGCTCAAGCCCAACGCGGCAAAGGGCCGCAGCATCCTGCTCGTCATCAGCTCCAACCGCGGCTTGTGCGGAGCGTACAACGCTTCCGTGCTCCGCCGGATGATCGAGCAGCGCAAGAAGCTCTCCGACGCGGGGATCGCCGCGGCGATGGAGGTCGTCGGGAAGAAGGGGCTCAACTACCTGCGTTTTCTGGGCCTGGACGTGGCCCAGCGGATCACGGACGTCGAGGACCGCATCGCGTTTGCGCGCGTGGCCGAGATGGCCGAGCGTTACATGCGGCTCTACGAGCAGAATGAGGTGGCCCGGGTGGACGTGGTGTACATGCAGTTCCACTCGGTGGGCGTGCAGCGGCCGCAAGCGCTGCAACTGCTGCCGATCGAGCCGCCGCAGGTCTCCGGTGAGCCGCCGCGTGCGGCGGTGCAGTTTGAGTTCTCGCCGCCGCCGGGCGAGCTGTTGTCGCGGTTGATTCCGGAGGCGGTGAAGGTGCGGCTGTTCCAGTGCTTCAACGACGCGATCGTGAGCGAGCAGGTTTCGCGGATGGTGGCGATGAAGGCGGCGACGGACGCGGCCGGCGACATGATCAAGCTGCTGACGCGGCAATACAACCGCGCGCGGCAATCGCAGATTACGACGGAGCTGGCGGATATCGTCGGCGGCGCGAACGCCGTGCAGTAGCTAATTGAGAATTGTGAATTAAGAATTATGAATGCTGGCGAAGGGCGACACCGTGCGGGTACGACCAGGGATGGCCGACAGATCGACATACCCGCGCGCAGCCTCGCGCTTGCCGTTCGGATTCTTCGGCTCGTGCGCGCCCTGCCGCGTGACGTTGGCGGTATGGTCGTCGCGCGGCAACTCGCGCGCTCCGGAACCAGTGTCGGCGCGAATGTTGAAGAAGCTCAGGGTGCTCAATCCCAGGCGGACTTCGCGCGGCGAATGAACATCGCGCGGGCCGAAGCCAAAGAGACTCTGTATTGGCTGCGTCTGCTCGCCGAATCCGGCATGCTGCCGCGCCGTCGGCTCGAGGCCATTATCGCCGAGGCCGACCAACTCGTCAGAATTCTTACGTCGATCGTCGCGAAGTCGCGGCGGTCATCAAAAGGGGACGCACGGAGTGCCGTTTCTTAATTCTTAATTCTGAATTCCTAATTCTCAATTCGCCCCTGCCAGGAGGCACGCGATGCCCAGTAACGCCGACAACTACGGCAGAATCGTCCAAGTGATCGGCTCGACGCTCGACGCGGAGTTCGAGCTCCAGCGGTTGCCGAAGATCTACAACGCCCTCAAGATCAACGTCAAACGCCCCGTCGGCGATACGACCGTCGCAGAGGTGCTGTGGTGCGAAGTCGCCCAGCACCTCGGCGGCAGCAAGGTCCGCGCCATCGCGCTCGGCTCCACCGACGGCCTCATGCGCGGCATGCCGGTCCTTGACACCGGGCAGTCGATCTCGGTGCCGGTCGGGCCGTGCACGCTGGGGCGCGTGTTCAACCTGGTCGGCGAGCCGATCGATGGCCGCGGCCCAGTCGATGCGAAGGAGTGGAAGCCCATCCACCGCGAGCCGCCCGAGTTCGTCGACCTCATGCCCAAGACCGAGCAGTTCGAGACCGGCATCAAGGTCATCGACTTGCTCGTGCCGTTCGTCCGTGGCGGCAAGATCGGCCTGTTTGGCGGAGCGGGCCTCGGCAAGACCGTCGTCATCCAGGAGCTGATCGCCCGCATCGCGACGCAGCACGGCGGCTTCTCCGTCTTCGCCGGCGTGGGCGAGCGGACGCGCGAGGGGAACGACCTGTGGCTGGAGATGCAGGAGGCGAAGATCGGCCAGACCGGCAAGTCGGTGATTGACCAGACGGCGATGGTCTTCGGCCAGATGAACGAGCCGCCGGGGTCGCGTCTGCGGGCGGGGCTCAGCGCCCTGACGATGGCCGAGTATTTTCGCGACCAATCCGGGGCCGATACGCTGCTGTTCATCGACAACATTTTCCGCTTCTCGCAGGCCGGGTCGGAAGTGTCGGCGCTGCTGGGGCGGATGCCGTCCGCGGTCGGCTATCAGCCCACGCTCAGCACGGAAATGGGCGAGTTGCAGGAGCGCATCACGTCGACGCGGCAGGGAGCCGTCACGTCCGTGCAGGCCATCTACGTCCCGGCCGACGACCTGACCGACCCGGCGCCCGCGACGACGTTCACGCACCTCGACGCGTTCATCGTCCTCGAACGCTCGATCTCTGAGAAAGGCATTTACCCCGCGATCGACCCGCTCGCGTCCAGCAGCCGGGCGCTCGACCCCGACGTGGTGGGGGCGGAGCACTACGCGATTGCCCGGCGGGTGCAGGAAATCCTGCAGCGCTACCGCAGCCTCCAGGACATCATCGCGATCCTGGGCGTCGAGGAGCTGAGCGAGGAGGACAAGCTGATCGTCGCGCGGGCTCGCAAGATCGAGCGGTTCTTCAGCCAGCCGTTCTTCGTGGCCGAGACGTTCACCGGTTTTCCGGGGAACTACACGAAACGCGAGGAGACGCTGCGGAGCTTCACGGAGCTGTGCGACGGGAAGTGGGACCACCTGCCCGAGCAGGCCTTCATGTACGTCGGCCCGATCGAGATGGCGGCGGAGAAGGCGGAGAAGCTCAAGGCGCAGACGTAACGCCGGCGTGCAAGCGCTAGAGGGGGCGAAAAGGGAGTCCGGCGCCGGCCCGTAGTGGGTCAGTTTCAGAACGCCAGCGAGAAGAAACCAGCCGCGCCGTCGTAGACAAAGAGGCACCCCGCCAGGACGTCGCGCCCAATAAGCGCCTGGATGCCTTGGGTTGTTAGGGTCGAAGCGATCACGG
>CAIWOY010000265.1 GCA_903914415.1 uncultured Phycisphaerales bacterium | reverse complement strand
TGATGAGCGTCTACCGCACGCTGCGCCTCCGCGGCCACGACCCCCTGCTGACCATCGCCAACGCCCTGCGCACCTACCTGCAAACCGGCCAACTCCCGCCGCTACCCGCCGCAAGTACTGCAAACGGCTGAACTCTTACCACAGCGCTATAATGCAGCAGGTGCCGGAGGCCGCAAAATGAACAAGACGGACGCTTCATCTGTTGCGCTACCCACCGTGGCTCAGCAGGTGCCCGAATTCTATTGTGCCGAGATCTGGGGCGGGAATCGGCCGATGGACGGCGCAATCCGTGTGCCCGGCGCGCGTGGGTGGGTTTATTCGCACCCGTCGGAGGGCGGCCGCGGCGGCGACATTCACTACGTGTCGCTCTGCAATTCCGGGCTCATCTCGCGATTCTGCCTGGCGGACGTCGCCGGCCACGGCGAGACGGTGGCGAAGGTCAGCGACGAGATTCACACGCTGCTGCGGCGGTACATGAACACGCTCGACCAACGCCGCGTGCTGGCGGAGCTTAACCGGCGGCTGGAGGGCACGGAGCAGGGCACGATGACAACGGCGGCGGTGATCACGTATTTCCCGCCGGCGCACACGCTGTCGGTCAGTTACGCCGGCCACCCGCCGGGATGGCTGTATCGCCAAGCGGATGGTCAGTGGAGCCGGCTGATATCGGAGCCCCGGGTTGAGGGGCGCGCCGCGTTGCGCGACCTGCCATTGGCCATCTTCCCGCTTACGTCGTTTTCGCGGCGCAAGGAACATACGCGCACGGGCGACCGGGTCTTGGTCGTGACGGACGGCGTGCTCGAAGCGCCAGCGCCCGACGGCGAGCTATTCGGCGACGCGCGCCTCGCCAGGGTGCTGAACGAGCACGCTGGTGACGATGTCCGGGGGCTGGCGCACGCGATCGTCGCGGCCGTCAGCGCACACATGCACGACCAGCATCTGCCGCACGACGACGTGACGCTGCTGGTCATCGAATTCGCGCCGGGGCCGCGGGGGTTGGGCATTTGGCACGCGTTGAAGCGACGCTTCCTGCCGCGGCCGCGGGCGGCGGGGGCAAGTTGACGCGCGCGGCCGGCGGAGCGTGGTCCGGGTCCGCCCGGCGCTGGGTTTCCGTCAAAACCCGGCTGTTGCGACCCCCCTAACCTCCTCTTGAAACAGATGGAAGTGCGTTTTGCAGCACGACGGGCACTTCGCAGCTTGAACAGGTCGGGCCCGCACCCGGCGGCATGCGGTTTTGTGCACCGGAGGCGCCTTGTCGCCAGCGTGGCGTTGACAAGAGCGGAATTCCGACTATCAAAAGTAGCCCGTGTGCCGCCGGGCGGTGTTGCCCGCGGCCCGCTGCCTGTAGAATGAAGGACCACGGTCGAGGCGGCCCGACGCCTGGCCGGGCCGGCATGATGCGAGGAGGTCGGGCGACGGGTCCCGAGTCGCGAGCCGGAGTGTCAGAAGGAGTGACCTGCATGGGTAAGTATAAGATCGAGGTCGACCGCGAGCTGTGCATCGGCGACGGCGCCTGCTGCGGCGAGGCGCCGAACACGTTCGAGATGGACGCCGACAACGTCGCGATCGTGAAGGACGCGAACGGCCACACGGACGAGGAGATCCTGCAGGCGGGCCAGGTGTGCCCCGTCGACGCGATCAAGCTAACGGACGCCCAGACCGGCGAGAAGGTCTGGCCGAAGTAGCCGGGCAGCGAGCGAATCACTCCCGCGGGGGCGGGCTCAACAGCGCGAGTCCATCGATTGGGTGCGCGCGCAGGATTGCGCGCAATCCCGGGCGGTAGGTCACTCGCGAACGACGACGCGGGTTACTTGGGCGCCACGGTGTCGATGGCCTGGGCGAGAAACTCGTCCTGGCCGGCGCGGACGCCCGCGATCGTGCGGGCGGCCGCCACGGTGGGCTTGATACCGACGCCGTGGTGTTGCGAGCCGTCCTGCTTGAGCACTTTCATGCCGGTCCACGAGATCCCGTAGCCGCCGGGGAGCGTGAAGGGGTTTATGTTGCCGTTGGTTCCGGCGGTCGCCTCGCCGACGATTTCGGCCAGCTTGTAGTGCTCGATGATGCCCAGGTAGGTCTCGGCGTAGCTGATGGCACGGGAGTCGGTGACGAAGGCGAACTTGGCGGCGAACTTGGGCGCGACCGGGGGCACGGTCCAGTTCCTGAACTCGAAATCGAGCCCCGCGCGGTCCGGGAGCCGGACGACGGGGACGTTCCAGCGCGCGGAGGTCACTTGGGAGCTGGTCAAGTGCGAGATCACGACCGTCGAAACACGCGGGTAGCCGCGCAGGTCGAACACGATGCCGCGGGCCCTTTCGAGTTGGGGCACAGCGGCGTTGAAATCGTCATCCGTGATGCGGTCCAGGTCGACGTACATGATCCCCGGGCGTAACTCCGTGATCCGCTCGGGCCGCGGCTCCTTCAGCGGCTCGCCTTCGGCCGAGTAGCGCAGCGTCGCCGTGCGGGATGTACCATCGGCCGCTTCGAGCTTGAGGGCGGCGGCCTCGCCCGGCACCCCTCTCGCGAGCCGGGCAACGGCGCCGCGCCGGCGCGCTGGCGGCGTCGCGGCCGGCACGTAGCGCTCCGCGTCGGCCAGGGCCTCGCGAACGGGGCGGCCGTTGAAGTCTATGACGATGTCGCCGATCTCGAGCGGGCCGCCATCCTTGAGCGCCTGCTGCGTCTCCCAGCCGGTGGCCGTGATGACCAGCCGGTCCTCGATCCAGTCCCAGGCGAGGGGCAGCCAGCCGGTCGCGGGGTCCGACGGGTGCGAGACGTATCCGTGGCCATCGTGCAGCTCGGCGACGAGTAGCCGCAAGGTGTCCAGAAAGGCGCGCTCGTCCTTGTCGGTGGCGGTGCGGGTCAGTGAGGACCGGAGCACGGCCGGCCAATCGGTCTGGACGACGTCGAAGTACGGGAAGAAATGCTGGAACACGTTCCAGACCAGGGCCACGTCGGCGAGGCGCGTGGCGCGGTCGTTTCCTGAGGGGCGGCTGGTCGGCTTCTTCGTGTCCGCGGCGTTCTCAGCTCGCGGAAGCGTGTGCTCGGCGTCGGCGAATACGGCCAGCGGCACGCGACAGGACACGCCGCCGGCAAGTTCCGCGACGAACGGCTTGGACGGATCGGCAAACCCCTCGGGCAGCTTTCCCGGCTCATAATCCCTGAAG
>CAIWOY010000264.1 GCA_903914415.1 uncultured Phycisphaerales bacterium | reverse complement strand
GCGACTCGGCCCAGACCGCAAACTCCCGCTCGCTCGATTCCGCGCTCATGCTTGGCCTCCTTGCCAAACCAACCCATCTCGAAACCGCAACGTACTCTGCCCGCTTATCTTACCGTCCGCCACAAAGCGTGGTCACACCCGGCCAGCACGCGGGCGAACAGGTCCGCGCGCGGGTAGGCGCTGGAGAGGTGGAGGATTACGCGGCGCACGCTGATGACCACCCGGGCAGCCACCTTGAAGAGCTTCAGCCGGATGGTGCCGGCCTGGGCCGGTTCCAGCTCCGTGCCGGACAAGCCGGTGCGCCGCAGCGTTTCCACGAGCACGTACGCGGCGGCGGAGAGCAACACCCGGAACTGATTGGCCAGGAACGCATGGCAACTGGTCCGATCGGCGAACAGGGCCAGTTGCTGCTCCTTGATGCGATTCTCCATGTCGCCGCGAGCCACGTACAACTCGTCGTAGACCTGCGCCGGAGTAAGCTCGGACAGATTGGTCACCACGAAGCGGGCGTTGGGACCGTCCGGCAGGTGCTCGGCCTTGACGATCACGCGACGCTCGCGATCCCAGGTGCCGGCGGCGTAGCCGACCTCGTGGAAGTTCCGCACCTTCTGGGAAGTGGCCTCGAATTGTGTCTTGGCCGCCGCCATGAACGGCTCCGCTAGCCGTTCTAGCACGGGGTTGCGGGCCAGACCCAGCACGTAAAAAACGTGGTTTTGCTCGCACCAACGCAGCAGCTTCCAGCGGCAGAAACCCGAGTCGCCGCGCAGGATGATCCGCACCGCTGGCCAGGTCTGCCGCAACCGACGGACCAGCAACTTGAGAATCGGCCGGGTGTGCAGACTGCCGTCGATGTGGCTGGGCCGCAGATAGGCCACCAGCAGCCGCGAACCACAAAACACGTACAGCGGCAGGAAACAGTAGTGCTCGTAATAGCCGTGGAAGAAGCGCCCTTCCTGCTGCCCGTGCACCGGATCATCGGTGGCGTCGAAGTCCAGGATCAACTCCTCCGGCGGTTGGTCGAACGAGGCGATGAATTGCTCCACCAGCACGCCGGCCATCCGGGCCAGGCTGGTCCGGGTCACGTGATTCTCGAGCCGGCAGAGCGTGGGGGCGCTGGCCAGCGGCTGCTCGGAATCGGGCGGCTGATCGGCCAGCACGGCGAAGAGCGGGTCGGTTCGCAGGGTGGTGTGATCATTGAGATCTTCGTAGCCCAGCGCGAGACCGTGAATACGCTGAGCCAGCATGGTCCGCAGCTCGTGGGTGATGCGACGCGGACCGCGTGGGTCGGTGAGGCAAGCCGCCAGCGCGTCGATCAGCCCGCACCGCCGGTCAACCTCCCGCAGCAGCCGGCCGCCGCCATCCGAGGTGAGCGTGCCACCGGCGAAATCCGCCTGAACTTGCTGGCGCCCGAGACTGGAAAACCGGAGCGGTTGGCGGTTACACTCTGTCACGAATGGCCTCCTTGCCTTGAACCAGGCAATCTTCAACAACTGCCCAGTTTACAAGGTCCGGAGGCCATCGCTACGTCCGGATCACGCTATCGTGGTGAAATATCCGGGTTAGGAGGACACGCCCATGAGATTCGTGGAAGCCGAGTTGGATCAGGTCCACACTACGATGCCCAACCTGTGGTCGTTGGTCAAGGACCCCGAAGAGTTCTGGGGGGTGTGACCACGCTTTGTGGCGGACGGTAAGATAAGCGGGCAGAGTACGTTGCGGTTTCGAGATGGGTTGGTTTGGCAAGGAGGCCAAGCATGAGCGCGGAATCGAGCGAGCGGGAGTTTGCGGTCTGGGCCGAGTCGC
>CAIWOY010000263.1 GCA_903914415.1 uncultured Phycisphaerales bacterium | reverse complement strand
TGATGAGCGTCTACCGCACGCTGCGCCTCCGCGGCCACGACCCCCTGCTGACCATCGCCAACGCCCTGCGCACCTACCTGCAAACCGGCCAACTCCCGCCGCTACCCGCCGCAAGTACTGCAAACGGCTGAACTCTTACCCCAATCTAAATCAATCACTTATAAGAATCCCACTCTGTGCCGTTTGGGCTCGATTCAGAGGACTTTCGAGCCCGCTGCGTCTCGTTAACTCCCGTTATTTCCCGTCACGTACCTGCCAACCGCCAGCAACGCTCACGAGCCGAACACCCGGTATCATGCTCCTTGGCAAGGCGCCACTCGCGCGCAGCGTCAATCGGTGCAACAGCCGGAGTGAGGCGGTGTAAACCGGTGTAGACGCGGTCCACACGCAGGCAAGGGAGCGTTTCGCGTTGCTGGTGGCCAATCCGGCCTCCGAAAAGCGCTTCGAGATCGGCCGTTCGAGTGCTCTCAAGCTCGGCTACGACGTTTCGCTCCTCGAATCCCTGCCGCCGAGCGCCGTCGAGTCCTTTGCTGGCGTGGACAAGCGCTGCGGATTCCAGCGGTCCGTCGCAGTTTCTGGGGATCACGTTCCGCGATATCCGTTACAATGGTCTTGGGTTTCGGACACCGCGACTGTGCCCCGACGGTGGCTCGTCCGTTGAGGCAGCGTGACAATTACAAGTGAAGTAAGCAGTGTTGAGTCGGGGAAAGGAGCGACAACATGGCGAGCAATCGAGCTTGGCGGATTTGTCTGGAGAGCGCCGCGGTTGTGGTCTGCGCCGGGCTTATGGCATACCCGGCGCTGGGACAGTCGCACTTAGATGGGCCGGCGGGCGGGCCGCCGTCGCGGGCGAAGACACCGCCTCTGCCGGCCGCAGCGTCAGGTCTGAATGACATGCTCCAGGTGCAGCCGGCGCGTGTAACCAACGCGCCGCACAAAGCGGTCCACGAACTTGAGCAGCCGAGTTCCCCGCTGCCGGCGCGAGTCTCGCTTGCGGAACGGTTGCGCGCGTGGGATGACGCCACGCGGCGCAATGCGCAACTCCAGGTGGAGTTGCCGGCGAGCGTGTCTGACGCGACGACCGATCTGGCACATGAAATCGAGGCGCTGTGGAGCGCTGGCCAATACGATTGGGCCATCACCCAACTGCAATGGCTTGAGGCCAGTGGCACGCCAGCGGCGCTGGGTGTGGGTTGGCGCACGCCGCAGCCAGTCGGTACGGAGCGCGCATTCGCCGACGCCCGGATCGGCACGCGAACCGGGGGCGTCTCGACCGCGCTCGATTACGACGCTGCCAGCGGAAAGCTCTTTGCCGTCGTCCGCTGGGACACTGACAACGGTTGGGCCCTGCACCGCTCGAACACCGATGGTGAAACCTGGACTGAGCTCTACTTCTGGTACGCCGGAGCGGGTCAACACGCCGTCGACGTGGACCTAGCGGTGGTGAGCGACTATGTGTACGTGGGCTACGTCCCCAGCGACTTCGCCGGTGAGGCGCGTCTGCGCCGGATTGTCGCCTCGACGGGCCTAGTGGATAGCACGTACGGCTATGAGGTCGTCCTGGACGCCGGAGCCAACACCATCACGGACGTGGCGCTCGCGTCGAACGCGGACTCCTCCGACAACCGCGTCTATTACGCGGTTCGCCAGAGTGACAACGCCGTGCGATTTGCGTGGGATGTGTCGACCGACGGGACAACCTTCACGGAAGCGTCGCCGGCAGACGCGGCGGCGGTCGGCGGGCTCGACATGCACTGGAATTGGAGCTACGCGACGTATTTCATGTTCGTGTCCTACATTGGCACCGACAGCAGGATTCACGTGCTGCGCCAGAACGGTGCCGGCTGGAGCGAGGCGGCCAGCGCCACGTTTGATGGCACACACACCCGGTCGGCCATCTCCGCCTGGGACGACCATGTGATCTGTGTACACGAGCTGCAGATGACCTATGGGCAGGGCATTCGGTACTTTATCAGCCACGATGGCGGCGATACGTGGGATTTCTTTAACTATGTCGCGGAGCCCAGCTCCGGAGAAAGCGCGTACCAGATGGCCGACGTCACCGCCCGCGGCGGCGCTGGTACGGCGATCGTCTACACCCACGAGGTCGGCGAGCCGGACGACGTGCTGGTTCGCTATCGTCGGAATTACGCCCCGGGTCTCTGGCATGACCCAATTCGCGTGAACGCCAACGACGTATCTACCGGCTCGTGGACCGCACTGAACTGGACGCCGCGCGATACGGCGAGCAACAACGAGCTCAGCTACGGGCTCATCTACTTCAACGGCACCATCCCGTACTTCGACCGCCTCCAGTATCGGCCCGGCGACACGAACTGCGACGGGCGAGTGACCTTTGCCGACATCGACCCGTTCGTGCTGGCCCTTGGCGGGGAGATCGCTTACGAGGCCCTATATCCGAACGGCTGCTGGCTGAACGCCGACTGCAACGGCGATGGCCTGGTGACATTTGCCGACATTGATCCGTTCGTGGCGTTGATCGGAACGTAACAACAGTAGCGGCCCCAGGAATCCTGGTGGCCGGTATCCCATTGATCCAGCTGGCCCCGGCCCCAAGAGCTTGCCGATCGGAGACCGATCCTGCTTGGGGCCGGTCAACTACAGGCGCCACATGGGGGGCGGCGCGCAGATCGACGCGCGAGGCTCCGAAACACCCGTGCTGACGTTGGGGGTGTACACGAAGCTGGGGGTCTACGACCTGTCGCGGGCGTTGGGTGTGCTGCCGGACGTGAGCAGCCCCGCGGCGACGGCGGCCGAGCCCGCGGCGCTCCGGGCGACCGCGCGCGATGACGTACAAGAGGACGCGAATATCGAAATGCCCCGACGAAACGGCCACTTGGTCGAGCGCGAAACAGCGCGAACACGCCCGCGGCGGCGCAACGATGACACGCGCGGCGCGGACCGGGACAGCGCGCGAGAACCCCTTGAGAACGCGGCAAGACGTGACGTGGCCCACGGTAGCGCAACGCAACGCGACAACGCGCCCGGCAGGATTCGAACCTGCGACCGCCGGATTAGAAATCCGGTGCTCTATCCTGCTGAGCTACGGGCGCCACGGGCTAGTCTCGCCGATCGGCCGCGATTGTAGGGGGAGGCGTGTTCAACTTCCACGGGCCGGTACGTTGCTGGCGGCGGCGCGCGAGCGCCGGCTCCCCGCGTGGGGCGCACGAAGGCGAGCGAGAACAGCCGCGCCGTCCTGCGCTGTCCGATCCAGTCTCCACGCGGGCAGCGCGCGGCGCCTGCGCCGGCGCACTGCCAGGTTTGTGGCCTCCCACGGCCGGTGCGGAGCCCGGCCGCTACACGCCGGGCGCGGCGCTACTGCGCTTTGGCAATGTAGATCGCCTCGGCGCCGCCGGCGCGTGTCACGTGGAACGTCGCCTGGTCCAGATCGTTTAGCAGGCCGCTGCGGCCCGAACGGTCGCGGCGCACGTCGGTGATCGTCTCGATGGATGCGGTGTTTGCGGGCGTATTGGCCGCCGCGTCGGCGACGAGCAGCAGTTGCTGGCCGGTCCAGAACAGCAGCGCGTTTGCGGTCGTACCGCCGCGTTGGTAGACGAGGATTGCGCGACCGGAGTTGTTGATTGATCCGGCGTTTTTCGCCCAGGTCAGCGTGAGGCCCTGGAGTGCGGACGGCAGGGTGGCGTTGAGTTGCGTGCGGCTCGTGCGGCTGACGAGGTACGGATTTCCATCGGAGGCAATGATGACGACCTGGCCGTCATCGTTGACGCCGCTGTTCAGGGCCGTCGCGGCGGCGCCATCCGGCCCGGTGAGTTCGGTCCAGGTCGCGGGGCCGTAATCCCAGAGCAGAACGCTGTCGTGGGAGGAGCCACTGATCTTGAGCGTCGTGCTGATCGCGATGTGGCCGGCCGGCCCGACCGCGAAACTGGTGTACGACCCCGTCGATGGGCCGACGACCGCCCCGGCAGGCAAGCCCGGCCACGACGCGCCGGGGCGGTTGTCGATCACGCGGTAGTTCGTCGTCGCCCGCCGCAGGTACACGCCGACCTTTCCCATCCCCGTGGTTTCGGTCAGGTAGGTGCTCTGAAACAGCATATCGCCACTGGCGTTGAGCGTGGTCAGCGTGTCGGGCTGGTAGAAGTAGGCATCGGCTCCTTGGCCGGGGACCGTGCCCGGGTCCGTCTGGCTCAGCACGCTATCCGCAATGGGACTGACGCTGGTGCCGTTGCCCCAGAAGACACCTTTGCCGCTCACAAGTGTCGCCCCTGGCGGCTTGGTGAAGTAGCTGTACGACGCGCCGAAAATCGCGAAGCCGGCGTCGCTGACGCCGGGCAGGAAGTACTGGGGCGCAAACGCCCCCGGCGAGGCGTCGGTGAAAACCGCCGCAAGCTGGTCCAGATCCGTCACGCGGGCAAATGTGCTGTCGGTGGCGCGCCAGCGGTAGATGCCGCGCGTGACCTCGGAGCCACCCGAATTGCTGACCGAAGACACGAACAGCAATCGGTCGCCGCCGCCCCAGACCAATGTCCGCGTCAGCGCGGAGGCGTCGGGATAGGGGCCGAAGTGTTCCCCCGGATCGGTCCGCCCGGGGACCATCCCCGCCGTCGTGCCGGGCGCGTCGTCGAGCACGCGCCGCAGCCCGATGTTGGGATCCCAGATGTACAGCCCGCCGTTGCCGACCGCGCCCGCACCCTGGTGGAGGGCCCAGAAGGCGGAGCGACCTTTGTCGTCGAGGACGGGGACGCCGAATTGCTTGAAGGCGACGCCCTGTGCCTGGCCGGGCACGGCGTCGCCGGTCTGTGCGACCTGCTGGAGGACGATCGTCGTTGGGTTGGCGCCCGTCGCGCCGGTCGCACCGGTGCTCCCCGTTGCGCCGGTGGCGCCCGAGGCGCCCGAAGCGCCGGATGCGCCCGAAGCGCCAGATGCGCCCGAAGCACCGGATGCGCCCGAAGCGCCGGACGCGCCCGAAGCGCCGGACGCGCCCGAAGCGCCGGATGCGCCCGAAGCGCCGGATGCGCCGGATGCGCCCGTGCTGCCGCTGGCGCCGCTGGCACCAGAAGCGCCGCTTGCGCCGGTCACGCCGCTCGGCCCCGTGGCTCCGCCGAGGTTGTCGGTAAGCGGGCAGCCGCCGCTCAGCGCCCACAAGCTGATCGCCGAAAACGTCGCGGCATACACGATCCAGCTTAGCGTCACCAACTTGCGAACCAACATGGCCGACTCCTGTCCGATTCTCGCGACGCTGCGAAAGCGCGCACGAACAAGCCGCGCTCCCCATAAGTCTAGGCTACTTGTCAATCATCGGCAAAGGCGGCCGCAGAGACCCCGAATCGAACTCGCCGAACCGGCCGCGTGCAACGTCCCAGAATCGCGCAGCCCCCGGGCGAGCGATGGCCATAGCCGGCCGGGCTGTGTGCGTGCGGCGAGCGCCCCGGTCGCGACCACGTCCCTACTTGTTCTTCACCAGAATGAGGATCAGCCCGAGCACGCCCCGCACGAGCAGGCTGACCAGCAGCAGGAAGAGCAGCGTTCCGACGGCGAAGCTGAGCACGGGCCAACTGGACACCTGGATGAACGCCCGCCCCGTCGGCCACAGTGACGCGAGGACGGAAGCCACGACCGCGGCGAGGATCGCTGCGGCCAGCGCCCCACGGCGGTTGCCGGCAAACGGGGCCATTCGTACGGTCAGGCACACGGCCAGGTAGACGAAGAGGGCGGTGCGGGGGTTGGGCAGGTCGCTGTGCAGAATCGCGTTGAACTGGGCTTCGGTCAGGCTGATACAGCCGCGCAGCAGCTCCCAAACGCCCGGCAACGTGGTTGGCAGAGCTTGCGGCAATTGCAGGGCGGGGGTGCCCGCCACGCTGGCCAGGATTGCACTGCCCCAAAAACAGGCCGCGCCATACAGGCACGCGGCGCAGGCGACCAGTGGGAGCAGGCCGACCAGGATCGGGCCGACGATCGGCAGGCGCGGCGCCTCGGGGCTGTCAGCCTGCGGCTCGGCCTTGTCGTCGTCGCCCATGAGCGTGATGTGCTGCACCGAGTTCCCGCTGAGCAGCAGGCCGAGCACGTGCCCGAGCTCGGCGACGAGCGTGCCGGGGAGTAGCACCGAGTTCACGACGCGCGGCCGCACGAGCGTGCTCCAGGTCCGGTGCACGCCCCAGGCCGTGAACATGATGACGACCAGCCAGAAGGTCAGGGCGGCGTACAGGGCCATCGTCCACCTCGCTCGACGCAGGATTCGGCCGCCGCCGCAATCCGTTGCGGCGCCACGGCGGCATTATCGTCGGCGGACAGTGGATTTCCAGTTGGCCGGCCGGAGCCGCTCGTCGCGGGCGGTGCATTCACGGTGGCGGGGAGGTGAATGGCGAAGGGCGAATGGCGGATTCATGAGGGAGTCGTCAGCCGAAAGCGGAAGACCGCCGAGAGCGCGACGGGGTTGGCATAGTTCCGGATAAAAGGGCGGCTGAGGGTGCAGGAGGCGAAGGTTGCCAAGTTTTTCCGGGCGCGCTACCCCCCCTTGGCAATGTTCGGCGGGCGGAGCAGAAAACCGGTTTCGGATGCGTTCTGAGCGTGCGGGGCGAAGGTGCGCAAGGTGCGCAGGTCGGCGCGCTCTTATTTGCGCATCTTGGTTATCGGGACCCACGAAAAGGCAACCGCCAAGACGCCAAGAGCGCCGAGAACGCAGAGAAGGTGAGTTGGTTAAGGGCGAATTCATAGAAACGCTATCAACTCTTAGCGCAGAACCCCGCGCTTGCGCTTGGGCCTCCGCTTCGAGGCGCTGGGCGCGGAACGGCCGCGCGGACAGGGTAAGTATTCATCAGAAAAGGGCTGAAAGGTAGGAGGGGCGGGGGGTTTGTTGGTGGGTGGCGGGGGCTGGCGGAGGCTGCGCGAGATTGGCGGGAGAAAGCAGGGATCGATGGGCCGAGGGATCGAGGGACCAAGCGATGGAAGCGGAGGGGCGGAAAACGGGCGGGGGGCGGCGGGGTCGACGGCGGGTTGGGCGAAAAAGGCGGAGTCGGCGCCGTTGGGTCCGGCGGTTCGGGTCGGCGCATCGGCGGCGGGTTGCGCGTCAGCGGCGACGGATGACAATCAGTCCTGCCAGCGCGAGACCACTCAGCGTTGCCGGCTCGGGGGTCGCAATGAAGTCGGCGCTGAAGTGGCCGAACTCGCCATCGCCGCCATGTGCCAAAACCCAGCCCTGGAAGGTCAGAGTCTCGCCCGCGGTGGCCGGACAGAGCACCGTCTGCGTGGTCGTGTCATTGAACTCGAGAAGCAGTGTAGCGCCGCGGAACAACTCGAACTGCGCCCAGGCGTAGGGATAGGGGTAGTAGAGGGCGAACCCGGTCACGCTCAACTCGATCGGTGTGCCGGCCGGGGCATCCGCCGTGACGCCGAGGACGACTGTGCCGCGACCGTCAGCGTCACCGCCTCCGAATTGCGCGTCACCCCTGATGAGCGCCGTGCCGTCTGGTCTGTTTGTCAGATCAATAAAGCCGGAGCCGTCGTTGGTGTATTGCGTGAAAGAGAGTGTGACGGGCACCGCGAAACTCGCCGGCGGCCAAGCCACACAGGCCAGTACCGCCGCGCACACGACAAGCTGATTCCACCTGGTGAAGTGGTTCACTGGGCGTCTCCTTCCTCCGGTCGTAGCCCAACCCACGCGCGGCAAGAGCCGCCCGCTTTCCGGTGGCTACCCAATAGTCACAGTAACAGATATTATGGGCGGATGCAACCGGAAAGGGGACGAGCAAGCGCTGTGGATGAGCGGGGGGCGTTTGCGCTGTTGTAAGTGGCGCAGGTCGGGGCAGTTGTGACGGGCACGCGAGTTGTTTACCCGCAGCGGGCGCCTTGATGGCGCGGGGCGCGGGGCGGGTTGCGGGACGGGCGGCCCCGCACTCGCGGGCGGGGTTCGGGTGGGGCGGCGGCAGACGACGGCGCACCGTCTCACGGCCGACACGGCCGTGGCACCCGGGGGCGGCCACCGGTCGGAGACCGGTGCCACAGAGGGCGCTACAGCAGCGATTTCAGGGTCGTCACGACGTAGTCGACGTCGGACTCGGTCAGGTGGTTGTGGAACGGTAACGCCATCGTCCGCTGCGAGAGGGCCTCGGTAATGGGGAAATCGCCGGGGTTGTAGCCGAGTTCGGTGTGGTAGAACGGTTGGAGGTGGATCGCGGGGAAATAGACGTTGCAGCCGATGCCTTGGGCGCGGAGCTGCGCGAGGATGCGGTCGCGGTCGGACTGCGCGTAGTCGTCGCTGAGGCGGACGACGAAGACGAACCAGCTTATCCGCGTCTGGGGCAGGACGCGCTGCGTCGAGAGGCGCGGCTCGTCCTTGAGGCGCTCTAGGTAGAGGCGGGCGACGCGGTCGCGCTTCGCGAGGATCTCGTCGAGGCGGCGCATCTGGACGGTGCCGATGGCGGCCTGGATGTCATTCATGCGGTAGTTGAAGCCGAGCCGCGGATGAGCCAGCCAGCCGCCCTCGGGGTCGCGGCCCTGGTTGCGGAACGAGCGGACGAGGAAGGCGAGGTCGTCGTCGTTGGTGACGACCATGCCGCCCTCGCCGGTGGTCATTTGCTTGTTGGGGTAAAAGCCGAAGACGCCGGCCTCGCCGATGGTGCCGCAGGGGCGGCCGTTGTAGGTGGCGCCGAGGGCTTCGCAGGAGTCTTCGAGGACGCGGAGGTGGTGCCGCCGGGCGAGGGTCCAGATTGCGTCGAGGTCGGGCGTGGAGCCGAAGACGTCGACGGGGAGCAGGGCCTTGGTGCGCGGGGTGATGGCGGCGGCGGCGCGGGCGGCGTCGAGCTGCCAGGTTTGTGGATCGACATCGACGAAGACCGGCCGCGCGCCCTCGAACATGATGCTGTTGCTGGAGGCGATGAACGAGAACGGCGTGGTGACGACCTCGTCGCCGCGGCCGACGCCGAGGGCCCGCCAGCATATATGGAGGCCGGCGGTGCCGCTGCTGCAGGCGATGGCGTGCTTTACATGGAGGCGCTTGGTGAACTCGGCCTCGAATTCGGGGATGCGGGGGCCGAGGCTGAGGCGCTCGGAGCGCATGACGGCGACGACGGCGTCGATTTCGGCTTGGGTAATGTCCTGGGCGGAAAGGCTGATCTCGCGGTTCACGTCATGCTCCAAATCCGGGGCCGCCGCAGTGCGGGGGCGCGGGTTTCACCGCGAAGGACGCGGAGGACGCGAAGGGGGAACACATGAGTTCTGCTTCGTGTGTCTCGTGTCGTTCGCGGTGCGATCGCGATTTCGGGCACGGCACGCGGCGAAGGTCCGCTGGCCGTCTACGGCCGACACGGGGGTCGGCCGCTACATTTCGTGCGGCGCGACACGGGGTCGGCCGGTGCAGTTCGCGGGCCGCCGCAAAGGCGAACAGGCGGTGGCGCGCCGCCGCAAAGGCCGGTATCATATCGACCAACCATGCAAACGGCTCGCGACGAGCAGTGGCTGCCGATGTTCCGCCGGGCGACCGG
>CAIWOY010000262.1 GCA_903914415.1 uncultured Phycisphaerales bacterium | reverse complement strand
GATGAGCGTCTACCGCACGCTGCGCCTCCGCGGCCACGACCCCCTGCTGACCATCGCCAACGCCCTGCGCACCTACCTGCAAACCGGCCAACTCCCGCCGCTACCCGCCGCAAGTACTGCAAACGGCTGAACTCTTACGATATTTCGGAGTTGCCGGAGGACTCGGACACCGATACGGGTCAGAACGCGGCGACGCAACGCAACGCCTACGAGCGCGTCGTGCGCAACGCCGCGACGATCGTCTACCGCTTCCACCGCTTTGCGGACGAGGCCCTCGCCCGCGGCGCCGACATCCGCGCCGCCATGACCGATCCCAACCAGACCCAGGTGACGGGCACGTTCACGATTAACGCCGTGCAGGTCGCGTTCAAGGCCGACTTCGCTGCTTTCGACTTCAACGGCGATGGGCACCTCGAAGGCTCCGGAAACGCGCATACCGAGCCGGTCGCCCTCCGCGTCTGGGCCGACCGCGGCAGCGGCTACCAGCCGTACTTCTGCGCGCTGGTCACGAAGCGTCCGACCACGGCGAATCTCGGGACGGGCAGCGTGTACGCGAAGCCCAGCACGGCCAACGCCTCCGTGCCCGAAAGCGTGCAGCTCTTCGTGGACTACGACCGCACTCAGGACGACCACAAGTGGAACCTGGCGCACGTCAGCGGCCGCGTCCACCCCAATTACACCATCTTGAACGGCTCCGCCCGCGTCGATCTGCGCGCCAATGTCGGCGGCATCCTGGAGAAAACGGTCCGCGCGTCAGCCGCGTTTGCCAGCAACCCCTATGGCTTCCAGACGTACCAGGGCTCGGTGCACTGCCAACTCGGCGGCACCTTTGCGTTGTTGTCCGCGCAGGCCACCGCGACGACCGGCCAGGTCTCGTTCACTGACAAGTGCGTGAACCTCACGACCCACGAGCTGGCGACCGGCGGCCAGTGCGACAGCTTCGACACGCAGGACATGGTCTTCCTGGACATCCCGATCGGCGGCGAAACGACGTTCCCCGCCGCCTTCCCGGCCACGCCGACGTTCTGACCAAGCGTGCGACCCGAACGCGTAGCGTCAGGCCTCCGTGCCTGACGCCGTGCGATCTGAACCGCGCCCGTCAGGAACCGGCCATCGCGCCCTCAATCCGAACCGCGCCCGGCAGTAAGCGGCGATCGGGTGGGCTGGGCGTCTCGCCCGCCGCTGGTGCGTGAATCCCTTCTCGCACCACGATGCGCAGGAATCCGTTCCCGCCCGCCGCGCCTGATCCGACCCCGCACGCGAGTGCGGGGTCAGTGGCCCGGCATTCGCATGCCGGGTTCTGTCACTTGGCCGTGGGACCTGCAACATGCACCACCGGTTTCTCGGCGCTGCCGCGCTGGCCGCGAGAGCGTCCAGGACCGGCCGGCTCGAATTCTCGCGAGTACCCGTCCTCGCAGAAGTGTTATGGACGATCTACCGCACGATGATGCGTAAGAAACGACACCGTTCGGACTCGGGACCGACCCGGCAGGAGGGGAGCCGTCCCACGTCCATCGTCATCGCGGCCAAGGGCCTGCCGGCCTCACGGGGCGAGCAGCGACGACGACGGCCGAGGACGGCAGGAAGCCGATGCAGTTCCTCGCGATCTGCCCGGACGGCGTTCGATGTTCATTTGGTCACGACGGCCCTCGGCCTACTGCGGCGGCGGAGACACCTGCCACCACATCGTGCCGTCCGGACTGAACTGGTTCGCCTGCGCCTCGGCGACTTGGATCAGTTTCCCATCGCGATAGAAGAATCGAAATGGCTTGAATCCCACGTAACCGCCATAGCCGTTCTTGCCGTTGATGCTCGCTTCCAGCGCGTAGCCATAGATTCGCGGCTTGAACGCCGTCGGCTGCATGTGAATCCACGCTTGCTGGACGGTTCCCCATTCGTATTGGGCAGAATGGGGATCCTTCAAGTACGCCCTCATGAACTTCATCGCGCCAGATTCGGCGTCCTTTTGAGAAACCGGGCTGCCGTAGTCCGCGTTTGGATCGACGGTGACGCTGTAAGTCGGGGCACAGCAGCCGGCGGAGGCGACGCACAGCACTGATGTCAATGAGACCAGAATACAGGTTCTCATGTCTACTCGTATCGGCGAGGCTTTTACAAGAGATTCAGCGACATGCTGGTCTACGACTCTCCGAGCCTGTGCTGGCGCCATGCGATCCGGCTTCGCTCGCGCTTCGCGCGCATATAGCAATGTGGACAGACCGTCCTCAATAACCCGTCGAAGCTTATGCGATGGGATTTGCGATCGATCGCATTGCCGCAGATGTCGCACGTGCCTGGCCTGGAGCGCGACCCGAAGAGCGCGCGCACGCCGTACCAGATCGCCAGGGCGACGGCACCGATCGCGAAGATCGCTACCCGCAGTCCGACATCGATGATTCCCGCAAGCATTCGGTCTTCCGGGGACCGTCTTGCCATGATTGGTGTATCGGACCAGGTACGGCATTCCCTTTGAGCGATCGCGTAAGAAAAACCTGCGGTCCCGCAAACGCGAACGCTGTGTGCGTCGATGGTCCGACCAGCTGGCGGCCCGCCGGGCAGGGGGCATCGGTCGCGCGTGACTCATGGCCCCCCGGAAGCCCCGCCCGCGCCCTCCCCAATCCAAAATCCAAAATAGAAAATCTAAAATCCGCCACCCTCCGCCCAATCCCGCCAGATTCCGGCAATCCTCCAACCGCGCTTTGCCGTCGGCCTCCCCGTGGTGAATACTCCACGTGCCGACGCGCGGACGTTCCCCGCCCGGATGACTTCGGCTGGTAGCTGAGAGCTGAGGGCTGAGTGCTGAGAGCTGGTGACCGCGTGCTGAACCCTAAACCCTGACTCGCGAGCCCCGAACCCCGAACCTCGAGCCCCAAACCCCTCTCTGGGCCGTTGTCCAATAACAACCGCGCCCCGGCGCAACGGTCCGAAGGCGCTCAATTAGGCTACACACAAAACAACGCGCTTGATCACCTTCGGCTGGCGGCCTCCAAAAGCGGGTTCATCGGCCGTGTGAGGCCGCCCGGCGAACCGTGCGCCGGCCGTGGGCTGATGGGTGATCGCTGAGAGCTGGCAGCTTCCTTGGTGTCTTTCTGGTGAAGCTCCGGCCGCGCTCACGCCTGGTCGCGGTGCAAATGCAGTGGCGAAGGGGCGTCGGCCAGTCGATGAAACCGCTGAGGTGCACGGCAGGCGACTGGCGCATGGGCCCGCGTCTGGAGGCTCGGTATGTGCATGCGGTCTCTCGCCCGGCGTGCCGGCATCTATGCCGTCAGTGCGGCCATCGTCCTTACCACTGGTTGCGGGCTCGGCCACCTCGTGTTTCCGACCTTTCCCGACGAGCCCAACGTCCCGGCGGCGCCCGACATCGACTACGCGCGGATGAACGCGCTGTTTACGCTCGCCTACGACGCCGCGCAGGTGGAGGGCGACACCGCGAAAGCGGACAACCTCCGCGCGCAGTACGCCCAGGCGAACACGGACGTGTACGTGCGCGTGCTGCCGGACGTGGCGATCGACTACCTGGTCGTGGTCGATCACGCCACCAAACAGCAGACGGTCGCGCTGCCGCCCACGCACAACCACGCGAACGTGACGGAGGACCTCGACGCCGACCTCGTGACCGACTCCGAGCTGGGGATTTCGCTGGACCGGGGCTGGCGCGACGTTGCCCTCGCTGTGCGACAAGACGTCGTCCCGTTGCTCCAATCCGAGTACGATCTCACGGTGACGGGCTACTCGCTGGGCGGAGCGGCCGCCGTCATCCTGGCGATGTACCTGACGCATGACCAGCTCGACGTGGACCAGGTCGTCACGTTCGGGCAGCCGAAGGTGACCGACGCATCGGGTGCGCAGCAGTTTGCCGACCTCCCGTTGCTGCGTTTCACCGCGGCGGAGGACCCGGTGCCGACGCTGCCGCCGGGGCTCTATGTCCACTTGGCGAGCGAGGTCATGCTCCTCGACGGGCCGTACATTGCCTACCTCACGCCGAACGACCCGGACTACGCCTATGCGACCGACTTCGACCTGAACGAGCCGGACGACCGGCTGCTGGCCCACACGTCATACGGGCAGCGGTTGGGTGCGAAGCTCGCGGGCGAGGTGGTGCAGGTCCCGTTCTCCCGTTGGCCGGCATACGTTCAGACGCAGGAGTGAGGGGCGTCGGGGGAGCGTGCGGGGCGGACGCCGCGCGGCGGCCTGCGTCTCCACGCAATTGCTTGGCTACCTGCGGGCGACGCGTTCCACGTACCTGGTTGTCAGCGTGGGGGACAAGCCGTACTTCGACCGGTTCCGCGCGGCCGAGTCGCGGCACTTCGCCGAGGTGGCGACCGTGGGGCCGTATACGCTCTACCAGGTCATCGCGCCGTAGCGTGCGGACCCGCGTGCGCGGCCGGCGCGGACATCCACGCCTACGGGCAGGTCGTGCCGAGCAGCACGACGAACGGATCGATGTCGGCGAATGTCACTTGGCCGTCGCCGCTGCAATCGGCGCTGTGCCACGGGCATGGCAGGTGCGACCAGGCGGTCTTTCCGGACAGCGCCTCCACCAACAAATCGATATCCGCGACGGTCACGGCCCGATCGCAGTTCATGTCGCCCGGACAGCCGCCGGGTCCCGGCGACAGCACGTTCGTGAAGTTGTCGATCGTCAGGCTCTGGCCGGCGAAGTTGGGAGCGTTGTCGGTCCAGGCGAGGACCTGCTTCGTTCGGCCGGCGGTGCCGGTCGTTGCGAAACCGACTTCCGTGCCGGTGAAGATGGAGACGCCGTTCCGGTAGACGTGGAGCGTTCCGTTGGCCAGCACTTCGACGGCGAGCTGGAATGGGGAGTTGGGGGCCCACGTGCCGCTCGTGTTCTGGTACACGGGGAGGCTGCCGACGGACTGAAGGACGCGAATCGTATGATCGGTCTGGAACTGGACGGCGGTGTTGAAGTAGAAGCCGTCGTTGCTGGTCGGGACGTCGCCGAGCAGGTTGATCTGGTACGTGACGCCGTCGCCGCTGAGGCGTACGTCGAGGGCGGTGATGCCGTACGCGGGCGTGGAGGCTGGGCTCACGGTCTCGAAGCCGACAAAGCCGCTGCCGTCGCTGCTGTGGCGGGCGGATTTGGTGCCGCTGATCGGCGTATCTGTGACGACGGCGATGTTGGCGCCCCAGCCGGTCCAGCCGCTCTGGCCGGCGAGGGGGCCGGCGGTGAAGGTCTCGAAGGTCTCGACGTAACTGGCGCGCGTCACGTCATCGGCGACGCCGGCGAGTGGCACAAAGGAATCGGGGACGGCGGGGGCCGGCGCGGCCAGGAGCGGCAGCGCGCCTGCAAGCACAACCACCGCGATTGCGAGTGAACGAGTCATGGCCTGTCCTCCTCGAATTGGCTTACCAAAGCACCTGCACGGTGGATGGCTGGGGTGGCGCGGGGGCGTCACCGGGTGCGTCTCTCAGCGGGTTCATATACGCATGACGGGTTGGCCAGCAGTCTCCCTGCGACGCTAACCAGGACGACAGGAAAGCGTAGCCAAAGATGACGGCGCCGGGCGTCGGGTAGCAGTCGAGCTGCCAGGTTGGTCCTGAGTAGAGCCCGCCGACGTTACCACAGAGGGGCGGCTGATCGAGCTTAAGGGCATCCGCCGAGAGCGGGCGGCGACCGGGGCCCTGGACCCGACCGAGAGTAGAGGTAAGCCGGGCGGAGCCGTCACAGAAGAGCAGGTTGTCAGACCATTCGACGCCGTGCCAGCCGACCGGGGCGGGATTCGCCTGGCTGTTGGGGTCGTAGCCGACCATGTTGAACCAGGGCGGATCGCCGAGCAGGATGTACCGGCTCTGGTTGGGCAGCGTCGACAGGCGATGCCCCCACGCGCCGACGGAGAAAACCGCGGAGGGGGTAGACCCGGACAGCCACACGTAGGCGGCAAGCGAGGCACGGTAGCTGTTGCCGAGGGTGTTCCAGCACGGACGCCCTGCGTTGGCCGCGGGCGAGTCGTCGATGATCGGACTGTTCGGGTAGCCCGTGTCCGCCGCGCAGTGAAACACGTCCAGCGGATCGGGGGTGATATAGCCGTTGAGCGGG
This sequence comes from uncultured Phycisphaerales bacterium, assembly GCA_903914415.1. GTDB lineage: Bacteria > Planctomycetota > Phycisphaerae > UBA1845 > Fen-1342 > Fen-1342. Next base: position 1,881 of record CAIWOY010000262.1, on the reverse strand, counting down.
CGGTGACTCGCGGCGTAGTCGGGGCGCTGAACGTACGCGATCGAGTTTGCGTCCTGGGGCGGCGTGTCCGAAAGGGCGTACCCCGCCGAGGAGCTGACCTTAAACACCTGCGTCGCGGACTGCCCACCCCATGCGAACCAGTTGGCGGTTCGCCAGAGCCAGAACCCGTTGTCCGCCACGGTTGGCCCGAGGTAGGCGGGGTTGCTCACCATGTCCATCTGGAGCGGGATGGCCTGTTCGCGGGGGTCCTCGGCGGCGTAGGCGTGCAGGGCCAGGCCGATGCGCTGCAGGTTCGAGAGGCAGTCGGTGAGCCGGGCGGTGGCGCGGGGCCTCGTCAGGGCCGGGCCGACGACCAACGTAACGACCAGAATGGCCGACATGGCGAAGATCAGGTCGGTCAGCGTCAACGCGAACCGGCGTGTGCGTATACCGGGCATGTGAGCCTCCTTCGGCGGCGGGCCATGACCCCGATCAGTCGCGCGACGGCCATCGCGCTCTTGCCCCGCAGGAGTTGGCCTTGGAGCGACACCCACCGCTTTCGTACAGTATACGACCACGCATATTCGAGAATCAAGACGAGTTGACGGGCGGGCGCACGAGATCGCAGCGCCCGCTGACGCGCGCCGTCCCTCCCTCGATGCGATTGGGCCGCGCCCGGTCATCAATTGCTCTCCTCCACGCACCTCACGGCACGAATCGCACGGCGGACGGCGCCGATTCGCCCGCCGCCTCGCCGGGCGGCACGCGCCTCGGGGCGTCGCCCGGCGCCCTGGCCAGCGGGTTCAGGTAGGCGTTCTTGAACGGCCAGCAGTTATTGTATTGCTGAATGTACTGCGACCAGTTGCCCCAGATCACCGCACCGGGGGTCGGGTAGCAATCCACCTGCCATGACGGCCCGGCGCAAAGGAGACCCAAGTCGCAGACCGGCGGCGCGTTCACGGCGAGCGCGAGCGAGTCCGCACCCAGCGGGCGACGTACGAGATCCCGCCGCGCACCTTGCACCGACGTCAGGCGGGCCGAGCCGTCGGCGTAGAGCACGTTGTCCGCCCACGGCGTCCCGTGCCAGCCCACGGGTATGACATTGGGGTCGCAGTCGTAGCAGAGGAGAGTGCTGAGCTGATAGGACCACAGCGGATCGGCCACCAGGACCGAGGTGCTCTGACTCGGCAGCGTCGAGAGACGATGCCCCCAGGAGCCGAAGGAGAAGCTTCCCGTGGACGGGGCCAGGCCACCCCCTGTCTGCGTGTAGCTCGTCAGCGAGGCCCGGTAGCTGTTTCCCAACGTGTCCCAGCAAGACCGAAGCGCATTCGCGCCGGGCGCGTCGTCTATCCTCGGGTCGTTGGGGTAGCCTGTGTCCGCTGGGCAGTGGAATACGTCCAGCGGATCCGGTGCGATGCAGCCATTGAGCGGGCGGCGGCTCGCGGCGTAGTCCACGCGCTGAACGCACGGGATCGAGTTGCCGTCCTGCGGCGGCGTGTCCGCCAGCGCATACCCGGCCCGGGCGGACGTCTTGAACACGCGTGTGGCTGACTGGCCGCCCCAAGCGAAACAGTTGGCCGTACGCCAGAGCCAATACCCGGCGTCCGAGGTCGGTCCGAGCAACGCAACGTTGTTCACCATGTCCAACTGGATCGGGATGGCCTGCTCGCGGGGGTCCTCCGCGGCGTAGGCGTGCAGCGCCATGCCGATGTGCTGCAAGTTGGAGAGGCAGTCGGTGAGGCGCGCCGTGGCGCGCGGCTTCGTCAGGGCCGGGCCGACGACCAGGGTGACGACGAGCATGGCTGAGGCGGCGAAGATCAGATCGGTCAGAGTCAGCGCCGGCCTGCACGTACGTTTCTTAGTGTGCCTAATAGAACCCCCCTCCCTCTTAGGGAGGGGCTG
>CAIWOY010000261.1 GCA_903914415.1 uncultured Phycisphaerales bacterium | reverse complement strand
TCGTCGCCGTCCTTGTCCTGGAGATAGAGAATGTGCTGGTTCGTGTAGGCCCAGAAGTACTGCCGGATGCCGCGGCCCTTGTCGTGCGTGATGGCCTTGGCGGCACTGGGATCGGCGGCGGGCGCCACCCAGATGTTCATCACGCCGTCCAGGGGCGCGATGTAGGCGAGTTGCTGGCCGTCCGGGCTCAGCCGCACCGCCGCACGGTCCGGATTGCCGAACAGCACGTCGCGCGGGATCAGGGCCTTGCCCTTGGCGGGCTCGCCGGCGTGCACCGCGGCGACGATGGCTGCAACAGCCAGTGCAAAAGCGATCGGTCGTAGTTTCGTCATGAACGTGTCTCCTTGTTGTTCCACGCGCAGGTGCCCCGTTGCGCCTGCCCACAGCGAGACTGTACCCCGGATTCGCCGCGCGGAGCGGCGGCGCAGCCGCCGGCTGACAACTTCCTACAGTGGATTGCGAGACGGGGGGCCGCGCGCTACAGCAGCGCCGTGCTGAAATACCGCTCGGCCCGGTCCGGTAGGACCGTCGCGATGTGGCCCCGGATCGTCCGTGCAAGCTGGCGCGCCGCCCAGACATTTGCCCCCGACGAAATGCCCACCAGCAGACCGTTCGCGGCGCCGAGCTGCCGCGTCGTTTGAATTGCGTCGTCGTCGGTGACCTCGATCACGTCATCCACCAGCGCCACGTCGAGCACCGCGGGAATGAACCCATCCCCGATGCCCTGGATCTGGTGCAGCCCGGGCTCGTGGCCGAGCAGCGCGGAGACGTTCTTGGGCTCGACCGCGATGATCTTCACGCCCGGCCGGCGTTCCTTCAGGAACCGGCCGACGCCCTGGAGCGTCCCGCCGCTGCCGACGCCGGCGACGAAGCAGTCGATCTCGCCCTCCATCTGCCGCCACAGCTCGGGTGCAGTCTGCTCGTAATGCACGCGCGGGTTGTCAGGGTTCGAGAACTGGTCCGGCATGAAGGCGTTGGGCAGCTCGGCGACGAGCTGCTTCGCACGCGTGACCGCCCCGGGGATGCCCTCCTTGTCGGGCGTCAGTTCCAGCTCCGCCCCGAGGGCGCGGATGAGCTTCTTGCGTTCCACGCTCATCCCCTCGGGCATGATGATGCGGACGCGGTAGCCCTTGAGCCGGCCGACGAGGGCCAAGCCGATCCCGGTGTTGCCGGACGTCGGCTCGATGATGACGGAATCGGGCCGGAGCCGCCCGTCGCGCTCAGCGCCCTCGATCATCGCGCGTGCGACCCGGTCCTTGATGCTGCCGCCGGGGTTCAGGAACTCCGCCTTGGCGAACACCCGCTCGCCGTTCAGCTTCAGCAGCGGCGTATGGCCGATGAGGTCCAGGACGTTCTCGGTCAACATGCGGGTTTCCTCTCCGCCGTCGCGTCACTTGGAGCGCTTCTTTCCGCTCCATCATACACGAGTGGCGCGCCGGTCCGGAACAGAATAGGTTTCGCGCCCGCAAGGCCGAGAATCCCCCAGCCCCGAACAAGCCGCGGGCAGTCGGCGGACGCCCCAGCGGATGACTCCGTGATTACCAGAGTCTTCCCTCTGGCGGAGGCGGATAAAGTACCGAGCGGCGCTGCCGGTCCGTCTGGACCGAGCCGGGCGCTGCCCGAAAGGGGCTCCCGGCCATTGACCCTGCGGCGTCAGCGTTCCTAGGATCATTGTGGAGATGCGCGTACCTGCGCACGGACATGCACGTCCGATATGCGCGAGGGAGAGGAAGATGTATACTGGATTACGGGGCGTGCGGACGTTCGTTGCGCTGCCTGTCCTTCTGCTGGGGCCTGCGCTCGCAATCGCAGGGCCCCTGACTTGGGGCGCCGAAGAACTCGTACAGGCTGGCATCGCACCCAACGTCGCACCGATCTGGGTGCCGGGCTATTCGGTCCCGTCGCTGGCCGATTGGAACAACGACGGCCTGCCCGACTTGATCGTGGGCGAGGGGAGCGGCGCCGTCGCGGGGAAGGTGCGCGTGTATCTGAACGACGGCGCGCCCGGCGCTCCGCACTTCAACAACCCGTTCTACGTGCAGAACGGTGTGGGCGACCTGTCGGTCCCCGGTAGCGGCTGCATGGGAACCTTCCCGCGCGTGGTGCAGTGGGACGGCGACGGCAAGAAGGACCTGGTCATCGGCCAGGCCGACGGCAAAGTACAGTGGTTCCACAACCTCGGCACGGACGCGGCCCCAAGCTACAACGGCGGGACGTTCGTGCAGGTTGGGCAGCCGGGCAGCAAAGCGGACATTAACGTCGGGGCTCGCGCGACGCCCCTCATCGTCGATTGGAACGGCGACGGGAAGAAGGACCTCGTCGTCGGCGATCTCAACGGTCGGATTCACGTCTTCATCAACCAGGCCGCGGATGCGAACGCCGAGCCGGATTTCCGCACCGATGCGGTACTGCAGCAGACGGGCGGGGGCGACCTCGTGGTGCCTTCGACCGCCGCGCCCGGGCGGGCCAGCCCCGTGACACTCGACGTAGACCGGGACGGCGTTTTTGACCTCGTCTCAGGAGATACGGACGGCAAGCTCGTCTACTACCGGAATACCGGCACGAACGCGGCGCCGGCGTTCGGCACCTACTCACTCCTGCAGGCCAACGGCGTGGACATCGACCTGGGCGGCACGGCCAGCGCGTTGCGTTCGCGACCGTTCGTGTGCGATTGGACCGGCGACGGCGTGCCGGACTTCCTGGTGGGCTACGGCGACGGCAACATCCACCTGTTCCAGGGCGTCCCCGAGCCAACGTCCTTGGCGCTCATGGTCGTAGGTGGCCTGACGCTGCTGCGCCGCCGATAGAACGTACGCTGCGTTTCTGACACACCCCTCGAACATCACCCCGCCGCGGACGATCGGCCAGCCCCGCGCGGCCGGCCACCAGTCTGCTTGTCACCCGGCGCTGCCCCGGGTACCCTCCGCGCCCGGACGTACGCGGCGCGGTCGGCGGGGCTGTGCTGCGTTCTGATACTTACTCCTCGCCCCAGGAAGCTGCCATGTTGCATCGACCCAGTTTTGGCGTTGGTTTGGCCGTCGTGCTCGCCTTGGTGGGGCTCGCCACGGTGCCGGCCACGGCACAGGTGCAAACTGGCAAGCTCCCCGGGCGGTCCGAGATCGCGGAGCAGTACAAGTGGAACCTCGGCGACATGTATGCCGACGCGGCGGCGTGGGAGGCCGATTTCACGGCGTGCGAGGAGGGCATTCGCGCCCTGACCGCCTTTAAGGGCAAGGTGGCCGCGTCGCCGGAGGAACTGCTGAAGTTCCTCACGCTGCGTGAAGGCCTCGGGATCAAGCTCGAGAAGCTGTCCGCCTATGCCGCGATGCTGAAAGACGAGGACACGCGCGCGTCGGCGCCGCAGGCCCTCGCGGAGCGGGCGCACAACCTCGGCGTCCAGTGGAGCGAAGCGACGGCGTGGTTCGAGCCGGAGATCGTCGCGCTGCCGGAAGGGCAACTGCTGAAATGGTGCCAGGCCGACCCCAAGCTCACGATCTACACGCATCACTTCGAGAATCTGCTGCGGCAGCAAAAGCACGTGCTCAGCACCCGCGAAGAGGAGCTGCTGGCGATGACGGGCAAGCTTGCGAGCACCCCGCACAGCGCCTTCGGCATGTTGACGAACGCGGACATCAAGTTCCCGACGATCAAGGACAGCGCGGGGAAGGACGTCGAGTTGAGCGAGGGCCGGTACTTCCTGTTTCTTCAGTCGCCGGACCGGCCGCTGCGGGAGCGGGCGTTCCACGGGTTGATGGCGACGTACCTGAGCTACAAGAACACGCTGGCGGCGCTGCTGGGCGGGTCGGTGCAGGGCGACGTGTTCGAGGCGCGGGCGCGGCACTATGACAGCGCGCTGCAGGCGGCCGTGGATCCCGACAACGTGCCGGTGGCGGTGTACGACAACCTGATCGCGACCATTCACGAGCATCTGCCGACGTTCCAGCGGTATCTCGACATCCGCCGGCACAAGCTGGGAATCGACAAGGTGCACCAGTACGACCTGCTCGTGCCGCTGATCGATGGCGCGGCGCCGGAGATCGGCTACGACGACGCGGTGGCGACGGTGATCAAGGGGCTGGCGCCGCTGGGGGCCGAGTACATCGAGCCGATGACGCAGGGCTTCCATAGCCACTGGATCGACGTGTACGAGACGCCCGGCAAGCGGAGCGGCGCGTACAGCATGGGGACGTACGGCAACCACCCGTACATGCTGCTGAACTACAACGGCACGTACGAGGAGATGTTCACCGTCGCCCACGAGATGGGCCACTCGATGCATAGCTGGTTCACACAGCACAACCAGCCGCCGGTCTATGGCGACTACCCGACGTTCCTGGCCGAGGTCGCGTCGACCTGCAACGAGGTGCTGCTCGGCGACTACCTGCGCAAGCACGCCAAGGACCGCGCCGAGCGGCTGTTCCTGGTCAACACGGCGATTGAGGGCATCCGCGGCACTGTGATCAACCAGACGATGTGGGCGGAGTACGAGAAGCTGGTGCACGCGGCGGCCGAGAAGGGGACGCCGCTGACGTACGAGACGTTGGGCAAGATGTACCGCGAGCTGGTGCTGCGCTACTTCGGGCCGAATTTCGCGTACGACGACGAGCTGGACGGATACTGGTCACGGATTCCGCACTTCTACCGGGCGTTTTACGTCTACAAGTACGCGACGAGTTACTGCGCGTCGGTCGCGCTGGCGCGGCGCGTGCTGAGCGACGAGCCGAACGCACTGCACGACTACCTGGGCTTCCTGAAGGCCGGCAGCAGCAAGTACCCGATCGAGACGCTCAAGCAGGCCGGCGTCGACATGAGCACGCCGAAGCCGATCGTCGCGACGATGGAGCTGTTCAACGAGCTGTTGGACGAGCTGGAGACGTTGCTGAGCAAACCATAGCCCCGCGGCTCGTCGAGTCCGAGCCGCGAGCGGTAGCGCGCCTCGCCGGCCGTCGCCGGTTCGTCAGCGGCGTATCTGGTAGCGCAGCCAGACCACGCCGCCCTTGAGCTTTGCGACGTGCGCCAGCTTCACTCCGAGCGTGCCCTTGGCGGAGGTCAAATCGGGGGCGCGATACAGCGCGCGGGGCGATGTGCCGCCGACGAGCGTGGGGTGCACCAAGATGCTGACCTCGTCAACGAGGCCGGCCCGCAGGAGTACGCCGTTGAGCGTCCCGCCGCTGTCGACGCGGACGACCTTGACGCCATAACGCCGGTTGAGCGTGTGCAGCGCCTTGCGCAGGTCCACGCGGTCGTTGCCGGCGACGATGATGTCGATGTGCCGCTGCTTGAGATAGTGCAAGTACGCCCGCGGCGTGGCCCGCGAAACCAGCGCGACCATGCCGCGCCAGTACGGCGCTGCGCGCAGGGCGTGCCAGGTCCGGACGCGCCCGCGGCTGTCGGGGATGACCAGCAGCGGCCGTTTGTCGCGCGGGCTGACCTCTGGCGGCTCGAACGCCGCCTCATCCTCCGGCGGCACGGGGTCCGGCGCGGCGAGAACTGTCCCGGCCCCGACGAGCGTTGCGTCCTCTTTCCACCTGGACACGAGGCCGTAGTACTGCCCCATATCGACCGACAGCCAGTCCATCCGGCCGTCGGCGCTGACGGCGTTGTGCAGGATTACGCGTGGTAGCATTGGTGTTCCCGATTTCGGTTGCCTGGCGGGCAACAGAGCAGCCGCTACGTCTTCGCCAGCGCTTCCGCCAGCCGCACCGTCCGCAGGGCGCGCTTGACGACCGGCGGGTCGATCATCTTGCTGCCGAGGGACACGACGCCGAGGCCCTTCGCTTCCGCGTCCTTGAAGGCGGCGACGATCTTCTGGGCTTTTTCAAGCTCAGCCGGCGCGGGGGCGAACGCTTCGTGGATCGGGCGGATTTGCCGGGGGTGGATGCAGCCCTTGCCCTCGAAGCCGAGCGATTTCGCCTCCAGCACGCTCGCCTTCAGCCCCTCCATGTCCGCCACGTCGGAGAAGACCGTGTCGATCGGCTGCACGCCGGCGGCGCGGGCCGCGTTGACCACCTGGCAGCGGGCCCAGAAGCTCTCGCGGCCCGCGCTGGTCCGCTGGGTGCCGAGGTCGGCGGTGTAATCCTCCAGGCCGATCGTCAGGCCGACGATGTTCGGCGACGCGGTCGCGATCTCGTAGGCCTTGATCGCACCGAGGGCGCTTTCGACGATGGGCATGATGTACACCGGTGGGCTGATCTTGTGCTTCTTCAGGATCGCCGCAATCCGGTCGTCCACCGCGCGCACCTGCTCCGGCGACTCGACTTTTGGGATCAGAATGACGTGTACGTTATGCGGCACGATGAAATCGAGGTCGATCAGCCCGCGCTCGCCCTGGTTGATGCGGACCATCCGCTCGGAAGCCCGGAAGTCGATGCTCCGCAGCGCATCTCGCACCAGCAGCCGGGCTTCGTCCTTGGTCGGCGGCGCGACGCTGTCTTCCAGGTCGAGGATGACGCCGTCGGGCTCGTGCAAGCCGGCGTTGAGCATGAATCTCGACTCGTTGCCGGGCAGATAGAGGCGCGACCGGCGGAAGCGCTCGCGCTCGGTCGGCCGCTGGGCACCGGCGACGAACTCCGGGAGGTACTCGGGCACGGCGGACACGGCCGCAGCGCCCTGTGGCACCAATCGGCGTACGGCCGCTTCCAGCCGGGCCATTTGCACGAACGGCAGCGCGCCGGCGTCCTCCATCTCGACCGTCGCGTGCGTCACGCCGAGGGCCGTGAGCACGTCGTGGACGAGCCGGCGGACCGCCTCGCCGTACATGACCTCCACCTTGGTCTTGACCTGCACGTTGATCCCGCCCGACGTTGTCGGGGTGATCTTGACCCAGCAGTCGGAGCGAATGTCGGGGCCGCGGCGGCCGGCCTCGGCGCTCGCGGCGGCGTATTGCGAAGTCGCAGCCATAAAGACCCTCGTAGGGTCCGCTGGGCGGACCAGCGTTCTTCACGCACCGAACGGTAGCGGACCAAATCCGCAGGGCGCGTCCTCGACGCACCGAACCGGCGCATCATACGGCGTGCGCGGCGGCGCGTGTAGCGCAGTCGCCGACGCGGTGGGTGGCGTGAGCAAACGTCGCACGCTCAGGGGATTCCCGACTGGACGCACGGGAGCCGGGCACCTCACGTCTTGCCCCGTTCATCGAGCCGTCGCTCTCTTGATCCGCCGCTCCCTCGCCGCGACACTGCACCGCATGGCGACGGAAGCATACATTCAGCCGGAAGTGACGTTTGCGGGGCGGACGGTGGGCGAGGTGCTGGCGGTCACGCTTTACAACGCGGACAGCGACGACCCGCATGGGTCGATGACGACACACCAGCCGCTGCACGAGGGTGAGCGCGGGCCGCTGGTCGTCGTCGGCACGCGCGACAAGAAACGCTGGCGCGTCACGCTGCCGGAGATCGAGGTCAGCCGCGCGAGCGCGGTGGGGTGCGAGTTCACGGTGTTTGGGCGGGTCGCACGCGAGGAGTTGCGAGCGCTGTAGCGGCCGGCGCCCCTGCCGGCCGTAGGATGTCGGTTG
>CAIWOY010000260.1 GCA_903914415.1 uncultured Phycisphaerales bacterium | reverse complement strand
TGATGAGCGTCTACCGCACGCTGCGCCTCCGCGGCCACGACCCCCTGCTGACCATCGCCAACGCCCTGCGCACCTACCTGCAAACCGGCCAACTCCCGCCGCTACCCGCCGCAAGTACTGCAAACGGCTGAACTCTTACGCCCGTACAAGGTCCTCGATTTCGTGGGCCGCGGCGGGATGGGGATTGTCCTCAAGGCGTACGAAGAGAGCCTCGACCGGATCGTCGCGCTGAAGATCTTGCGGCCGGAGCTGGCGGAGGACGACGCCGCGCTCACGCGGTTCGAGCGCGAGGCCAAGACCGCCGCCGCGCTGCGACACCCAAACATCGTGACCGTTTACGCGGTCGGCCAGGAGCGCGAGGTGCGGTTCATCGCGATGGAGTACGTGGACGGGCCGAGCTTGGCGGAAGTGGTTCGAGCTGTCAGCTTTCAGCCGTCAGCCGTCAGCTTCGAGCCGCCAACGTGCAGCGAGCCCGGCTCTGGCGTGGCCGCACCGCCTTCGTTGCCACGTGCCTCCGTGCCTGCACGCCTGCCCCCCGACCTCATCCGGCGCATCTTCCGCGAGCTGCTGGCCGGGCTCGACGCGGCGCACAAGGCGGGGTTGATCCACCGGGACATCAAGTCGTCGAACATATTGCTGGACGTGGGACCGAGCGAGGGTTCAGGGTTCGGGGTTCAGAGTTCAGATAGGACGGCCACCGCCGCAGGCAGCGACGGGTGCCCCGCGCCTGGACAATTCGGTTTTTCCTCTCTGTGTCTCGGTGCCTCTGTGGTGATGGTGAAAATTGCGGACTTCGGGTTGGCGCGGATGCGGTCGTCGGAGACGCAACTCACGCTGCCGGCGTCGGTGCTGGGGACGCCGGAGTACATGAGCCCGGAGCAAGCGCGGGGCGAGGCGGACATCGACGAGCGCGCCGATCTGTATTCGGCGGGCGTGGTGCTGTACGAGATGCTGACGGGGCGGACGCCGTTTCGGTGCGATACGCCGACGGCGACGATTCACCGGATTCTGCACGAGGAGCCGGCGGACCCGCGGAGGCTCGACAAGAACGTCGATCCTGTTCTCGCCAGCCTGGCGCTGCGGCTGATGGCGAAGCTCCCGGCGGACCGGTTTGCGTCAGCGTCGGAGGTGCTGCAAGCGCTGCAGGCTGGCCAGCGCGTTCGTGTCCCGCGCTGGCACCGGCATCGCAGCCTGCGCGCGTTTGCCATTCTCGCCGTGCTCGTACTCGCGGTCGGCGCAGGCTGGTTGTCCCTGCGCGGAACGCGAACGGCGACGCGGCCGCCGACTCGACGCATCACAAAGATCCTGCGGTCGCAGGATTACAAGGACCTCCTGGCCTACTACGGGAATTCCAGCGTGCCGGAGCGGTTGCTCTGGCTGGAGCAGCTCGGGTATCGCGGCGAGTTCGCCCCTGGGGCGATCGTCGTCACGCTCCACAACGGTCGGCAGGTCGTTGCCATCGGTTGTCTTTACCCCTTGGACGCCTCCGGGTCCACCTTGATTGCGTTCGACCCCGATGGGCGGGAACTGTGGCGGGTCAATCCGGCGCCGCCGTGGCGTTGGCCCGACGCACCCGACGCCCGGTACTGGCGTCCAACAGCGTTCGCGGCCGGGGACTTGGACGGAGTCCCCGGTGACGAGCTGGTCGTTGTTGCCAATCACCCTGGCGATTACCCGACACGCCTGAGTGTCATCGATCCGGAAACAGGCGTCATCCGCTGGACGGTCTGGCACTTCGGCCAACTCCAAGAGGGCTTGGCCATTGTAGATCGGTTCTTCGATGACCACCGTCCGGCCGTTGTGGCTTGGGGGCAGAGCAACAAGCTGGACGGTTTCGAAGACGGCCTTCGCGGCCCCGAGCGCCAATTCGCGCATTGGGACAAGGTACGTGTGGTGATGGTCTTGCATCCCGACCACATGACCGGACTGGCGCCGCCGCCCGTGGATCCCCAGCGGCTGGCGGAGCTGGGCTGGCCGACGATCGAGCCGGCGCGGGTCTGGGCGTATGCGTTTCTCGACCTGCCTGTCAGTGACGACGAGCCGTACGTTCCGAGCGCGAACCCTCGCACTACAATCCCCGCGTGGCGAGATTCTGTGCCGGACGCATTCGCCGTGGAGAGCATGCGGGTGTCCACGTCGCCCGCCCTTCCGGGCGCCCGCCTCGAGCTCTGGATGACCGTCGGGGCGACGGAACAGGCCAGGGTCCACGGCGCACGTTTCGAACTTGACCAGAATCTCACGCTGCTCGACATCGACGAGCCCAGCCCCGGGGCCCACGACAAGCTCGGAACTAACAAGGCGTTCTGGGAACAGTATTGGCACGTGATCATGCGGGACGGGGAGTACGTTGAAGAGAGATAGGGTGCGCCCCCCGGCGCACCCTTAATGGCGGAATTCGCGCGCGCCGAGTCTACTACCGGCGGCGCGTGAGCGCGAGCGCGCCGACCACCAACGTCAGGAACGACGCGGGCTCGGGCGTGAAACTGATGTTGTCGAGACAACCAATGCCGTAGGTCTGCGACCACGTGCTCGGCATGGTGTGTCGGCGGTTGTCGCTGAGTACCAGCCAGTCCATGTCGCTCGTAAAGCCGGTGGTCAGCGTGTGGATCCCGTGGAGACTGACAATCGAGGGGGTATCGCGGCGCCAGATCGTCGTCTCCACCCGTCGTGTCGTGGCGTCATAGGTCAACTGGTGGTGCCACCAGTAACCTTCCGAGCTGTAGGGCTGCTGGGTGTAATCAAGGTACTGATGGCCGTCCCACAGTTCATCGTATGTGCCCGGCCCAGCATCGCTTCGGCCGTAGGACACAGACCAACAGGACGGGTCGCGGCCGTCATTGGACCACGCGTCGTTCGGGTTGGTGGACAGCCCGAAACGAAGGGCGGCGTCGTACTGCTGAGCGGTCACGTACATGTCGAACGACAGCGCGAACGAGCCGCCGTCGTAGTCCACCGGGTGACAGAAATAGTGATCGTCACCGTCCACGCGCTTGTTGGGTTGCTGGACGTATAACGCCTGCGACGCCGGGTCCCAGTAGTAGTACGGCGTGTCGGCGTGACTGTAGTCCCCGCGGGCGTACCCGCCGACCCAGCCGGGCGCGCCAGTCGAGAAGTCCTCCATGTAGACGGCTGCCAGAGATGGCCCGACGGCCAGACACAGCAGCCCCAGGATCGACAGACATCGTGAACATCTCATCATTCGCACTCCTCCTCAGATTACCGCGCGGCGGTCGAAACCCACGTGCCAAGCGGTTCTTAGGCACCGAGCAACCCCGGGCCAGGACTTACGGGGGCTCGTCCGCCGTCGCTACGTGTAAGGCGATTAGCGGCCCGGACCGTCCGAGGCCGCTGCTCGTCGCCAGACTTACGAACGTCGTCCGCGGCCGGATTTGACGCCCGCTGCGTAAAATGGAGCCCCAGAGACGGAAAAGACAGCGTCCCCGGAATTCTCCTCCAAAGGCACACGCTACGTGCTCGGCCTCCCGAAAGCAATTCGCACTTTGGGGTGATACACGTCATGCGGGGCACTCCGGGGTCAGAACCGAGTTGTCCGCAACCCGGCTGCAGATACACCTGGACTGCCCCGCGTCGGTCGTGACGCGGTTGGACCGGGCCACGACTGGCCCGGTTCGGATCGGCAGACGGGCCGTCGGTCGCCACATGGAACGCCGGAACCCTCATCGCCTATCGGCGATCTCTCATCGGTGGTCACCGTCTAGCACCCGGTCGGCCAGCACCAGCCGCACGACCAACCCCAGTCGGCTGTCCACGTTCAGTCGCCGATAGAGTCCGCGCACGTGCGTCCGCACCGTGTTCTCCGACACGCCGAGCCGCCGCGCGATCACTCCGCGCTTCAGCCCGCGGCACGTCAAGCGCGCGATGGCCTGCTGCCGCGCCGACAGCTTGAGGTGCGCGGCGAGCGAACGCCACTCGGCACCGCTGAACAGCTCCGGCAGAGAGTCGTCGCTCGCGGTTGATGGCGGCAACATGCGACAGCCCCACAGGTGTCCGGGCCGGCTGCTCCGGCAGCCTGCCTCTGGAGCTACAAACGGCGTCGGCGGCGAAGTTTGACAGGAAAAGGGGAAAAAAGGCGCGAAGGGACGGAGGCACGGAGGCACCGAGGCACGCAGGCACGGAGGGAGGGGCGGCGCTACAGGTGGGTGAGATAGCGCGTGATTGAGACCATGCGCTCGCGGAGGGACTTGAGGCCGCGGTGGCAGAGGGTGTAGACCGCCGTCTCGGTCTTGCCGAGGCGCTGGGCGATCTCCGTGACCGGGATATCTTCGAGAAAACGCAGGCGGACGACGGTACGCTGGTCATCGTTGAGGCGCGCCAGGCACGACAGGACCGCCGCGACGGCCTCCGCACGGCCCACACGGCGGCTGGGGGTGCTGTCGCGGCCGGCCAGACGGTTCAGCAGGTTCGGGCAGGAATCGCCGAGATTGGGTGCGTCGCGCGCCTGGCGAGCCACGTCGCGTTTTTGACGCCGGAGGGCGCGCTCCAGGTCGCGGAGCTGGTTGAGGGCGATGGTTTCGAGCCATTTGTAGAAGCCGGCGGGGGAGTCGAAATGCGGCAGGGGCCGGGGATCGGGGGCCGGCCCCTCGCTTCCGCTCGGGCTCTGAACACGCCCCTCGCTGCCGCTCGGGCTCTGATGGGGGGCGGACAGGGCGCGGAAGGCGGCAACGTACGTTTGTTGGAGCACGTCGGCGGGGTCGACGTGGCCGCGGAGCGCGGCGTCGATGTGGGTTTCGAGCGCGTGGTGCAGGATAGGGTGGTAGTGGACGATGAGTTGCTGCAAGGCATCGGCGTCGCCGGCCGCGGCCCGTGCTACTCGTTCGGCACGCTGTTTTTCGTCCATGAACCCGTCGAGTCCTACGTCCGACACGGGGGTCGGACGCTACATTTCCACGTGGGTCGGACGCGACCGGCGTGAGGACACGCCGGCTCGGTTGTCGCCGGACGGGAGCGGCGTGAGGACACGCCGGCTCGGTTGTCGCTGGACGGGAGCGGCGTGAGGACACGCCGGCTCGGTTGTCACCGGACGCGACCGGCGTGAGGACACGCCGGCTCGGTTGCCGCCGGACGGGAGCGGCGTGAGGACACGCCGGCTCGGCTACGCGAGGGCGCGTGCCCGCGCGCGGGGAGGAGGCTACTTCGCGCCGCCGAAGCCGCCGGTGGCGAGCTTGACCACGGCGAGGATGATGACGATGACCGGGACCGCGACGACGACCCAGCCGAGAATCAGGCCGACGAGCGCGCGGCGGCGGCCTTGCCAGTTGCCGATCTCGGTCAGGGCGCGGCGGCGGGCGCCGTAGCCGAACACGATCGCCAGGATGGCCAGCACGATCCCGACCAGCATCCCCAGGCTGGCGATGCCGCTGCCGATGATCATGGGCATCGGCGGCATCTTGGGGTGCATGGGGTCCATGGCTTCGGGCTTGTAATCGTAGATCTTCTGGAGCGCGACCTGCGCGGCATACCCCAGCACGCATAGCGCGGCCGCGATCAGCCCGCATACGATGGCCGGCGTGGCGCCGCGGACCATGCGCGGAGGCAGGGCGGACGCGGCGATGGGGGCTTCCTGCTGGGCGACCGCGACCTCGGCGGGCGAGGCGGCCGGGGCGACGGGCCGGAGGCCCATGCTCCCCTCGGTGGCGAGGACGGCGCCGGCGGACGGCGCGGTCTCGACTGAGGGCAGCTTGCGCGGGGGGGCGGGGCCGCGCTCCGCGACGATGTCCGCGGTTGGGCGGTCGAGGAGGATCTTGCCGTCGCGCATCTGGACGATTCGCCGGGCCTGCTGGGCGATGTCCAGCTCGTGGGTCACCATGATGACGGTGACGCCCTGCTCGTTGAGGCCGCGGAAGATCTCCATGATCTGTTCGCCGGTGCGCGTATCCAGGTTCCCGGTGGGTTCGTCGGCGAGGACGAGGAGGGGGTCGTTGACGATGGCGCGGGCGATGGCGACGCGTTGGCGCTCGCCGCCGGAGAGCTCGTTGGGCTGGTGTGCGGCGCGCGTGGCGAGACCGACGCGTTCGAGGGCGCGGAAGGCGGGGGCCTTGGTGTTGGTCTTGCGGGCGTAGAAGAGGGGGACGGCCACGTTCTCCCACGCGGTCGCGCGGTTGATCAGGTTGAACGTCTGGAAGACGAAGCCGATGCGCTGATTGCGGACCACGGCCAACTCGCCGTCCGACAGTCCGCTGACGTCGCGGCCGTCGAGCCGGTAGACGCCGCTGGTCGGCCGGTCGAGGCAGCCGAGCAGGTGCATGATGGTGCTTTTGCCGCTGCCGGAGGCGCCGGTGATGGCGACGAACTCGCCGCGCTGGATGTCGAGGTCGACGCCGTCGAGGGCGCGGACGACGGAGTCGCCCATCTGGTAGAGCTTGGTCAGTGCTCGGACTTCGATCAGGGGCACGCCGGGGAGCTCCGTAGGCGGCTAGTCGTGCTGTATCTCGGCCGCGGTCTGCGGCAGCTTGGTGTAGATCTCGTCGCCCTCTTTGAGGTGGCCCTCGCCGAGGACGGCGACCAGCTCGGTGTGCTCGCCATCGCTGATGCCGAAGCGGCAGGGGACGAACTTCTTGCCGAACTTCTCATCCGAGCCGGGCTCGGGCGGGCGTTTGACCCAGACGCCGCGTTGCTCCTCGAACGTCTTGACGGCCTCGGCGGGGACGCAGAGGACGCCGATGGCGCTTTCGACGGTGAATTCGACCTGGGCCTGGGCGCCGAGGGGGAGCATGTGGCGTTGGGGGTCGGTGATCTCGACGTGGACATCGAACTGGATGATGGAGGAGCCGACGTTCAGCTTGCCCTGGGGCTCGACGCGTTCGATGCGGCCCTCGAAGGACTTGTCGGGGAAGGCGTCCACGGTGATGCGGACCGTTCCGCTGCGTTTGGCCAGTTGTTCGGCGTCCTGGCGGGCGACCTCGCGCAGCTCGGGCATGTCGGGCAGGGCGTCGATCGGCGAGATGTTCAGCACGCGGCCGTAGTCGGCCTCGTCGAGCTTGGCGATGACTTTTTTCTGCGAAACGTCAGCCAGCATCATCAGCGACGTCCCGCCCATGAAGCTCGAGGTGCCGGACTGGACCAACATACCGGGCTGGACGGAGACTTTGGTGACGATGGCGTCGAGCGAGGCCAGCACGGTGGTCTTGCGGAGCCGCGACTCCTCATCCTCCAGCGCCTTGCGGGTTGCCTCGACGGTGGCCTGTTGCGACGCGACGACCGTGGCGGCGTCGTCCTTGGAGAGCTCAGCACTCCGGATCGCGATCCGCGCGGACTCCTGCTGGGACACGCTCATCCGGCGCTGTGCGCGGATGTCGTGTACCTGCTGTTGGCTGTAAATCTGCGAATTGCCCTCCTTGTCGAGCGAGGCCTCGACCTTCTTGAGCTCAAAGGCGACAACGTCCCCCTGCGCCGTGATTTCTTCCAGATGGGCCCTGGCGGCGTCAATCCCGACCGCGGCGCGCTCGACCGCCACCTCGGCCTGATCGAGCATAGCCTTCGAGCGGTCGAATTCGGCTTTGGCGCGGTCGCGCAGGCGCTGCTCGTCCTCGGGATTGATGATGGCGACCGGGTCACCCTTGTGCACAAAAGTCCCCCCGACGACGGGCATTTCCCGGATGATGCCGGAGGCCTCCGGCTTGACCTCGACCTCCTGGGCGGGGTGGATCAGGCCCGCGGCCGTGATCGGCACCTTGATGTCCCCGCGCGTGACCTGGGCGAACTTCGGCACGGCCCAGGGCGGCGTAAACGTCTGCCGCCGGGCGAAATACCAGATCACCCCCACGAGGGCCACGACACCTAGCAGGATGAGCCACTTTTTCACGGCCGGCACCTCGACACGGACTCTCTCCACATCGCGCCCGCCGGCGGCCCGGGCGGGGCGCGTCCACCGGCGAATTCCGTCGACCGGCGGGACTATTTCCCCTGGAACGGCACATACGGCAGGCCGAAGGCCTCCGCCACCGGCCGGTTCGTGATCTTTCCGTGCGCCATGTTCACGCCGGCGGCCAGGCCCACGTCCGCGGCACAGGCCTTGTCATAGCCCAGGTTGACCAGCTTCAACAGGTACGGGATGGTGGCGTTCGTCAGCCCGAACGTGCTGGTGCGCCCCACGGCGCCCGGCATGTTCGCGACCCCGTAGTGCACGACGCCGTCGACCACGTACGTCGGCTCCTTGTGCGTGGTCGGACGGGTGGTCTCGCAGCAGCCGCCCTGGTCGACGCCGACGTCGACGATCACCGCGCCGGGCTGCATGAGCTTCAGATACTCGCGGCGGATGAGCATCGGGCAGCGAGCGCCGGGAATCAGGACGGCGCCGATCACCAGGTCGGCGGTCCGCAGATGCCGGCGGATCGCCTCGTCGGTGCTGAAGACCGTCATGACATTGGGCGGCATGACCTCGTCGAGATAGCGGAGGCGGTAGAGGTCGACGTCCATGATGACGACGGCGGCGCCGAAGCCGGCGGCCAGGCGGGCGGCGCAGGTGCCGACGATTCCGCCGCCGAGCACGAGCACGTTGGCGGGCTCGACGCCGGGGATGCCGCCGAGCAGGATTCCGCGGCCTTCCATGGGCTTTTCGAGGAACTTGGCGCCCTCCTGGATGCTCATCTTGCCGGCCACCTCGCTCATGGGTGCCAGCAGGGGCAGGCGTCCCTGCTGGTCGAAGATGGTCTCATAGGCGATGGCGACGCAGCCCGAATCGCGGACGCCGTCGGTCAGCTCGCGGGCGGCGGCGAAATGGAAGTACGTGAAAACCACGTGGTTGGACTTGATCCGTTTGATCTCGTCGGCCAGCGGCTCCTTCACCTTGCAGATCAGGTCGGCGCGTTGCCAGACCTCGGCGGCAGACGCGACCAGCTCGGCCCCGTACGTCTGATAGTCGTCGTCCGAGATACCCGAGCCGACCCCGGCCCCGTGCTCGATCAGCACGCGGTGGCCGCCGCGCTTGAGCTGCTCGACGCCCGCGGGCACGACCGCGACGCGATACTCATAGGGCTTTATCTCCTTCGGTACGCCGATGATCATCCGCTATCTCCTGAAACGGGGCGAATCGGCCGATATCCACGACGACACGGTGGGTTACCGCCGAGACCCCGGGAGATTAAGGATGCGCGGATTCCTTTGCAAGCCGGGCGGCGTGGGGCGCCGGTCTGCAAGGGGCGCCGTGCTGCTTGTGGCCGGCGTATTAGCGGTCCTACCGGCCTGTCGATTCTTGTCGCCAACGCGCACCGTGGCGCTCGCCGACCTGGAAGCCGCTCCCGCGCAGCGTCCCGCATACGCGCGGCACGTGGTCGTATCCGACGCGCGGGGGCTCCGGGCGCTGTGCAAGCCGCTCGGTCCGCGGCTCGGGCTGATTGAGGTGCGCTCGACGGAGCAGTGGCAGGCACTCCAGGACGCCGCCCCGCACATCGGGGCATGTCCGGATCTTCGCCACGGCACGGTGGTCGGGATCGTCGCGTGGGTCGGCACGCCGCTGAACGGCGGCTGGCCGGTTGAGCTCGACGCCGTTCAAGTCCACGAGGGCGCGGGGCTGTTGAAGGCGAAGTTCAAAGGGGGGACGTATCTGCCGGACGGGACGGCCCGGCTGGAAACCGGATATGTGCCGGGGCTGCATGCGGTCCTGGTCGTCGACATCAACGGCACGCCGTTCTACGTCGGCCCGGCTGAGTAGCGCTCGGGCCGCGGTCTTCACCACAAGAGCACGGCGCGGGCTGCGGCCGCACGGCGAATGACGCGGGCTAACGGCGCGCCAGGCCGGGAATGAACGGCATGAGGATCTCGATCGCAATCAGCAGAATGATGATCCACTCGAGCAGCTCCAGCCGCCGATTGGCGTGGCGGTCGGAGATCTTCTCGTAGATGCTCTCGATGGTCTGGAGCTTGCGCAGGATGCTCTGGTCCCAGTCGTTCAGGTGGAAGCGCTGCGACACCAGCCGGTGCACGCGCGCCAGATACTGATCGCCGAGCAGCTTCAGCGCGTTGTTGACGCCCTCGTAGAGCAACGCGCTGTCGGTCTGCAGCCCCGCGATGCGCCCCAGGTCGGCGGCCTTGCTGCCCGTGAACAGCGCCGACCAGCGCCGGGAGTGTCGCGCGGTCGCCTCGTACGCGTGGTCCAGCGCCTGGTCCAGCCGGTCGTCCAGGAAACGCATCTCCAGCAGCTCAACGTTGGCGAACTCCAGCACCGCGCGCACGTCGTCCGCGTCGCGATCGAAC
The DNA here is from genome assembly GCA_903914415.1 of uncultured Phycisphaerales bacterium. GTDB lineage: Bacteria > Planctomycetota > Phycisphaerae > UBA1845 > Fen-1342 > Fen-1342. The sequence continues at coordinate 965 of CAIWOY010000260.1, read as the reverse complement.
AACAACGCCGCGTTCCAGTCGATCAGCGTGCGGTCGTCGGGGCCGAACGAGATCTGGCAGGCCAGCGCGTCGTCCACCTCCTGCGACGACAGGGGGGCGCTCTCGGCCCGCAGGATCTGGGCGAGCAGCAGGGCGTGCTCCTGGATCACGGCGCTGGGGGCCAGCGCGGGCGTGAGGGCCTCAATCTGGTAGATGGCGTAATCCTCGACCAGGCTGCTGAGGCCGGCTTTCGCGATGGCCGGGCGGATGGAGCGCACCAGCCGCTCGACCATTTCGCGGGACGCGTCGAGCAGCGGCCGGCTGTGGTACAGCTCGTCGCTCAGGGGCCGCAGGTCGGCGAGCGGCCCGCGGATCGGGATGCTGTACTGCACCGACACGGCCCCGAAATGGTAGACGACCGCGTCCACGCTTGGCTCGGTCGCGTGGCCGCCGATGCGGATCGGCGGCACGCTCTGCGTAATCCGCAGCGGGGGCGGCTGGTACTCGAAGTAGTACGGCGCCCGGCGCTTGTGGCGGATCGACTCCCGCTGCAAATCGGCGGTGACACGCCGTTCGACCGCGTCCAGGTCGATGGCCAGGCCGACGTCGTAGGCCAAGTGCACGTAGCACGTGCCGCGCTCGACCTGAAGCGGCGGGGCGCCGCGCGCCTGCTTCGACGCGGAATCGTCAACCGGCATACGATCGGAAACGGACATGGCGATCCTTCGCCGGCGTTTAGCCGGTCGATCGCCGGCCCCGCCGAATGGCTGCGGGCTACGGCCCGGGGTACTCGTTCATGATCCAGTCGCGACTGGGCTGGAAAATCCGCACCAACTGGTCCATCTCGGGACAAGCCTGGGCAAGGTGCCCGTTGAGCAGCGAAAGCTCGCGTACCGCCGACTCGCGTGGCTCGCCGCGGACGACCATGCGCCAGATCGCGGCGGCAGCGCCGGCGCGGTCCGCCCCGGCGCTGCAGTGGATCAGGA
>CAIWOY010000259.1 GCA_903914415.1 uncultured Phycisphaerales bacterium | reverse complement strand
TGATGAGCGTCTACCGCACGCTGCGCCTCCGCGGCCACGACCCCCTGCTGACCATCGCCAACGCCCTGCGCACCTACCTGCAAACCGGCCAACTCCCGCCGCTACCCGCCGCAAGTACTGCAAACGGCTGAACTCTTACGCGCAATCAAGCATTACTTTGGTGCGAAGAGGCAGCGTTTTGCCACGAGTGAGGAACTGCACGAGATGACCGAGCTGACACCGGGCGCCGTCCCGCCATTCGGGAGGCCAGTCCTGTCATTCGAGCTGTTTGTCGATGGCTCGATCCTGGAGAACGAGAGAATCGCGTTCAACGCGGGGGCGCTGACGACCTCCATCATCATGAATGTCACCGACTACGTGCGCGTAGCCCAGCCCACCGTTTTCAATTTCAGCCGATGAGCAGCGAAACCTCGCGCCAACATAAGGCGGCGTCGCCCCCGGCTGCGTGTTCGAGCTTGCCGGCGGCTTCACGTCCGGGCCGACGACCGTCCACATCGTCGGACGCAGGACATGGACGTCCGCTTCCGAGAACGCAAGCCTGAACGCTGTCGTACGGCGGCGGACCGCCGACGTGATTGGGCGTATACTGCCCACCGCAGCCCAGGAGGCATGATCATGCCGCAGCTGATTCGGAGGTGGATCACCCTGCTCACCATCACATTGCTGGTGGGAATCGGATGTCAGGCCCAGCGGGACCGAGGGGCGCGTGATCGGCGGGCTGAGCCGGGGACGAGCGCGACCACCCGGCCAACGAACGCGGCTATGGCCAAGCGCAACACGTACACGCCTCGGCCCTATCCCCTGGATGAGCGCGGATTCTCGCCGGTGGACAAGGCGTTGGCGAAGGCCCTGGCCTGCGAAGAGATCGTGCCCGACGACGGTTCGCTCAACCCGTACGTGCTCAAGGTGGCTGCGGCCTATCCGCTCGATGGTTCCTACCCGTACCACTGCAGTTGGAAGCCCCGGGAGTACGACATTTACAACGGTGTGACGCAGGACCTGTGGTACCAGGGCTTGGTGGTCGCCAAGGCCTATCCCGATGGCTCGCGGTGCAGCTACTGCTGCGGCTTCACCTTCGAGGTCTTCGTGCGGGCCATGAAGCTGCGCAACGTGCAGCAAGGGCGGGACCCGGACGAATTCAACGGCATGACGTTTCATGATCTGTTCAACCTGCTTCAGCTCTGGTACATCGAGGGCGACGGGGACAGTCCGCAGCTCGGCATCGTGTCCTATGGTCTGGGGCCGGCGATCAACGACTTCGAGGCTGCTCGCCCGGGGGATTTCGCAGATTACAGTACCACGCCGCCGGGCGGACACTCGGTCGTCTTCATCGACTGGCTACGCGACGAGCACGGCCGGATCAGCGGCATGAAGTACTTCTCGTCCAACCTCTCGGGCACACACGGTGTGGGCTACGGGACCGGCAAGTTCAGCGATTGCAATGATGGCAAGGGGATCCTCCGCGATTCCGTGCGTCTGGCCCGGGTGGGCCGCATCGAGGACTATCAGCCGTTCGATCGGCACAGGATACCGCGCCGCAACGCCTATGCACCGAACCAGCCTGAACGCGTCATCTATGCTCCAATTACGCGCGAGGCGACACAATAACGGACGTTGCCCAGGCGGGAGACTGCGAGCATGCGCGGATCAGGCCGCGACCGGGAGCAAGCTGATGCGTGGCGACGAGTTTTTCAGGCGAATCGCAGTTCAGCCGCCGCTGACCAAACTGCACCCGCGGCTCGCGGGGTTTTTCAAAGACTACTTCGCACTCGAAAAGGTCGTCCCATTCGGCGAGCGTTTCGTCGTCAACACGCACTTCCCACCGTACCCGAGCCCGGCGTTCGACAATCTGGCCGCGGCGTTCGGGCAGTACGGCGACGCGGGCGCACGCCGGCTCTATTCCGTTACGTTTGCCGTGACGAACCAGTGTTCGTTCAACTGCTGGCACTGCTACAACACCGGTCGTAGCCAGACTGACTTGCCGCTGGAGACGCTCCGGCGTGTGATTGGCGAGTTGCGCGCGTTGGGTGCCGTGCAGGTGGCACTGACCGGCGGCGAGCCGCTGCTGCGCGAGGACTTGGAGGACATCGCCGGGTTGTTTGACGAGCGGTCGTGCGTGATCGTCGGCACGACCGGTGCGGGCCTGACAAAGAGCCGTGCCGGACGACTGCGCGACGCCGGCGTGTTCGGCGTGGGGATCAGTCTCGACTCCGTGGACGAGGCGGAGCATGATCGCCTGCGGGGGAAGGCCGGTGCATTCCGCATCGCCCTGGACGCCTTGCACACCGCCCGCCAGGCCGGCTTGTATCCGTACGTCGTGGCGGTGGCGAGTCACGATTTCCTCCAGCCCGCGTACTTCATGAAGTTCCTGCGTTTCGCGGGCGATGCCGGGGCGCTGGAGGTCCATCTGCTCGAACCAAGCGCGACAGGAAAACTCGCGGGCCGGACCGACGTGCTGCTCGCACCCGCCGACCGACAGCGCATCTTTGACTATCAGGAGGAAGTGGCCCAGCGCGACGATCTGCCGATTCTGTCGGCCTATGCGTACCTGGAGTCCAGCGACGCCTTCGGGTGCGGAGCGGGTCTGACGCACCTGTACATCGACGGCAGCGGGGAGGTATGCCCGTGTCAGCTCGTGCCGATGTCGTTCGGAAACGTCGGCCGCGAGCCGCTCGTGGACATTCTGGCACGCATGGGCGAGCATTTCAGGAAGCCGCGGGCGACCTGCGTCGGGCGTGTGTTCGCCAGGCAGCTCGGCAACCATCCGCTGCCCGCACCGCCCGAGATATCCCAGCAGCTTTGCGAAAAGTGCCTGCCGCGGGATCACGTCCTGCCCCGGTTTTTCCAGCTTCAAGTGGAGGCTCGGGCTGAGGTCGGCGCGGACGAACTTCGCTCGGCGTACGACCAAGTCCATGAGGAGTACGACGAGTTCTGGCTCACGCAAGCAGGGCAACCGATTGTGGATCTCGTCGAAAAGCTCCCGTGGCGCGGCGATGAGCGCGTCTTTGAAGCCGGCTGCGGCACCGGGTACGCCACGGCGCTACTGGCGCAGCGCGCCGCGTACGTCGTCGCGGTGGATCTGTCTGAGGGCATGCTGAAGCAGGCCCGTCAGCGCCTGGAAGCGCGCGGCGGCGACCGAGTGCGGTTGGTGGCCGGCGACGCTCTCCACACGCTGGTGGCGGAAGGGCCCTTCGACGTTGTATTCGCAAGCTGGGTCCTGGGTTACATCCCGCTTCGGCCATTCTTTGTTGGTGCGGCTCAAGCCCTTGTGGCCGGTGGCCGGCTGGCGTTCGTCGTTCACAAAGAGAATTCCCCGCGCGAGCCGCTGGAGATCTTCGGCGGCTTGGTCGCCGAAGACCCGTTTGTGCTGCAGAAACGAGTCGCGTTTGACTTTCCGCGCGACGCACGGCACGTGTATGAAGAACTCGGCAAGGCTGGCCTGACGAGCGCTGAGATCTGGGAAGGTGCGGTTACGTTTCGTTTCGCTCAGCCGGCGGGCGTACTTGCGCACTTGCTGAAGTCCGGCGCGGGAACAGCATTCTATGATGCGATCGATCCCGCGCGGCGTCCGGGGCTGACCAACGAATTCCTCGCGCGGCTCGGCGCCAGGCACTCCGGCGCGGGCGACTACACGGTCACGCACCAGTACGTCGCGTGCATCGCCGTCAAAGCGTGATCGGCGATTGAGAGGTCACGACCTACGCGGGGAACGATACGCGCAGGTCGAGCAGCAGGTGGGTCTTCGTTTGGCGCAGGCGCAACGCGCGGCCGTCGCGCTCGCAGCAAAATCCAAGGTTCTCATCATCACGGGTGGGCCGGGCGTCGGCAAAACGACCATCGTCAACAGCATCCTGAAGATCTTCACGGCCAAGCGGCGGCGCTGCGTTCTCTGCGCCCCCACGGGCCGGGCCGCGAAGAGAATG
>CAIWOY010000258.1 GCA_903914415.1 uncultured Phycisphaerales bacterium | reverse complement strand
CGCGTCGCTGACGACGACGTGGTGCCGGCGTTGGCACGGATCGCGGAGTCCTACGGCAATTCCACGATGCAGCAGTACATGCTGGTCGCGGCGCTGAGCGGCTGGCTCGCGGGCCCGATCGGCCAGCCCGTAACCGTGACGTTCCAGGCCGCGGACGATCAGCAGATCGTCCTCGACCTCACGCGGGCGGCGCCCGAGGGGCAACTCGTGCGGTTCGGGCACCTCCCGCCGCTGCACCTGCGCTTCGAGACGCGCCGCATCGAGCCGGACGTCGGCTACATCGCCTTCAACCTCTTCTTCGACCCGGCGACGCTCATGCCGCAGTTCGAGCAGGCGGTCGAGTCATACATGGGCACGACGCGGGGCATCATCATCGACCTGCGCGGCAACCCGGGCGGCCTGGGCGTGCTGTCGATGGGCATGGCCGGCTGGTTCGTGTCGCGCGCGGACCAGCCGCTCGGCGTCATGCACACGCGGAATGCCGAGCTCAAGTTCGCGATCTTCCCGCGCGCCCAGACCTACGACGGGCCGCTCGCGCTCCTCGTCGACGGCTGCTCGGCCTCGACCGCGGAGATCATGGCGGGCGGACTCCAGGACCTCGGCCGGGCCCGGATCTTCGGCACACGCACCGCCGGCGCGGCGTTGCCGTCGCAGGTCGTGCGCCTGCCCAACGGGGACGGCTTTCAATATGCCACCGCGGATTACGTGACCACCAGCGGACGCCGGCTGGAAGGCGTCGGCGTGACGCCGGACGTCGAAGTACAGCCGACCCGGGACCAACTGCTGGCCGGGCATGACCCCGTGATCGACGCCGCGGCGGAGTGGATTCGCGCGCAGAGTCAGTAGCGGCCCACCCCCGTGTCGGCCGTCGCTCTCGAATCGGAACTGAACTGAGAACTCAATCAGCAAACCAAGGAGAACACCGGATGAAGCGCTGGCATGCAACGACGGGGCTGGCGATCACGACTCTGGCGGTGTGCGGGCTGCTCGCCGCCGTCCCACGCGCGGCGGCCCAGGAAAAGCCGAAGCCCGCCGAGGCGGCCAAGTCCGACGAGAAGCTGCCGAAGGCCGAGGACATCATCGACAAGTCCATCGAGGCCATGGGCGGGAAGGCGGCGATGGAGAAAGTGCGCACGCGTGTCTTGAAGGGCACGCTCGAGGTTCAGCCGCAGGGCATCAAGGGCACTTTCATCGCGTACACCGCCGCCCCCAACAAGAGCTACGAGATCGTCGAGATGGAGGGCGCCGGCAAGGAAGAGGCCGGAACCGACGGCGACGTGTACTGGACGATCTCGACGGCGATGGGGCCGCGGTTGCTGGAGGGCGAAGAGAAGGACACCAAGGTGCGCGAAACGGCCTTCAACGCCGAGTTGCAGTGGCGCAAGCTCTATCCCAAGGCCGAGTGCACGGAAATCGCCGACGTGGATGACCACCCCTGCTACAAGGTGGTCTTCACCCCCGCGACCGGCGCGCCTATCACCACGTATTACGACAAGAAGACGTATCTGCCGGTCAAGCAGGAGACCACGCTCTCCAGCCCGATGGGCAAGATGGCGCTCACCACGCTGCTCGAGGACTACCAGAAGTCCGACGCCGTCATGATCGCGCATCGCATGACGACGCTGGTCGCCGGCGCGCCCATCAAGCAGATCGTCGTGCTCGAGCAGGTCGAGCAAAACACGGACATCCCCGCCGATCGCTTCGCCCCACCGGAGCCGGTCAAGGCGCTGCTCGCCAAGTCAAAGGCGGAGACGAAGCCCGCCACCGCCGAGAAAGAGAAAAAGGCCGAGCCCAAGCCGTAGGCCAGGCTGCGGGTCGACTGGCGGAGGGTCCGATGCTCCGCGAATCGTACCCGTACTACCTGGCCGGCACCGCGGTCGCCGCAAACGCCGATCTGCCGGTGACGAACAAGTACACCGGCGACGTCGCGACGCGTGTCGCGCGGGCCGACCGCACCGTCGTCGCCGGAGCCATCGGCGCCGCGCAGCAGGCGTTCGTCGCCATGCGACGTATGCCCGCGTTCGAGCGCCAAGCCGTGCTCGGCCACGTCGTCGAGCGCGTCACGCAGCGGCAGGCCGAGCTGGCCGAGGCCCTCGCGCTCGAGGCCGGCGACCCGCGGCAGAAGATCAGTTGCATCGAAGTCTTCGGCCCCGTCGCGACGATCCAGCCGTTCGACGAGTTCGCCGAAGCGATCCGGATCGCGAACGACAGCCGCTATGGCCTCCAGTGCGGCCTTTTCACGCAGAGCCTCCTCCACGCGTTCTACGCCTACGAAGAACTCGACGTCGGCGGCGTGATCGTCAACGACATACCGAGCTTCCGCGTGGACAACATGCCCTACGGCGGCATCAAGCACAGCGGCCAGGGCCGCGAGGGCGTCCGCTACGCGATCTAGGAAATGACCGAACGCAAGCTGCTCGTCCTGAACCGGGCCAGCGAGCTGACCTCATAGGGTGCGGCCGCACCGCATCACTCCCCGGCTGACCTCACAGGCGATACGGCGCACGCTTCGGCCGGTCCAGCCAGCGCGCGGCCTGCTCGTCGCCGATGATCTCCTCGCGCGTAGGGTCCCAACGAATCGTCCGGTTCAGCCACAGCGCGATGCAGCCCAGGTGGCACATCGTCGCCGAGCGGCAGCCGATCTCGACGTCGGCGACCGGCCGGCGACGGTCGCGGATGCACGCGAGCCAATCCTGGTGGTGGCCAGGGCTTTCGGCCAGGTGCACGTCGTTCGGGCCGAGCGTCACCCGTTGCAAGCTCTCCGGCCACGTCCGCAGATACCCGCGATTCACCTCGACCCGCCCCTTCGTCCCCACAAACAAAATGCCGTTCCAGCCGTCCTTAACCGCCTCCGCGCCGCTGGCGTAGCGATACGTCAGGCCCCACGACGGGTCTTCCGGCGTCGCGGCGGCCCCTTCGAGCTTGCGGATCGGCAGGCTCGCCAGCCACCGGCGTTCCAGCTCCGGCCGCGGCGGCGGCGGAACGATCTCCACCGGCCCGCTGCCGTCCATGCCCAGCCCCCACTGGACGATGTCGAAGAAATGGGCCCCCCAATCGGTCATCTTCCCGCCGGAGTAATCGCGGATGCGCCGCCAGCCGTCGTCGTAATACGACCCGACGCGCAGCCGGTTGTACGGCGCCCACGGCGCGGGCCCGAGCCAGCGCTCGTAGTCAAACCCCGGCGGAACGGGCTCTTCGGGCAGCTCCACCGCCCGCGAACACGGCCCGATCTCGACGTGCACGGTTTTCACGTCGCCGATGTACCCGTTGCGGACCAACTCGCATGCCTTGCGGAATTCCGCGCCCGAGCGCTGCTGGCTGCCCGTCTGAAACACGCGGCCGTACCGCCGGGCCGCGTTCACCATCGCGCGGGCCTCGCGGATCGTCAGCGACAGCGGCTTCTCGCAATACACGTCCTTGCCGGCCCGGCACGCCGCGATCGCGATGAGCGCGTGCCAGTGATCGGGCGTCGCGATCAGCACGGCGTCCACGTCCGCGCGTTCGAGCACTTTTTCGTATTCGTTGTAGGCGGCACAGCCGGCGTACCGGCCGCCGCGCTGCTCACGCCCGTATTGCTGCTCGACCTTCTGCCGCGCCGCCTCGCGCGCCGCCGTGTCCACGTCGCAGACGGCGACGATCTGCACGTCGCCGAAGCCCAGCAGGTTCTGGACGTGCTCGCCCCCCTGTTTCTTGACCCCGATGATCCCGAGCCCGATGCGCTCCGACGGTGCGGCCCGTTCGGGCGTCCCCAAGGCCGTCCGCGGCACGATGTACGCGACCGCAGCCGACGCACCCGCCCGCTTGAGAAACTGGCGCCGGGACAATCTCATGGCTTTGCCTCCGGCGGCAGCGGCGCGATCCAGATGTTGCGGAACTTCGCCTGACTGCCGTGACCTTGCAGCAGCAGCGGCGCGTCGGCGGAGCCTTCGGGCTGCCCCGCGCCGGTCTTGTCGGAAACCTCGGCGTTGTCGTGCACGCGCGTGCCGTTGTGGTAAACGGTCAGGCGGGCCCTGGCGCTCTTTTTGTCGCCGTCCCAGCGCGGCGTGCGGAAGAAAACGTCGTACGTTTGCCATTGTCCAGCCGGCCGCGCCATGTTGTAGTCCGGGGCCTTCACCTTGTAGATCGCACCGCAGATGTCGTTTGCCGGCGGCTGGCCGGCCGAGTTCAGAATCTGGATTTCGTAGCGGTGCTGGATGTACACGCCGCTGTTGCCGTTGTTCTGGGCCGGCTGGCCGTTGTCCTCGACGCAGAACTCGACGTGCAGCCGGCAATCGCCGAACGAGCGCTTTGTGACGATGTCGCCGGAGCCGGGCTTCACCTGGAGCGCGCCGTCGGCGAACGTCCACTGCACGGGCGAGCCGGGCTTACCAACGTGCTCCCACGCCGCCACATCGCCGTCCTTCCCGAGCAGCACGAGGCCGTCGGGCGGCGGCTGGTTCCACGGATCGCCGAAGTCCTTGATGCGCACGTCGCGCCAGCGGACTTCGAGCGGCTCTTTCTCTGTCGTGGCGTGCACCTGCAAGCCGATGAACCCGGTGCGCGTCAGGCCGTCCTTGAGGTCCGCGGCCGGCACGCCGTTAAGCCACGTCTTGAGCGAGTCGCCGCGAGCCTCGACGCGAACGTGGTTCCATTCGTTTTGTTTGAACGCCTTCCGCGCCGCCTCGTTCTTGCTCAGGTCATTGAGCCACCCCCGCCGGGCTTCCTCGTAGATTCCGCCGGTGTACGCCCGCTCCGAGGGGTCGATCTCGACCTGGTAGCCGTGGACGCAGCCGTTCTGGTAGCCGGGGACGCTCTGGCTGCGGATCTGCACGCCGGAATTGAGCCGCGGGTCGACCTTGAAGTCATACTCCAGGATGAAGTCCGCGAATTCGCGCTGCGTACAGAGGAACGTGTTGCCTTCACCCGGGGCGCTGGTCCCGACGAGCGCGCCGTCCGCGACGTGGTACGTCGCCTCGCCGCCGCGCTTCACCCAGCCGTCCAGTGCTTGCCCGTCGCACAACGGCTGCCAGTCGGGGTCGTTGCCGGCCGCGGCGACCGATACGAGCGCCGCCCCCGCCACGACCGCCACACACAAGCTGAGCCGCATCGCCGGCCTCCGACCGAGCTGCACGGCAGAATAGTCCGAACGGGGCGGATCGCAAGCACTGGCCACTAGGGCGGATTCAAGAAAAGCCCGGCGCTAGTCGGGAGGGCGAGGCTCCTGGCGAGCCGCGGCTCGGCAGGGGCCACGCCCACCCCACTAGCGCCGGGCGTTTATTGTATCCGCCCAAGTGGCCCGTGGTTGCG
>CAIWOY010000257.1 GCA_903914415.1 uncultured Phycisphaerales bacterium | reverse complement strand
GTTCGTAGTGCACGACGGCCCGGCAGCTGTACAGGGCTGGCGAGTCCGGACGCCGCGCGAGTTCCGTGTCGATGATGGCCAGCGCCTCGTCCCCTTGCGAGTTCCGCAAGAGAGCTTGACACAGCAGCCAGAGCGTTTGTTGATCACTGGGCCTAGCAGTCCGTTGAAAAAGGCGCTTGACGGCTTGGGCTAGTAATGCTAGAATGCGGCCCGTTCTGGACGAAGGTCGGTCGCGGAGGACGGCGCGATGGCGATGGGACGACAGCCCGAGCAGCGGCAAGGGGACTTCTGGATCGCCACCGAGCGGCTGGCCCCGGCGCCGGCCCACCCGTTCTATCAGAAGCTCAACGCGCTCCTGGCGGCGGCTGGCTTCGACCCGTTCTGTGCGGCGGCCTGTGCGAAGTTCTACGCCCAGAAGATGGGCCGGCCGTCCATTCCGCCGGGGGTGTACTTTCGCCTGCTGATGATGGGCTACTTCGAGAAGCTCGACAGCGAGCGCGAGATCGCCTGGCGCTGTGCCGACTCGTTGGCGCTGCGGGCCTTCCTGGGGTACCGGGTGGACGAGGGCACGCCGGACCATTCGAGCCTGTCGCGGACGCGGAACCGGATCGATCTGGAGACGCACCAGGCGGTGTTCGACTGGGTGCTCAAGCGGCTGACCGAGCAGGGTTTATTGAAAGGTCAGACGCTGGGGATCGACGCCAGCACGCTGGCGGCGGATGCGGCGCTGAAGTCCATCGTGCGGCGGGACAACGGGCAGAGCTACCGGGAGTTCCTGACGGAGCTGGCGAAGGCGTCGGGGATCGCGACGCCGACGGCGGAAGACCTGGCCAAGTTCGACCGGCAACGGAAGGACAAAAGCGCCCGCAACGACGACTGGTTCAATCCCAATGATCCCGAGGCGAAGATCACGAAAATGAAGGACGGCCGCACGCACTTGGCCTATAAGAACGAGCACGCGGTGGACCTGGACACCGGCGCGATCGTGGCGGCGGAGATTCACCTGGCCAACGAGGGCGATACGACCACGATGTGGGGCACCCTGGAGAAGGCGGCGAATTCGCTGCAGGAAGTGCGGGAAGATGCCCAGGTCGTCGAGAACTGCCAGGCCAACGGCGTGGCCGATCCGAGTCAACTGCACATCCAAGCGACGGTGCAGGACAAGGGTTACCACAGCGCCCAGACGCTGGTGAACCTGGAAGAGCTAGACCTCCGCGGGTACATCGCCGAGCCGGACCGTGGGCGGCAGCGCTGGACGGCCCGCGACCCACAGGAGCAGGAACTCAAGCGCCAGGCCCAGCAGGCGGTCTACCGCAACCGCCGGCGGCGGCGCGGGGCGCACTCCAAACGCTTACATCGCCGGCGGGGCGAGTACGTGGAGCGGACCTTTGAGCATGTGCTGGACGACGGCGGGATGCGCCGCGTCTGGCTCAAAGGGCGGGCGAAGATCGCCAAACGCTACCTGATCCACACGGCGGCGTTCAACCTGGGCTTGATCCTGCGGAAATTGACCGGCTACGGCACGCCGCGGGGCTGGGTGGACGCGGCGCGGGCGGTGGCTTTGGCCTGCGCGGACTGGCTGCGCGCCGTGGTTCACCACCGTGGCCTCTGGAATTGGCTTCTGGCGCCGTTCGTCGCTCAATCCGCCCGAAGGACGGAAACTGCGCTCGTCGCGTAAGCGAGCGAGCAAAAGAGACTTCTACAACGGACTGTTAGAGGAACTGCGCGCTCACGGGCTGCCGCTGGACGTGCCATACTTCGCAAAACACGAACTCCACGACCACCTCGGCGAATTCGTCGCGGCAGTACGTGCGGCAGTGAGTTGCTGCGACGCGACTGGCGCGGTCGCCTTCAATCCGCTGGAGCCGTCGATCCGGGCGCTACTGACGTTCGAGTACGCTACCGACCAACGGCACGAGCGCCTACTGAACGATCTTCGGCACGTCACCATTCCCAACGCCCCGGCAATCGATCCGCGGGCCGTGTCAGTCGCC
>CAIWOY010000256.1 GCA_903914415.1 uncultured Phycisphaerales bacterium | reverse complement strand
CCGGCGCCCTGGTCGGGCGTATCATAATCGCGCCGGGCGGGCCGTGCAGCGGGTGTGCGAACCCGGCCGCGCGCCGGCCGCGCGCCGGCCGCGCGCCGGCCGCCAGACAAGCGAACCCAAATGCCAACCGCGTCCGATGAGCTTCGTGCCCGAATTGCCCGCGGCCCGCTCGTTCTTGACGGCGCCACGGGGACGGAGCTGGAGCGCCGCGGGGTGGCCAGCCCGCTGCCGCTCTGGTCCGCGGGCGCCCTGCTCTCGGCCCCGGACATCGTCGAGCGCATCCATCGCGACTACGCGGCGGTCGGCGCGGACATCCTGGTCGCCTGCACGTTCCGCACCAATCCGCGCACGCTCCGCGCGGCCGGCCGGCTGGAGGACGGCGCGGCCCTGAACGCCCTGGCCGTCGCGCTGGCCCGCCGGGCCGCGGGCGGCCGCAACGTGCTCGTCGCCGCCAGCGTGGGCCCCGTGGAGGACTGCTACCATCCAGAACGTGTGCCCGCCGAGGCCGAGCTGCGTGCGGAACACCGCCAGATGATCGCGTGGTTGGCAGCGGCCGCCCCCGACCTGCTCTGGATCGAGACGATGAACACCGCCCGCGAGGCCCGCGCTGCCGTCGAAGCTGCCGCCGAGCAGCCGCTGCCGTTCGCCGTCTCGTTCGTCGTCCAGGAAAGCGGCGACTTGCTGGGCGGTGACACACTCGAAGACGCGGTCGCGGCCGTCGCGCCGTTCGGCCCCCTCGCCCTCGGCCTCAACTGCGTCCCCCCGCGCGGTTTGTCCGCGCTCCTGCCGCGGCTGCGGCGTGCAACTGCATTGCCGCTGGCGGCGTATGCGCATATAGGGAACGCGGTCCCGCTGCGCGGCTGGAGCTACACGCAGGCCGCGACGCCCGCCGAGTACGCCGAATATGCCCGCGGCTGGCTTGAGTTGGGGGCGTCGATTGTGGGCGGCTGCTGCGGCACGACGCCGGCGCACATTCGCGCCGTGACGCAGGTGGTCGCCGGGCGCTAATCGGACGCCAGAATGTGTAAAATTGTCCGCCAGCGCCCGAAACCGCCGGCGCGACTGGACAGCGGGTCGGCTGGCATACAATGCGTATACCGAAGCTCGCCAATGAGGGTTTGCAATGAGGCTGCTCACAGCATGGGCTCTTGTGATCGGGGCCGGACTGCTCTGTGCGAGCGCGGTGGGGCAGGCGCCGCCGCCCCCGCCACCACCGCCGCCGCCGCCGAACCAGTCCGACCACGCCGGCGACGACACCTCCCAGGGCCTGTTCTTCACCGACACGATCATCGACCGGGCGATCGACCGTGTCACCGAAGAGCTCGGCGGCCATTTCAAGTTCGACGACGACCAGTTGTACAACACGCGCGCAGTCGTCAAGGAGCGCTTCCCCCGCTTCTTCCAGGAGAACCGCGCCCAGATCGTGCGCGTCGTCAACCGGTGGGCGGAGGCCATGCTCGGCGGCGACCCGCCGGCACCGGAGGAGGTCGCCGAGTGGGCGCAGCTCGCTCAGCCGCTCCTCAACGGCTTCGGCAACCTCGTCGAGGACAGCGCCAAGAACATGCGGCCTTTCATGACCGATGCGCAGCAAACCCAGATGGACGGCGAGCTGGAAATGTTCCGCGTCGGCCTGAACTACGCCGACCGGCGCTTGCAGGTCTGGAGCGACGGCGGCTACGACTGGGAGTCCGAATGGCCGCGCAGCGACAAGTTCCAGGAGAAGGAGCAGCAGCGCATCAGGGAGTATGACGAGGCCCGCCGCCGCGCCCGCGCCGAAGCGCTCGGGCTCGATCCCAACAGCCCGTCGGCCGCCAGCGGGCCCACCAGCGCGCCCGCGACCCGTCCGGACCGGTCGGACGACTGGACCGCCTACGTCGAGAGCTTCATCAAGCGCTACAAGCTGGACGAGGCGCAGAAGACCGCCGCGTACAAGCTCTTGCACCGGGCGGAGGATAGCCGCAACAACTACCTCCGCCGCAAGCTCGCGGACATCGACGCGATCGAGAAGCGCCTGAAGGCCGCCAAGACCGACGAAGACCGCACGAAGATCAAGGCCGAGTACGACCACCTCAACGAGCCGCTTGACCGCTATTTCCAGAAGCTCAAGGAGGGTCTGGAGGCGCTGCCCACCCGCAAGCAGCGCGCCGAGGCCGCCAAGACCGAGCTGGAAAACCGGGCCAAGGCCGAGCCCAAGGCCGCCGGCAAGCACGAATAGACGACCTGAGTCTGCCCGACAGAACTCCCCTCCCTCTCAGGGAGGGGCCGGGGGAGGGTCGGTATCTCGCGAGCATCCCCCTCACCCCGCGCTCTCCCCCACAAGAGAGAGAGGTATCGGGTGCGTTCTTATTGCACCGCAATCCACGCAACCAACCAGCGCGCAAAACCGAGCTTGCTCAAACCCGTCGACGTCTCTGAGCCCATCGTCGGCGTGCAAACCTCGCCCGTCGCCGCGAACAGCGTCGCGCGGATCTCCTCCGCCCCCATCGTTTCCAGCGGGTTGGCGACGATCGCGTCCAGCCCCTTCCGCCGCAGCTTCTCCCGCGCCCGCTCCGCCAGCACGGCCGACTCCTCCAATGCAAACCCGACGATCCGCTGCCCCGGCCGCTTGCGCGCCGCGCAGCCCGCGACCAGGTCCGGCGTCGGCTCCAATTCCAGCATCAGGTGCTCGCTGGTCCGCGGCAACTTCGCCGCCGCCACGCGCCGCGGGCGATAATCCGCGACCGCCGCTGCCATGATCAGCACGTCACAGCGCGGAAAGTGCTCCTCCAGCAGCGACGCCAGCTCGGCGGTCGTCTCGAACGAACAGGTACGCACGCCGTCCGGCGCCGGCACCGACCCCGGCCCAAGCAGCAGCGTGACGTCCCATCCCGCGTCGCGAGCCGCCGCCGCCAGACACACGCCCAGCCGCCCGCTTGACCGGTTCGCCACGTACCGCACCGCGTCGATCGGCTCCCGCGTCGGCCCGGCAGTAATCAGCATTCCCAACCGCCCCGCCATCGCACGCCTCACGTATGTGCCCAGCGAGTCCATGTAGCAGCCGACCCCCGTGCAAATGTAGTGGCCCGCTCCCCTGCAAATGCAGCGGCCGACCCCCGTGTCGGCCGTAGGAGCCCAAGTCGCCTTCTACGGCCGGCAGGGGCGCCGGCCGCGACATTTCGCATCGCACGCCTCACGGGACAATCAGGTCGATCAGCTTGAATTGCCCCACGTCCACCAACCCCTGGTCCGTGAGCTTCAACGCCCCGATCACCGACAGCGCAATGAACGACAACGCCATGAACGGCCGCCGCAGCTTGCTGTTGAGCTGCCCGGCCGCGGCATGCAACGCCTGCAACTGCGCCCGCAGCTCCTCCGCACTCGCCTCGCTCATCAGCCCCGCGATCGGCAGCGGCACCTGCGCCAGCACCTTCCCGTCCCGCACCACGCAGAACCCGCCCCGCATCTTCACCAACTGCACCGCGGCGGTGAACATGTCCGTGTCGTTCGTGCCGGCCACGAGCAGGTTGTGCGAATCGTGCCCCACCGATGAGGCGATTGCACCCGCCGACAGCCCGAAGCCCCGCACGAACCCCAGCCCGATCTTCCCGCTCGCCTGGTGCCGCTCGATCACCGCCAGCTTGCACAAATCGCGGCTCGGATCGGCGTGAAGCTGTCCGTCGTGAACCGTCAGCGGCTCGATCGACCGCCGCGTGTCGACGCGCCCCTCCGACACCTCGATCACATGCACGCGGCACTCCCCGGCGTGCGGAGCCTTGATTGCAAACTGATGCAACTCCAGCCACTGGACGTTCATTGAGCTGCGCAGGATGTGCGGCCGACGCTTGTCCGCGTCCGGGTCGATCACGACCCCGTCCACCGCGACCAGCCGCCCGGCGCGGTACACGCGGCGGACGCGACACTGCTCCAGATTGTCCAGGATTGCCAGACTGGCGAGCTTGCCGGGCGCGACGACGCCGAAATCGCGCAGCCCGAAGTAGCGCGCCGTGTTCGCGGTCGCGAGCCTGATCGCGTGCACCGGATTGAGCCCGCCGGCCACGGCCCGCCGGATCAGGTGGTCCATGTGCCCTTCGGTCAACAAGTCTTCGACGTCGATGTCGTCGGTGACGAACATGAAGCGGTCGAGCGTCTCCGGCCGGACCAGCGGCAACAGCGCGTCCAGATCGCGGGCCTGGCTGCCCTCGCGGATCATGATGTGCAGCCCCAGCCGCAGCTTCTCCCGCGCCTCTTCCAGCGTCGTGCACTCGTGGTCGCTGCCGATGCCCGCCGCGACGTACGCGCACAGCTCGCGGCCGCTGAGCCCCGGCGCATGGCCGTCGATCGGCCGGCTGCCGGCCACGGTGAGCTTGCCCAGGCAGTCCGGGTCCCCGGCGACGACGCCCGGAAAGTCCATCACTTCGGCCAGCCCCAGAATCCAGCGGTCGCTCAGCAGCGACAGGATGTCGACCGCCCCCAGGTCCGCCCCGCTGCTCTCGAACCGCGACGCCGGCACGCTCGAGCTCGCCATCATGAAGACGTGGATCGGACAGTACTTGCTCGACGAGAGCATGTAGCGGATGCCCTCGGTCCCCAGCACGTTCGCGATCTCGTGCGGGTCCGCGATCACCGCCGTCGTCCCGTGCGGGGCCACGGCCTTGGCGAACTCCGGCACGTTCAGCAGCGACGACTCGATGTGCACGTGCCCGTCGATGAACCCCGGGCAGATGTATTGCCCCTTCAGGTCCACCGTCTCGCGCCCCGTGTACGTGCCGATGCCCGCAATCCGGTCGCCCACGATCGCGACGTCGCCGTCGTGCACCTCGCACGACAGGACGTTGACGATGCGCCCGTTCTTGAGCACCAGGTCCGCGGGCTGCCGCCCGGCCGCCACGTCGACGCGGGTCTTCAGGTCCATGCGCGTCTCCCAATCGTTTGCACCGCAGTGTACCACGTCCCGCAACCAGTGTGATGCACCCCCGGGCCCTTACCTCGGCCCGCCCGACTCGCTACCCTACGGCCACTATGTCCGCCAACCCCAGGATAGACCGCCCCGCGCGGCTCCCCGGCCAGGCCCCCGAGACCCCCCTCTGGCTGCTGATCGCCGTGCTGGTCCTCATCATCACCCCGCTGATCATGCTCGCCGAGATCCTGGCCTACTACCGGACCGACGTGGTCGACGACCAGATGTTCGGCTACTACGGCTGGCGCATCGCCCACGGCGCCATCCCCTACCTCGACGTGTGGGACAACAAGCCCCCCGGCATCTACTGGATCAACGCCGTCGGCATGGCGCTCGGCGGCGGCAGCTACTTCGGCGTGATCGCGATGTGCGTCGTCGCCCTCGTCGTCTCGCACGCCGCCTTCTTCGTCAGCGGCGCGTCCCTCTGGCAGCGCGGGTCGGCCGCCTTGGCGACCATCCTGCTCAGCTTCTACCTCACCCACGCCTACTACACCGGCGGCACCAACCGCACCGAGACCTTCCTCGTCGCCTGCGAGCTCACCGCCGTCGCCTTCTACATGCGCGGCTGGGCCCGCGACCGCTGGTGGACGTGGTATCTGGCGGGCGCGTTCTGCGGCCTGGCGTTCCTGTTCAAGCAGGTTGGACTGGCGGCATGGGGCGCCATGGGGCTGCACACGCTCATCCTCATGCTCGCCCGGCGGCTGCCCGCCCCCACCGGCCTGCGCCGCGGCCTGCTGTTGCTCGTCGGAGCGGGCACCACCGTCGGCCTCGCCGCCCTCTACCTCGCGGCCCAAGGCGCCCTGGGCGAAGCCCTCTTCGCGACCTTCGGCTTCAACCGCACCTATTTCGCCGCCGGCGTCAGCAAGATGAAGTACAACTTCGTCAACTGGGCCCTCTTGCGCCAGCATGTCGAGCCGATCCTCACGTTGCCGCTGCTGATGGCGACCGCCGCGACGATCCACGGCCTGCTATGGTGGCTGCGCCCCCAGTACCGGCCCGTCGAGATCGAGCAACCGCTGCGCGCGCAACGCGCCGTGTGCCCCGCCTACCTGCTGCTCTTCTTCATTTGGTTCGTCGCCGCCGTCTACGGAGCGATGGTGAGCCCGCACGCCTTCCGGCACTATCTCGTTGCGGCCATGCCGCCGCTCATGTTGCTGGCCGGCTACCTGATCAACGTGCTCCAGGCCGAGGCCTCGCTTCTGCAGCGCGTCCAGCAGCGGGCCTGGGTCCTCGTCGCGTTCATCGTCATGGGCTACTTCGCGTTCGATGCCGTCCAGCGGCAATTCGAAGAGTTTGGCAAGATCTGGGTGCCCCGCATCGAGCGCGGCGAGCCGGCCGAATGGGAGGCGACCGGCGACGCCGTCGCCGCCGTCACGCGCCCCGGCGACCGCATCCAGTGCTTTGGGTACATGCCCGGCGTATACCTGCGGGCCCGGCGCATCAACGCCTCGCGCTTCACGACGATGGAGAAGGTCGGCCAATTGCCCGGCCGCGCCCTGTTCATCGTCGACGAGGTCGAACGCACCCTCCGCGACAATCCTCCCACGGCGCTGGTGCTGAGTGCCGGCGACTACTTCTGGATCCACGGCATCCAGCGCGGGGGCCGTCCCACGCCCTTCAAGATCGCCGGGTGGATCGGCCAGCACTACCAGCTCGTCGCCGAGTTGCCGAAGTTCGGGACCATCTACGTTTTCAAGCGCCGCGATCTGGTCAGCCCGGGTGAACCGGACCTGGACGAGCAACTGCGCCAGGCCACCGAGGCAGCCCGGGCGGCGCTGGAGCAGCACTGATCAGCTCAGCCCGACGCCAGGGTATCGCCCGCGCCGCAGCCGTCGCCGGCCCCGGGCGGAGCCGGCAGCATGTGCCGCGTCCTGCGGTTCAAACCTCTTCCACAAACACGACGCGGACCGTCTCGGACAGCGCTCGGCCCATGTGCTTGTGGGCCGGGCCCGGCGGGATGAACACGCCGTCGCCGGGACGGAACACGATCGTTTGCTGCTCGAACCGAATCTCAAATTGCCCGTCCAGGATGTAGCCGATATGGCCCTTCTCGCACCAGTGCGGCGGCATATCGCGCGTGTATTCGACCAGCCGCAGTTGCCGCCCGTCGTGCCGGTGCGCCTTGCAGCGCAGGCCGCGCAGGGGTGATTCCCACGGCAGGGACGCGAAGTCAATCCTATACGATTCCATCGCAGCACCTCCCAGGACACGACGGTTTCCGACATCTTGCCGCGGGGCGGGCGGCGTGTCGCTGCTTACGCGGTCGCGGGGTTTGGGGCTTCCGGGTTGACGCCGAGGTCTTTAATCGCGCCCGGGAGCTTCTGGGCGTCGAATCGGCCTGTGTGGGCCAGCGCGGTCAGCGCCACCAGCGCGATGTGCTCCGCGTCGGTCTCGAAGTGCCGGCGCAGGCTCGCTCGCGTGTCGCTCCGGCCGAAGCCGTCGGTGCCGAGGACCGTCAGGCCGGCGGGTGCCCACGGACACAGGCGCGCAGCCACGGACGTGACGAAATCGGAGCTCGCCACGATCGGCCAGGGCTCGTCGCGGAGTGCTTGAGCCACGTACGGAACGCGCGGCGTGTGCCCAGGATGCAGGCGGTTCCAACGCTGGCACGCCAGCGCCTCGCGGTACAGCTCGTTGTAGCTCGTCGCGCTCCACACGTCGGCCGCCACGCCGTACTTCTCGCGCAGCAGCCCCTGCGCCCGCAACGCCTCGTTGAGCAGCGGCCCGCTGCCGAACAAGTGCACGCGCGGCGGCGTAACGTGGGTGTCCCGCCCGCCCAACGCGGGTTTCTCCGCCGCCTTGAACTTGTACAGCCCCTTGAGAATGCCCTCCTCGACGGAGGAAAGGCCGACACGGGGGTCGGCCGCTACATCTGCGCCCGCCGGCATCGGCGGCATCTGATACGTCTCGTTGTACACTGTGAGATAGTAGAACACGTCCTCGCCGGCCTCGTGCATCCGCCGCAAGCCCTCGCGCACGACGACCGCCAGCTCGTACGCGAAGGCGCAGTCGTACGAGACGCAGTTCGGCACGACGCTGGCGTGCAGTTGGCTATGGCCGTCCTGATGCTGAAGCCCCTCGCCCGCGAGCGTCGTGCGGCCTGCAGTCGCGCCGACCAGAAATCCACGGCAGCGCATGTCGCCCGCCGCCCAGATCAGGTCGCCGATCCGTTGGAACCCGAACATCGAATAGAACAGGAAGAACGGGATCGTGCTCAGACCGTGCGTTGCGTACGCGCTGCCGGCGGCGAGGAAAGACGCCATCGACCCCGCCTCGGTGATGCCCTCTTCGAGCATCTGCCCGTTCTTCCGCTCCTCGTACCGCATCAGCACGTGCGAATCCACCGGCTCGTAGAGCTGCCCGCTGTGCGCGTAAATGCCGTAGCTGCGGAACAGCGACTCCATGCCGAACGTGCGCGCCTCGTCCGGCACGATCGGCACCATGAGCTTGCCGAGCCGCGGATCGGCCATCAGCCGCGCGATCATCCGCACGATCGCCATCGTCGTCGCCGCCTTGCGTTCGCCCGTGCCCGCCAGAAACTCGTCGAACAGGCTCAGCGGCGGCGCCTCCAGCGGCACGCCGCGGACTTTCCGCTGCGGCACGTAGCCGCCTAGCGCCCGCCGCCGCTCCTGGAGGTATTCGTACTCGGCGCTCTTCTCGGGGAACCGGCAGAACGGCGCCTCGTTGATCTCCGCGTCGCTGACCGGGATCTCGAAGCGGTCGCGGAACGCCCGCAGCTCGTCCTCGTTCAGCTTCTTCTGCTGGTGCGTGATATTCCGCCCCTCGCCCGCTTCGCCCAGCCCGTAGCCTTTGATCGTCCGCGCCAGGATTACGGTCGGCTGCCCGCGGTGCGCCGTCGCGGCGGCGTAGGCCGCGTAGACCTTCTCCGGGTCGTGCCCGCCGAGGCGCAGGCTGCGAATCTGTTCGTCCGTCAGGTGATCGACGAGCTGCAGCATCCGCGGGTCGCGACCAAAGAAATGCTCGCGGGCGTACGACCCGGGCTCGACGGTGTAGCGCTGCCACTGGCCGTCCACGATCTGCCCCATGTGCTCGATCAGCAGCCCTTCCGTGTCCGCCGCAAACAGCGGGTCCCAATCACTCCCCCAGATCGCCTTGATCACGTTCCACCCGGCCCCGCGGAACGCCGCCTCCAGCTCCTGGATGATGCTGCCGTTGCCGCGCACCGGACCGTCGAGTCGCTGCAAGTTGCAGTTGACGACCCAGGTCAGGTTGTCGAGCCGCTCGCGCGACGCGAGCGTAATCGCACCAAGGGACTCCGGCTCATCCATCTCGCCGTCGCCCAGGAACGCCCACACGCGCGACCCACTCGTCCGCAGCAGCCCGCGATCTTCCAGATACCGGTTGAACCGCGCCTGGTAGATCGAGTTGATCGGCCCCAATCCCATCGACACGGTCGGGAATTGCCAGAACTCCGGCATCAACCACGGATGCGGGTACGACGACAGCCCGCCGCCGGCGGCCAGCTCGCGGCGGAAGTTCATCAGGTGTTGCGCGTCGATGCGGTGCTCGATATACGCCCGCGCGTAGATCCCCGGCGACGCGTGCCCCTGGAAGAAGATCTGGTCGCCCGACGAATTCTCCGTCGCCGCGCGAAAAAAGTGGTTGAAGCCCACCTCGTACAGCGTGGCCGACGACGCATACGTCGAAATGTGCCCGCCAATGCCCTCCGCCATCCGGTTCGCCCGCACCACCATCGCCATCGCATTCCAGCGCACAAAGCTCTTGATCCGCCGCTCAATCTGCCGGTTCCCCGGGTACGGCGGCTGCTCGGCTTGCGGGATCGTGTTGACGTATGGCGTGTTGGCCGCGAACGGGATCGGCACCTCCCGCTTCAGCGCCCACTTGTGCAGCCGGTCGAGCAGGAACTCGACGCGCCGCTGCCCCGCCTGATGGTGGACGGCCTCCATCGACGCCAGCCACTCGGCGGTCTCAATCGGATCGTGATCCTGTGGATCGGTCGCAGGCAGGTCGCTTTGGTCTTCGGCGTCCATAGAAAGTAGCGTAGTCCGCCGCGGACGACCGTCAACCGACGCCCGCCGGCCCGGCGCTCGAGGGATGGCGAGGCTCCTGCCGAGCCGTAGTTCCTCTCAGCCCGTAGGGTCCGCTTTGCGGATCAACGTCCGGCCCCCTTTCGCCGTCCGCTCCGCGCGCAAAAAAAGAAGAGTCCGAGTTCGCCGTACTCGGACTCTCCAAGCCAGGCTGCCCGCTCAATTGAGCGGTGACCCACAGCCTTTCCCCATTCATCGTGCAGAACACCGGCGGACATCAGT
>CAIWOY010000255.1 GCA_903914415.1 uncultured Phycisphaerales bacterium | reverse complement strand
GATCGACGCGCTGGGGATCGAGCACAAGTCCGAGTTGCCGCTATATTTCCAGCGGATCGCCGGCACGCAGGCGTTGTGCCGCGTACGGACGATGGCACACGACGTGGAGCGCGTCGAGGTGGCGGTGGAGGGCGGCGCGACGGTCGAGTTGGCGTCGATCGACGGCGGGCCGCTGTTCACGCTTTGGGAGGGGTTGGTGGAGCTTCCGCCAGGAGCTGGCGGGGATGGCCGATACCACTATACGTTCGTGTTCACCGATGGGGCCGCGCGTGGCAGCGGTCCCGACAGCTTTGGAGTTCCCGTGTCAGCCGAGAACATTTTTCACACGCCGGACTGGGCGAAGCACGCGATCTGGTACCAGATCATGGTGGACCGTTTCCGCAACGGGGACCCGGCGAACGACCGCCAGCCGGTGCGGCCGTGGACCGGCGCGTGGTTCACGCTGTCGCCCTGGGAGGTCGAGAAGGAGCAGCGGGGCGCGACGTTCTACAAGTGGATCGTGTTCGACCGGCAGTACGGCGGCGACCTGGACGGGCTGGAGGAAAAGCTGCCGTACCTGAAGCAGCTCGGCGTCAACGCGCTTTACCTGATGCCGATGTTCAAGGCGGAGAGCAACCACAAGTACAACGCCGAGACGTACGTGCACATCGACGACCACTTCGGCACGCTCGGGGATTACGAGGCGGTCGCCGCGACCGAGGACCTCAACGACCCCGCGACGTGGAAATGGACCGCGACGGACAAGCGTTTCCTGCAGTTCTTGAAGGTGGCGCACGCGCAGGGGTTCAAGGTCATCATCGACGGCGTGTTCAACCACGTCGGCACGGCGCACGTGGCGTTCCAGGACGTGCAGAGGAACGGCAAGAAGTCGAAGTACGCCGACTGGTTCAACATCACGTCGTGGGAGCCGTTCAAGTATGAGGGGTGGTTCGGGTTCGACGCGTTGCCGGTGTTCAAGAAGAGCAAGACCGGGCTGGCGAGCGAGGCGGCGAAGGAGCACATCTTCAACGTGACGCGGCGCTGGCTGGCGCCGGACGGGAAGCCGGAGGACGGCATCGACGGCTGGCGGCTGGACGTGCCGAACGAGATCGCGGCGCCGTTCTGGGTCGAGTGGCGGAAGGTCGTCAAGTCGGCTAAGCCGGAGGCGTATATCACGGGCGAGATCTGGGACCGGGCGGATAGCTGGTTGGACGGGACGCACTTCGACGCGGTGATGAATTACGAGTTTGCGCGGCCCACGGTGGAATGGGTCTTCAACAAGAAGCTGAAGATCACGCCCAGCGAGCTCGACCGGCGGCTGCGCGAGCTGCGGCTGGCGTATCCGCTCGAAGCGACGCTGGTCATGCAGAACCTGATGGACAGCCACGACACGGACCGGATGGCGTCCATGGCGCTGAATCCGGATCGCAAGTACAACGAACTCAACCGCGCGCAAGGGGACGCGCCGCACTACAACAACGCCAAGCCGGCGGCGGCGGAGTACACGCGGGCGCGGCTGACCGCGCTGCTGCAGATGACGTACCTCGGGGCGCCGATGGTGTACTACGGCGACGAGGTCGGAATGTGGGGCGCGGCCGACCCGACGGGCCGCAAGCCGATGCTGTGGGAAGACCTCCAGCCGTACGAGAAGCCGGAAGAGAACTTCGTGATGAAGGATCAACTGGTGTACTACCAGAAGATTATTGCGCTGCGGAACGCGCACCCGGCGTTGCAGACGGGCGTGTACCGGACGCTGCTGACGGATGACGAGAACGACGTGTGGGCGTTCCTGCGGGGCGATCGCGACGAGCAGCTTGTCGTGGTGCTGAACGCGTCGGACGCGGAGCGCGAGGTCGTCGTACCGCTGCCGCTGACCGCACCGAACAAGTGGAAGGGCGTGTTCAACGCCACGGGGCTGGTGGAGCCGACGGAGCACAAGCTGCATCTGCGTGTGCCTGCGGTGGGCGGCATGGTGCTGCACGCGGCGACGCCGAAGTAGCGGCCCAAGCTGTGGCTCGGCTGGAGCCTCGCGCTCACGGCCGGCGTCGAACTTCCTCTGAAACCGCCGTGGGAGGCGAGTATCACCGGTCACTTAGCGGGGCAGCTTGCCGGGCGAGGGCGGCGATGTAATGCTCCGCGTACCACCACGAGGCTCGAACGTACCTGTCGCTTGTTCGGAACGCGCCGCTTCCCCGAAAGGTCGAACCCCCGAGCGATGACCACGTGATCGCGATTCCGCAGGTCGGCGGCCTGCATCACCGATACGCACGGGCTGCGTGACGCGACCCACTATTCCGAACTCCGATGTCGGCCCGACGAACGCGGCCCGCAGGTCGGCCACGCGCTCATGCGGAAAAAACCCCGCGCAGGAGGCCGTCCGCTCCAATCCGCGCGTCACGCGCTCGGCCCACCCAGCCAGCTCAAGCCCTCGCCCGTTGCCCAAACCACGGCGGATGGAGTCTTCAGCATGGACACCAGGTTACGCAATACCAGCCGCGCGCTCAGTTGCCCGGCCCGCCCATCTGCAGGCCGAACTCGGCGAAGTCGTCGCCGTCCACGCGGCCGTTCTCGCGCAAGTCCGCCGCCAGCCCGCAGCCGCGCTGCGCGAAACTCTGCTGGAAGACCGCAAAGTCGCGCACATCGACGTCCCCGTCGTAATCGAGATCGGCACTGCGGCCGGACGGATCTTCCAGCCGAAAGACCAGCAGACCCATCTGCGGAATCGTGATCGAGGCGATGTACGGCCCGGTGCCGCCGGCGTACACCGACCCGCCGTTGCCCCAACCGTTGCCCAGGTAATCCAGGGCCTGGCTGTTCAGGATCTCGTACCACGTGCCGCCATGGGGGAACGCGAGGTTGTAGCCGGCGTAGTTGTTGTTGCTGAAGTTTGCGACCACGACCAGCTCCTGGCCGGACCCCTTCCAAAAGGCGAGGACGTTGCTGGTATCGTCGACCTGGTATACGCCGTACGACGCGTCGGAGCGGAACCCGCAGTTGCTCCGGCGTATGTTGATGACGTCGCGGAAGAACTGCACGATCGGAGCGCGGCCCACGGCCTTGCTCCAGTCGATGCGGTTGTTGACGCCGCTGCCGAGCTGCGTGTCCTCCAGCCACTCGCCGCCCATCAGGAACATCGGGATGCCGGGGGTCAGGATGGTCAGCCCCTGCGCCAGCTTCGAGCGGCCCTTGGCCCACACGCTGTACGAATCCGTGCTGTCGATCACCGGGCCCAGGCGCGAGCCGTTGCCGGCTTCGTCGTGGCTCTCGACATAGCGGACGAGCTGCGTCTTGCTGAAGTAGTTCGGGTCGTTGATCGCGTCGCGCACAGATGCCATGCTGGGGTCCCCGGACGCGGCGGCGAAGATGGCGCCGCGCACGTTATCGCGGAACAGCATGTGCCACTGGGCGTCGAAGCCCGCGCCGCCAGCACCAGTGGACCTGGTGATCCACGTGTCGTTGGGCAGCTCCTCGGCGATCGAGACGGCCTGGACCTTACGGGCGTCGATGTTGTTGTTGATGCGCTGCATCAGCCCCCAGCCGTCCGGATACCCGCCCTCGAAGATGTAGTTGTTGCGCATGTAGCGCGTCGCATCCATGCGGAACCCGTCGACGCGGTACTCCTCAAGCCAGTTCAGCACGGCGTCCGCGTAATAGTCCCGCACCTCGCTCCGCCAGAACGCCGCCTGCGAGCCCCACGGCGTGTCGACCGGGGGATTGTCGAAATAGATCTGGGTGGGGTCGTAATACCAGAGGTAGTTTCCGCCGCTGGAGAAGTGGTTGAAGCACACGTCCATGAGGACGCCGATGCCGTTCTGGTGCAGCTTGTCGATCGTGTATTTGTAGTCGTCCGGGCTGCCGTAGGCGTTCTCGGGCGCCCAGTTGTCGATCGGGTTGTAGCCCCAGGATTCGTAGTAGTCGAACTCGGTCACGGGCATCAGCTCGATGGCGTTCACGCCCAGGTAGAGCAGATGATTCAGATGCGTGTCGACGATGTCGCGGAACCGCCCCATGCGGTTCAGGCCGTCGTTCCGCCCCGAAAACGTGCCCACGTGCAACTCGTAGATAACCATTTCCTCGAACGGCGGCGTGGTGAAGGCCGCATCCTGCCAGGTGTAGGCCGCGGGGTTGATGATGATCGTGTTGTCGTTAGCCCCCTGATCCATTGCCCGCCCGCGGGCATCGGTTTTCCACGTGCCGCCGTTGGGGACGTAGTTGAAGACGTACTTGTATTTCTGGTAGTTGGTGACCGGCGGTGCGACCTTCCGCGTGGAGTAGGCGCCGCTCTTGGTCATGGGCAGCGAGGTCGTGCTCCAGCCGTTGAACTCCCCCGCCACGTTGGCCGTCGTCGCGTTGGGGTCCCACACCTTGAAAACCGCCCCGCCGTCGCTCGTCAGCGTTGCCCCGAGCGGGGCGTGCAGGAGGGTTGCGAAGTTCACCACCCAGCCGCTGGCCGGCGCATTGTCCGACATGCCGTTGGGGCCGAGATAGTCGGTGTCCGTGCCGTCCGTCAGCTCGAAGTAGTATTGCAGCGAAGTGGTCGGCGACGTGGCCGGAATCGTCGCCGTCCACACGTCGTACGGGCCGCGTAGCGTGGCGAACTGCGCATTCACCCAGACCGGCGACCCCGCGTTCACGTACACCCGCGCGGCCGTGAGGTCAAAGTGCCACGTCTGGAACGAGACCGTGAAGCTCTCGCCGTTGATCGGACAGCGCGGCGCGCGGTCCAGCCAGTCGATATGGCTAATGCCGTTCCACTCGACGTTGTTGTCGTGCGTGGCGGCGACTAGAACGACCGGGGTCGTCCAGGCCACGGCGCACAGCGCCAACAAGACCTTCGAGCGCGTACGCGATTTCATGCTTGTCCCTCGCAGGGAGTTTGGAAAGGCCATCTCAGCTCCAGCGCACGTGTCGACTGTCGACCGGCAAACATCATTACACCCGGCGCGAACGTGCCGACCGAAGACGAACCCGTACGGCCCGGCGCGCCGATCCGTCCACGTTTTCAGCGCCCTGCACCCCGCCGGGCCGGCGCGCTCCGCCGACGGCCGGATAAACAGGCGGGCGCAGGTCGCAACGACCCGCGCCCGCGCGCACATGGTGCGATACGTGTCACCTAGCGGCGACGCAGCGCCAGCCCGAGCAGGGCCAGCAGCAGCGACGCCGGCTCGGGGATGTTGTACGCACGATAACGCCCGTGGGGCAGATCCAGCTCGAAGCGGAACCACTCGTTGTCGCCCCACGAGGCGAACTGGGCGTTGCCAGCCCACCGGCCGAAGTCCGAGCCAATCGAGATTTCCCAGTCGGCCGAGCCACGGAACTTGAAATCGTGGGTGGCGGCCGTGGGAATCAGGGCAGTCGCCCGGTAAAAATCGTTGCCCAAGTTGGCCATCCAGATCGGGTTGGTGCCCCAACCGGTGAAGTCGCCCACGAGTTCCCAGGGATTGCCGCCGGGGGTGTAGCCGACCCGGTTCGTCTGGGGGAGCCAGCCCTCCAGCAGATCGGTGGGCGCGGGCTCATAGAAGACCGTCAGGCTGAACGGACGCCCGGCGGGGTACGTGGCGAGCACGTCGCTCCCCGGGTAGGCGATGCTCCAACCCGCGTTGGCGACCTTGAATCCATAGCGTGTCCCCGGCGTTTGACTGGAGATATCAATCGCCGCCGAGAACGTCCCGTTGCCGTTGTCCATCATCGGAGTGTTGGCGTCCCAACCATTGAAATCCCCGCGGGCATACATCTGGTCGGCCATGGCGCCTACGGTCATCAGACCGAGCGCCACAAGTACTACTGCGATACGTCTCATTCCTAGCTCCTCCTGTAAACAGGTCACCAACAATCGAGCGATCCACGTCGATCCCAAATCACCGCCGCCGGCCTGGGTCACCCGACCTTCCGCCCGGCAGCGCCGGGCTCCGTCGCCCGGCCGCTCATGAACATCCTCCAACTGCCTCTTGCAGGCCGGTGGAGTTTTCCACCGGCCTGCTGAGATAACCTACTTCAACCGACTACGCGGTCGCGCCCGGCGCTTACGGACAGGGATGGCCGATCCTGGCCACGAACGGGTCGATGTCCGCGAACGTGACGTTCCCGTCGGCGGTGCAATCGCCGTTG
>CAIWOY010000254.1 GCA_903914415.1 uncultured Phycisphaerales bacterium | reverse complement strand
GTGGCGCGTCTGCGACGTTGGACGGCCATTCCCGCGATCATGGACTGGCCGACGTTCGTTGGTCATGATCGCCGCGTCGCCGCGTGAAACCCGCTGGAAATCAAGTTCTGCGGCGGACTGCTAAGGAAGGAGCAGATGAAGCTCGCCGGCAGCAATCCGAACACAGCGCCGTTCTGCCGCGACGCCGGGGCATCCACGCGAACGCCCCGGATTTCCGCCGCCTTCAGATACCCAGAATAATGCTCGGCCAAGGCGGTGTCAAGAATTTCCAGCGCTTTTGCTAGATTACAATCTGGCATTATTTATGGGACTTGAGCGGGAAAAACTTCTCAGCGTGGTTGCACGTGCGGGATGCACAGGCTACACTATGTGTGGTGCGGGGCGCGGCTGCGCCTATCGTGATATATGGCAGCCAGTTACCGCCTTTAAGCACGGGAAGGTGACTTCATGAGTTTGGTTTCGTGCCAGAGAACGGTCGACGGCGGCGCGGAGGAGAGCCCTCCCGAAGACCTCGGTTTCGCGACCGAGGCGGACCGGGTCCTACAGACGCTGCGCACCGCGATCGCCGACATCATCGCGAGCCTGCCGGAGCATGTGGCCAAGCCAGGGGACTTGCAGCGAACACTGCGGATTGACGCCAAGTTGAGCTGGAAACTTCTTAAGGTCGTCAACGCCTCCGGCTCGCTCGCGGCCGGACCGTTTGTGCCAGGGCTCGGCGCGATGCGCACGTTTCTGAAGGCGGCGCGCATGACCGGCATCGATGAGGGGCTCGTCAGGGCGGCCACACAGGCCACCGCCCAGTTCGAACGCTTGGTGGCCAACCATGCCGGCAATCGGACCGGTTTTGACTCGATGGTCAGTTCGCTCGCCGCCGGCGAGGATGCGCGGCAGATTACGCTGCAACACTGCCGGGCGGCGTTTCGGGCCAACGCACACATCTACGGAGTTCAGGCCCGGACCCAGTTCAAGTGCATGTTTGCGCAGCCCGCGAGCAACCCGCGGATGTTGGACATCGCGGGTCTTGACGGGTTCCTCTCCCTCCGGCAGTTGCGGCCCGACGCCCCTTTGGTCGTCTCACGCACATACACGACGGACGACGACGGCACGGTTCTGGATCTCCGCCGGGAACCGCTCGATCCGACGGTCGATCGGACGCACGGACTCGACTTGCTGCGAGAGTTTTGCACCCACCCACTGCCGCAGTTTCGAGCCGTCGAGACGGAGCCGGGCACGGTTTGCAGCGTCTTAATCAGCAACGGCGTCGGGAAGCAAGCGGCCATCGACTGCGTCAAAGGGCACGTCGCGCGCGCGGCTGTCCCGCGCTACCGCGACGCCGGGAATCGCCTCGGCGCAAACAACGCCAAAGTGCGCGTACCGTGCGAGGTGCTGCTCCTCGATCTGCTCGTGCACGAAGACACGTTCGGACGGCTTGCGCCGCTCGCGTTTACCTGCGCGCAGCATCTCGGCGAGGTAACCGCCCCCCATTCCTGTGAAGAATGGCGCCGTCTGGGTCCGTCGGAGCCCGCCGCCTATCTTGGCAAGGGACCGTCCGTCCTGTATTCGTCCGATTATCCCCGGTACGCCGAGTTGGGGCGCTATGTGTTTGAGCGCCTGGGCTGGGATGGCAACCGGTTCGACGTTTATCGCCACCGCATCGAGTATCCCGTGCTCCCCTCCAGCGTGGCAATGGCTTTCGATTTGCCCGCGGCCCCCGGCGGGTGCTGACGGCCCCGCACGCTCATTCCGGCTTTTCACGGCATCCACTGCCGGCGGCTTCCTCGCCTCCGATCGTCCGCGTACTGCGCAGCAGGCCGGTGGAGTTCTCCACCGGCCTGCTGAGATAACCTACTTCAACCGACTACGCGGTCGCGCCCGGCGCTTACGGACAGGGATGGCCGATCCTGGCCACGAACGGGTCGATGTCCGCGAACGTGACGTTCCCGTCGGCGGTGCAATCGCCGTTG
>CAIWOY010000253.1 GCA_903914415.1 uncultured Phycisphaerales bacterium | reverse complement strand
GCCACCAGCTTGTCCAGCGCGTCCGAACGCGTCGCCGTGCTGCGCATGGCGAGGATATACGCGCGTGCGCGCTCCCGGCGCAAGGGCTAAGCTGCAAAAATATCAGAAAATCTTGCAGACGGGTGAAGTGTTACAATTGTTCTAACACGCGCCTAATAGCGCGCAAGAATCAATCGTGAAGCGTATTATACTTCACAGCGGGCGATGGGATTCGAACCCACGACGTCCAGCTTGGGAAGCTGGCATTCTACCACTGAATTACGCCCGCAAGACGCGTGTTTTGAACGCGTTGCACTACATTTCGGTCGATCCAGGACGATGGATCGACCGCATGCACTACAAAGTACCGATCCGGGGTCCGAAAGCAAGCCTCAGGGCTCAGAAAACGCGGTCGAACGAGACGTCCGGCTCGAAAACCTGGCATTCTCAGGCACACCTGGAACCGAGGACCGCCGTACTTACGGAGACTGCTTGCGACGCGTGCCTGCGCGCCGACTTGCGTCACGGGCGACGGCTGGACCGACTGCTCGCGCGCGCCGCCTGCGCCCCGATGTCCCGGATGACAAATTCCCGTCCGCCCCGCGCACTCGTCGGGGCTTCGCGGCGGGCGTTTTCGAGGAGGCGTCGGCCGGCGGTGCAACGTCGATTCCAAATACCTCGGTGATCCGTTGCTCGTCGAGCGTTCGTCGGCCAGTTTTCGACGTCTTGGCGATGACCGACTTAGCGGTCGCCTTCGAGATCAGCTCGTTGTGATCGACGCCGCGCAGGAGAAACAGCAACTCGGGCTTTTCGTCGAACCGCGCGCCGATGCCGTACATCACCGCGGCGACATGCTTGCACATGCCCGCCCAGTCCGGGCAGGAGCAGTCCATGCTGATCTCGTTCGGCTTGGGGAACAGGCCCTGGTCTCGATCCGTGACGACGCGCAGCACGTGATCGGAGAGCTTGCCTTGCAGCAGTTCCAGCAGCGACGCCACCTGGCCGGCGCAGGACGCGCGCACGCGCTTCCAATGCGCATTCGCGAGCGCCTTGATGTCGATCGAAACGTCGTAGATATCGGATCCGCTGACCTTCGCGGCGATCTTGCCCGGCTTGATCTCGAGGTGGCACACGGAGCCGTTCCGCACGTAAGTCCGGCCGCGCGGCAGGCGGTTCTCGAAGTCGCTGAACTTCTCCAGGTGCTCGCACCAGGATCGCCCCCAGAAGGTGCGCGCGATCTGGCGCCCGGCGATCGTCACCGGCTGGATGTTCGCGCCCTTCTTACGAAGCTTCTCCATCTCAAGAAAGGCCTGCGCTCGGCGCTGCCCCACGGATACATACGGCCGCCAGCCCCAACCCCACGCCATTAGTTAGTCCTCCATGGCACGGTTGATGTCGAGGCGAACCAGATTGAGCAACTCCGCATCGCCCATCTCCGTCACGAGCTTGGGCACGCCCTCCGCGAGAATCTCGCCGGCCAAGGCGGTCTTGTCGCGGATGAGCGCGTCAATCTTCTCCTCAATAGTACCCTGGCACATAAATTTGTGAACCATCACGTTGCGCGTTTGCCCGATGCGAAACGCGCGGTCCGTGGCCTGGTTCTCGACCGCCGGGTTCCACCAACGGTCGAAGTGGATCACGTGCGATGCGGCCGTCAGGTTCAGCCCCGTGCCGCCTGCCTTGAGCGACAGGACCATGAACGGCGGGCCGATCTCGCTCTGGAACCGGTCCACGAGTTGCTTGCGTTTGACGACGGGCGTGCCGCCGTGCAGCACCAGGCCGCTGCGGCCAAAAAGCGTGGCAAGAAACGCGGCCAGGGGCTCGGTCATTTCGCGGAATTGGGAGAACACGAGGGCCTTTTCCTGGCGGCTGGCGATCTCCTCGCATAGCTCGCGGACGCGGTGGAACTTGCCGCTCTCCTCGGCAACGTAGGCGCCTGCCCCAAGCCACTGGTCCGGATGATTGCAAATCTGCTTGAACCGCAGGATGAACGCGAGGATGACGCCGCGCCGGGCGATGCCCTCGCCTTGTTGTTCCAGCGCGTCGCCGAGTTGGCGAACCGACTCTTCGTACAACACCGCCTGCTTCTTGCTGAGATGGCAGAACGCCGTTTGCTCCACCTTGTCCGGGAGGTCGGCGATAACTGACTTGTCGGTCTTGAGCCGCCGCAGGATGTAGGGAGCCACGAGCTTGCGCAGCGGGCCGTACTGGTCGGCCGAGCGATCCTCGAGATGGCGGACGAAACCCCCGAACGCCTTGACTGAACCGAGCAAGCCCGGGCAAAGGAAGTCGAAAATCGACCACAGGTCGGTCAGCCGGTTTTCCACGGGCGTGCCGGTCAGGACGATCCGGGCGCCGGCCTTGAGCTGCTTGGCCGCGCGGGCCTGCCGCGTGCCGGGGTTCTTGATCGCCTGGGCTTCGTCGAGCACCACGATCGACCAGCCGACGCCGGCGAGCCACTCCAGCCGCGTGAGCGTCCCGTATGTCGTCAGCACCGCATCCATGCCGGCCAGGGCGCGGTCAGGGTCTTTCGCCAGCGCGGCCAGATCGGTCGGCCTCGTTTGCGAGGGATGGACGAACAGGCAGCGCAGCGATGGGGCGAACCGCTCAATCTCCGCCTTCCAGTTTGCGAGCAACGACGCCGGCAGGACCAGCAGTGCCGGCCGCGTGCTGTCCGCCCTGAGCTGCTTTTTCAGCATCAGCATCAGCGTGAGCACCTGGATGGTCTTGCCTAATCCCATGTCGTCGGCCAAGCAGGCGCCCAGCCCCAGTCGCGTCAGCAGCCACAACCATTTGACGCCCGTCTCTTGATACGGCCGCAGCGTCGCGCGCAGCTCCGGCGGTGGCACTACGACATCCGCGCTCTCTGGCTGACGGATCTCCCGTAGCAACTGCGCAAGCCAATCCCCCGCATGCAGCTCCGCCCAGGCAGCATCCTGTCCCTCCAGCAAAGCTGACGTGTCGGCGTCGATTGACGCTCCCGCCAAAAGTCGCATGCCTTGCAGGAACGACACACCGTCCTCGCCAGCTTCCTGCTCCACGCGCTTCCAGTGGGCCAGCGTCTGTCGCAGCTTCTCGCGGTCGACCTCGACCCATTGCCCCTTTAGCAGCACTAGTCCGTCGGCCCCATCGAGAATGCGGCGCCACTCCTCTGGCGTGAGCGGTTCGCCGTCGAGCGTCGCATCCACCTGGAAATCCAACATCGCATCCACGCTGAACTGCGAGACGCGCTGGTTGCCGATCGACACGCCGACCCGCACGCGCGGCGGCCGCTTGGTCCACCAGTTGGGGACACGCACCAGCAAGCCACTCTCTTCGAGCACGGGAATGTCGCGCAGCAGTCGATGCGCTTCGCTCGGCGTCCAGCGCAGCGGATGAAACACCTCGCCGCTGTCGACCAACTCCTTGACCCACGTACACCGATCCGCTGCGCGTTGCACGGGCGTCAGCAGGTGCACCAGCAGCTTGCGGTTCTTCGCGCCCGCATATTGCTCGAGAGCGCGGCCGAGCGGCTGATACTGCACGCGGCCGCCATCGAGCAGCTTCGGCGCGTACGTCGCCAGAAAGGCGAACGGGCACTCGGCGTCGCGCTTGTTCTCTGCCAGGTGAAAACACACGCGGCCGACGCGATGCCAGGTCGGAATCCGCCGTTGCAGCCATTCGCCCAGCCCGCCCGGCCCGGCCGCGATGTCGCGCCGTACGTCGGCATCGAGCTGCTGCCACAGGCCCGCGAGCGTCTCGGTGCGCAGGTATTCGCCGCCCCGCATCGGCGGTGCCGCGGCGACCATCTCTGCGATTTCGTCCAGCGGCGCGGCCAGCGGCTGCTTCAAATTCTCGGCAGGCTCAGGAACGTGGCACAGCTCGGTCAGGTACCGCTCGCCCAGTCCGCGCCAGAACACAAACACCGGCGGTATCGTCGCCGGCTCCGGCAGCGTTACGAGGCACAAGAACAGCTCACCAGTCCCACGCTTGGACGCGTCACGAAGCGCAGCCCCCGCCGCTTCCGATAGCCCATCGCCCGCGCCATCCTCGGCAAGCTCGGACAACATCAGATGTCCGCTGCGCGTCAGAACCAGATCAAGCACCGTTTCGACTTCCTCCACCTCAAGCTCCAACCGATGGCCGACGACGCCTAGCTGCTCGTCCATGGCCCTGGCGGTTGCCATGTGCCGCCGAAGCGCTGTCCCGACCCGAGCGCACGCGAAATCGGGCTGAGGAGTTTGGCGACGGCCTGAACGACGTCACTGAGCTGTTGCGGCGCTTGTTCGAGTTGGCTCTTTCGACGATACGCCGCCCATTGCGTCTGCTTGGCTGGGTCCTCCGCGAAGGCAACGGTCAACGCGATGGGCTCTACCGGAATCTCGGTTCCGC
Source organism: uncultured Phycisphaerales bacterium (assembly GCA_903914415.1). Lineage (GTDB taxonomy): Bacteria > Planctomycetota > Phycisphaerae > UBA1845 > Fen-1342 > Fen-1342. The sequence continues at coordinate 3,564 of CAIWOY010000253.1, read as the reverse complement.
GGCGTTCACACGTCTTCTGAATCGCGCTGGCCAGCAGCTCGCCATCGAAGGCAAAGCTGCGTGACAGCAACCAGATGTCGTAGTAGTCGCGCAGGCGACTATTGAGTTGGGCGCGGTGGAGCATGACCTGGAATTTCTCGGCTACGGCCGTTTCGCGTGGATAGGCAAGCACCCGCGGTGCCGGGTCGCCGAAGAGAGTTGGATAGTCAACCAGCGAGGGCTGTGGGGTGATCACGTCCCCCAAGCCTACGTCGATCTGCATCGTGATTTTCGCCGTGCCCAGGCTACCGCGAAATCGGAGACGCACGCCTTGGTAATCAGCTTCTTCGGCCATCGTTTGTGCCACAACGCTTTCGGCGTCGAACTGCAAGCCGTCTGCGCTAACGGACTGGCGGCAAATATCCTGAATGACTCGTGTGAGCGCCGCGGGGTCGTTGCTCGTTCTGCCCAGCAGGTCGATGTCCATCGTGGGGCGCACCGCGGGTGCGTTCCAGACACGCAGCAGCAGCGCACCTTTCAAAACGAATCGGTCCGCATGCTTTGACGTGGACAAGCGGTGGAGGAACCGCTCCATCGCGTAGTGTTGAAGCAGTTCGTTGAAGGGCCGGTTGGTCGCCTTGGCCTGGTTCAGCAGGCGCTGGCGAACCGATGTCGCGACGTCTTGGACGCGCCGTGCTTTCAGAGCACCGCCTCCAGATAGGGCCGCATCACGTTCTGCACTCTGTCGATTGCAGCGTATCGCATCAGTGCATCAATGTTGAGCCGCTTGCGCTCCCGGTAGAGCCGCAGTCCTTCCACAGCTGTATCGAGCCCGAGCTTGTTGCGATACTTGAAGCAGTCGGTAAGGGTCTTCTCAGCGGCGAAGACGCGAATGGGCACGCCGTCCAGCGTATGCGTTTCGACACCCGCCTTCATCGCGTTGGCAGAGAACCAGTAGACACGGATCGGCGGAAAACGGAGCCTCGGCAGCTCGCTGTGGCGCGGGAGCGCAATCGAAACCTCGTGCGGGATCTGCGTCGTGAGTTCATGAAACGCTAGGGCTGAGATGAGACACACAACGCCGGATGGCACCTTTAGCGCGACGGTCACGAGATCGGGCTGGCCAATCTCCGGTAGCTCGGCCAGGCGGTAGAGGCCACGCTCCATGCGCTCCAGGAAACCAACGTCGCGCAGCGCGTAGAACGTCCGCGGGTGTATCCCCATCCTGATGGCATGCGCCGTGCGGATGACGCCGCCGCGCTCGCTGCACAGCCGACGCACCGCCTCTCGCGTCTTCTCTGGAACGTCCACGCTCAGGCCGCCCGGATAGAAGTACCGTCACTTATGAACATTTGACTGTGATTTTATCCAAGGCATTCCCAACGTCAAGCGCTCTCCCAGCCACCCGCACGCTCTCACAGAGGATGGCGAATTCTTCGCGATAGTTAGGACAATGTTCGCCACTACGTTTCCGGTCGACTCTGCACTACATGAGGCGAATAATCGTCCCGCGCGCCGGCCTGGGCCGATCAACATAAGTGTTTGTAAATAATATAATTACAAGCGACTTGGTCAGAGAGGAAAGTCGTGCGTGCGCGTCTTGGGAAGCTGGCATTCTACCACTGAATTACGCCCGCAACGTATCTAGCTGCTATTATCGAGGGTTACGCGTCACCGTCAAGTCCCTCTCGATCCCGCTGGATACGCTCTGAGTCCCTTTGGATGCGGTTGCTTACCTATCGACCGCGAGAAAACCGTGAGCATCGTGCGGTCGCCCGATCAGTGGTAGGCCGCCGGTCTACCAGGCGGCATCGCCGCTCGTTTCTGCCGGCGAAGATCACGGTGGTACCTGCAAGTCGGTTTGGTCCGCCCCCTCCAGGGCGATAAGCTGAAAGCGAACCGGGTGAGTGCTGCCCCGGGGAAGGCAACGACGTTGTGCCGGTGGTGCGGCACGTCTCGGCGCGAGCCGGTGACCTGGGATGTGGTCGCGGCCGAGGTTGCGATGAAGACGCAGGGAGAAATCGAAGCGGCCATCTGCGAAGGGGTCAGACGGTTCGAGCAGGAATACATGGGCCGCGGGCCGAAAGACATTCGGACCCATCTGATCGGCGATCTGCTCGTGGTCCGTCTGCAGGGCGTTCTGACCGCGGCGGAGCAGCAACTCGCCGGATCGCTGCCGTCGGAAAGGGGACGGGACCTGCTCAAACAGGTCCGGACGCAACTGATCGAAACTGCGCGGCCGGTCCTGGAGAAAATGGTCTACGACATCACGGGCTTCAAACCCGTGAGCCTGCATCACGATATCAGCACCGCCACCGGGGAAGAGGTCGTCATCTTCACGCTCGCCGAGCCGCCGGTGTTCCGTGAGACCAGGAAGCGCTAGGCCGCGCGGCGCGAATCCGACTTCCTCCCGGGAACGGATTCCCCACCCTGGATCTCCACCGGCGGCGCCGGTGGTCGTGCGATCACAGGCCGCGGGCGCGGGATTTGCGCGGGGCACGCCGCCGCGAGCGGAGTATTTCTGCGATTCTGCGCAGAATAGTCGGCAGCGGGGTATCTTCGAGCCGCGCGCCGTGCTATACTTCTGACGGTCGGTTTGCTGAACCGGGTCGTTCGCGACGCTTGTACCTGTCCCGCACTTCCTTGATCACCCACCTACCTTCTCGGCCGGAACTTCGGCCGCTTTCAGACACGCGACCCTGAAAGTCAAACAACGGGTCGCAGCCATGCTTTGGAAAAAGCGAGAGCAGAATGGGTAAGAGACTGTATGTTGGGAACCTGGGCTACACCGTCACGAGCGCGGACCTCGAGCAGCTTTTCGCGCCGCACGGAGCCGTGCAGAACGCAATGGTGTGCGAGGACCGCGACGCCGGCCGCAGCAAGGGCTTCGGGTTCGTGGAAATGGGTACCGACGAAGAGGCCACCAAAGCCATCACCGCGCTGAACGGCCAGGACCACGACGGCCGCGCGCTAACTGTGAATGAAGCCAAGCCGCGTGAAAGCCGCGGCACCTACGGGCGGCGCTAACCAGGCGCCCGCGCTCGTCACCCGAGCGCAGTCAGTGACAGGGCGGTGGGCGAACGCCGCGCAGGCGGCCTTCGCCTTCCCCCCCCGCCTTGTTCCGCGGCCCGATGATGCGGAGTAAACACATGCCGACGAGATCGTACCCCAAGTGGAACCTCCCGAAGCATTGGCGTTTGCGCGGCACGGCGACCGACGGCCTTACGGTGACGCTTGGGCGCTACGAGACCGAGGAGGAAGCGCACGCCGACTCCAGCCGGATGGCCCTTGGGGGTACGTATCGGGACCTGGTTGTGCAGCCGATCCCAGTGAAGCCGGCGCCGGAAGCCAATCCCGCCTAGCCGGAACGAACGGCCGGGCGGCAGCCCAGCAGGCCGACGAGCCACGGGCCATCAGCGGCCGATGGCGGCTTTCGACGCTCAGCAGTCCGTTGTAGAAGTCCGTTTTCGGTGTTCGCTTACGCGGCGAGCGCCGTTTTGGGGAATCGCGCGGTGTGATCGGCGAATGGCGCCCGGAGCCAGCTCCAGAAGCCGGAACGGCGCGCTACCGTGCGCCACCAGCCCG